>JANNHF010000176.1:0-8022 GCA_031404235.1 Chloroflexota bacterium
TCGTCCGCTATGCGTTCGAGGGACCGACGGCGACCGACGAATTGGCGGCGGCGCTCGACGCGATGCTCGCCGCGCGCTGAAACCTGGGCGCGCGTCATCTCACGGTGAGCGTGCCCTCCATGCCGGCCTCGCGATGCCCCGGCACCGCACAGTAGTAGGCGTACGTGCCCGGGGACGCATTGAAGGAGATCGTCCGCTCTCCGCCGACGGGCACCTTTAGGTCCACGCCGAGCTCGTCGACGGTGAACGTGTGCCAAAAGAGGTCCCGGTTCGCGAACCAGACCGCGACCGCTCCGGCGCTACCTGTGAGCGTCCTCGCCGAGAACGCGGTGTTCTTCGCCTCAACGCGCAGCGCCGTCGCACTCGCGCTCGGACCCTCGGCTGCGAGCGCGGCGGCGGCACCAAGCGTCGCGACGAACGCGAGGACGATGATCGCGACCGACATCGCGGTGCCACGTACCGCCTCCGGTCGGCGACCCACGGTGAGGGCCGCGAGCGCGGAGATCATCGTGAGCAGTGACACAGCGGCGACGGCGGCGGGCACCGCGACCGTCCCGAGCGAGGCACCGTCGAGCAGGTTCGCCGCTGTGGCTGTCGCGGTGAAGAACGCGACGTTGGCGGAGATCAGACCGACGACGATCGTGCCGGCGCGCCTGCGGAACCGCAGGAGCAGCAATCCGGCAGCGACGAGCGCGGCGAAGGCCGCTGACTCTCGATCGCCGAGCAGCGCCGCGATGCCGAGCAGGACGACGACCTCACCAGCGGCGGCGATGCCGACGAGCCTCCGCCAGGTCAGGCCGTGCGCGCCCTGGGATGACATCGTGCCGCTCATCGGCGCTGTTCTACCGGTCGACCGTCCGCGAATCGTTACGGCCAGCTACCACTCGACGAGCTTCCACACCTCCGGCTCCAGCTCCTGAGGCGCGCCGATCTCGGCGAAGATGGTGACCGCGCGTTTCAGGTGTCGCATCGACTCGCTCTGACGACCAGCGGCCTTCAGAAGATCTGCAAGGTTGTTGTGCAGGGCCGCTTCGCGATGGCGATCTCCCCGCCGCGCGCACAATGCGAGCGCCTCTTCGGCCAGCGGGATCGCACGCTCCACGTGGCCATCGCGCCCGAGGGCCAGGGCCAGGTTGTTCAGCGCGGCGACGCGCAGGCTCGGATCGGGGAGCGTCGTCGCGATCTCGACCGACCGCCGCAGGTGTCGTGCGTCGCGCGTCAACACGCCAAGAATGTTGTGCGCCTGCGCGAGGGCGCGCGCGTCATTGGCGTTCTCCGCGAGCTCGAGCGATTCTCGCGCAAGCCGCGCGGCGCCGGCCGGGTCGCCGCTGCGGTGGCTCGCGAGGCTCCAGTCCGCGGAGACCCGGGCGCGCGCGGCGTCGTCGCGCGCCGCGTGGCGCGCCGCCCGGGAGTGTTCAACGGCACGCTGCCAGTCGCCACGCCGGTGATGGACGTCGGCGAGCTTGTGCTCGAGCGCGCCTTGCGCGTCGTCGTCGGCCCCGGCGAGCGCTGCCTCGTAGCTCGCGATGGCGCGCACGTAGTCTCCATGCAGCGTGTGCACGTCGCCGAGCGCCTCATCCGCCGGTCTTGACTGCAGGATCGCCGAGGGCGCGCTCGTACCTTCGCGGATCGCTCGCTCCAGCGCGCGCGTCTCGGGATGGGGCGCGACTCCAAGCTCGCGATCCAGTAGCGCGGCGCACTCGCGGTATTGGCGAAGCGCGGCCGCGCGATCGCCGGCCAAAGCGTGCAGGCGCATCAGAGCGCGATGCGCCGGCTCATGGAGCGCTTCGAGCTCGAGCCACCGGCGCGCGTAGGGCAGCGCGCGTTCGGGCGCTCCGGCCGCCTCGTGCTTGGCGACGAGCTTCGCGAGCGCACCGGAGAGATCACTGCGCAACCTCTCCGACTCGGCGGCTTGCCATTCGTCGAAGGCTGGAGCGTCGCGCAGCGCGAAGCCGGCCAGGAATTCACCGCGGTACGAGCGAACGGCGTCGGTGAATCGCTCTTCCGCCAGCGCGCGCCGCAGCTCGGTGACATCGACGCGAAGCTGGTCGCGGTCGAGGCCGAGCGTGTCGCCGTCAGCGTGCAGCCGGTCCGGTCCAAGGCCGGTGCGGATCACCGACAGCGTCCGGCGGAGGGCGCCTCGAGCGTGTTCCTCATCGCGCTCGGGCCACAGGAGCGCGGCGATGGTCTCTCGCCTGTGGGGCCGATCCGTGACCGCGAGATAAATAAGGAGCGCCGTGGCCTTGCGGGTGTCGAAGCTGACCGGGCGACCGCCGAGCTCGATGCGCGGCGCGCCGAGCGTGATGATCTCCAGGCGCGAGTGCTTCCGGGCCGTCACGCCCACAGGATGCTCGCTCCCGGCTAGATGGTCACCTGCACTCTGGCGCGCGCCAGCCGCTCCGCCAACTTCTCGAACGACGCCACGACGCGAGCGAGAACCGGGTCCGAGATCCCTTCGATGTGCCGGGCGAACTCTGCGGCCTGCCACAGCCGCTCCTCCATGACGCGCCATGCAGCGTCGCGATGGGGGAGGAGGTATCCGCTCTGGTAGAAGAGCTCGAACGTCGGGGCCGCGTTCAGACCGGGATGCGTCGGGCCGAATGGGAGGCGCGTCAGGAGCTCGCCGAGGGGGGTAAGGATCGACACCATCGAACCGACAGCCACCCCCTCCAGCGTTTTCAGCTGATCGGCGGTCTCGTCGGTGTGCGCGAAGAGCCGGGCCAGTGCGAGCAGCGTGATCTCGTACCCAACGTTGAAGAGATCCGCGACTTGCGCGCTCGCGCGATCGGCGATGCGCGGAAGGTCATCCACGTCGGCGCGCACGGTGCCGGCGACGACCGGCCGGGCCGGCTCGAACGACGGGTCCGCCGTGCGCATCGCCATGTACTCGTCGAACACGGCCAGGAATCGACCGAAGTGCGCCTCGCGCCAGTCTCCTTTCGCGCCTTCACCCTGCTCGACGATCGTGTCGATCGCCTGATGCGCGGACGCGAGATCCGTGACCGGGACGAGGTTCGGCCAGTGGAACCATTCACCGAGCGCCTGCGCGCCGGGGGGACCGATGAACAGTCCACCCTCGCCAAGCTTCGAAGTCAGCCAGGCGAAGCCGATGTCGATCGCGCGGTACAGATGGCTCACCGTCGCGTAGTCCTGAGCGCGCGGCACGATGTCGTCATCGTCTACGAGCGGGCGCGTGCGCTCTACGGCAGCAAAGCCGTCGGCGTCGTCGAGCGGCATGCCCTCTGGCCGCTCGAGGAAGAGGAAATGCCGGAGTGCGCGCTCGCCGAACGGCAGAAGCGCGACCTGCACGCCCGGCGGGAAATGGCGTGCCGGCGCCGGCATCGTCGGCCGTGCGAAATACGGCGCCGCGCCGACCGACGCGAGGAGGTTCTCCACGAGCGCGAGATGCAGCATCTCCTGATGCGCGACCTCAAGCACGACCTTCCGCCAGCGGGTCACCGCCTCGAGCTGCTCGGCCGTGAGGCCCTCGTCGACGCTTCGCTTCATGGTGAACGCGGCGAAGAGGTACTGGCACATGATGGTGTGCTCGAGCTCCGAGGCTTCGCGGAGCAGGTGGATGAGTTGTTGGCGGTGCTCGATGACTATTGGCGGCTCGGGTGGCGCGAGACCCTCGCCGATTTTCCGCGGCCCCTCGACGGTCACGCGGGCGTTGTAGCGTCCCGCCGTCCGAGAACCGTTACGAACGCCCGAGGAATCTCGTAACGATTTCCGGACACCGTCGCGCCACACTCCGGACCGAAGCCCTCGCGCGGGCCACGGAGGATGTGCATGGGTCGCGTCAGCCCCGAGCGAGTCCTCGACCGGTTCGAGCTGCCCAGCGTCGCCGGGAATGAGCGCCAGGCGATGGAACGCGTGGCGGCCAGCATTGGCGGGTTGGGCCTCCCCGCGCGGCGGCTCGAGCGGCTCAAGACGGCCGTTGCCGAGGCGACCATGAACGCGATCGAGCATGGCAATCGCGGGCGCGCTGACCTTCCGGTCCGGATCGAGGTCGGCGCCCTGAGTGGCGCGGTGATCGTGCGGATCACCGACCACGGCGACGGGCGCAAGATCCCCGAGGCAACGACGCCCGACCTCGAGGCGAAGCTCGCAGGGCTGCAGACGCCACGCGGCTGGGGACTCTTCCTCATCAAGAACATGGTCGACGAGATGCGCGTGACGGGCGACGAGCGTCATCACACGATGGAGCTCGTCATGCGGCTCCAAGGAGGCACCGATGGCGGAGACGACTGAGCGGGCGAGCGTGCGGCGCCTGGACGGGGCGAGCGTGATCGACATGCCCGCACACATCGACATCTCGAGCGAAACTGCGCTGAGTGGCGCCTACTCGGAGGCCGCTGGGAAGGAAGCGCTCCTGCTGAATTTCACGGGTACCGAGTTCATCAACTCGAGCGGGATCGCGCTCATCGTCGGGATCATGGCCCGAGCCCGGAAGGAAGGGCGCGTCATCGCGGCCTACGGGCTCAGCCCGCACTATCGCGAGATCTTCGAGATCACCAGGCTCGCCGACTTCATCGGTCTGTATCCTGACGAGCAGGCCGCGGTCGCGGGCCGCACATAGGGGGAGGACGGGAAATGGCACAGCACATCACAGCGACCAACGTTCGAAGGATCGACGAAGTAGCCAGCGTCATCGACATCCACGGGGAGATCACGGCGCGGTCCGAGGAACAGCTCATGGCGGCATACGCTCGGGCGAGCGGCGAGCGGACGCGCACGGTGATCATGAACTTCTCCGCGCTCGAGTACATGAATAGTGGCGGCATCGGGCTACTGGTCACGATCCTGATCCGGGCGAACCGGCAGAAGCAGCGCCTATCGGCGTTCGGTCTCAACGAGCATTACCGGCAGATATTCGAGCTGACGCGTCTTGACGAGGCGATCGGCATCTACGACGACGAAGCGTCCGCGGTCGCCGGAGCCAAGCCGAGCTGAGGAGGGGAGCGATGGACCAGCAGAAAGACGCGCGGACCCAGAGCGAGGCGACCGACCGAAGGAGCGACGCGGCCAACTGGGCGAAGCCGGTACGCACGCTGCAGACGAAGGACGTCCCCGCGGATGCGATCGACCTGAACGTCACCGGCCGCCGGGTGTCCGGTGCGACGACGGGTTTTGGCAAGCTCTGGCAGAAGTCCTTCTCGGTCCGTCTCGAGGGCGCCGCGGTGACCCCCAAGGAAGTCATCGCGACCTGGAAGGAGCGCTTCGGCGACTTCTGGCCGAAGGGCCAGCGGATGTTCCTTCCGGCCTCGGGCATCGCCCCGGGGGAGGTGGGCCTCATCAATGCCAAGACCATGCCCGGCGCACCGCAGATGGCGACCGGAGTCCTGGTCATCTACGCCGACGACGAGAGCTTCAGCTTCATGTCGCCCGAGGGACACCCGTTCGCAGGCCCTCTCACGTTCAGCGCCGTGGATGACGCTGGCGTCACCGTCGTGAAGGTGGATGAGCTGACGCGAGCAAGCGATCCGTTCTGGGAGCTGATGATGATGATGCCATTCGTCGGCGCCCGCATGCAGAACGACATCTGGCGCGCGACCCTCCGCAACGTCGCCAAACACTTCGGCGTCGACGCATCGGTCCAGTCCCGTATCGTGTGCGTGGACTCGCGCCGGCAGTGGTCGCAGGCGAAGAACGTCTGGCAGAACGCGGCGATCCGTTCGACGCTGTACGCATTCGTGAGGCCGTTCCGCCGGCGCTGATGTAGCGTGTCGCCATTGTTGCGGGATCCGTGTTCACTGTTCCACGGGGTGGGAGCTCTTCGCGCCCCGAGCACCATCGCACGTTGACCGCGCTGGCTCGCCCACCTAGCGTTCGACGCGTGGTGGGACGACTCGGCACGCTGCTGATGACGATCACGCTGATAATGCTCGGCTGCGGCCCCGCGAAGGCGCCTGAGTCGCCACGCGTCTACGACGTGCAGGTCGACGCGAAGGCGAGCTCCTTCAGTCTTGCTGCGGGCCTCTACTTTCCGAAAGAGGTCGAGGCGCACGCGGGTGACACGATCCGCTTCACCGCCGTTGACCGCGGCGAGATACACACGGTGACAATGGGTACGCTCGTCGACGCAGCGCTCGACGCCCTCGCGACGGTGCCTGCGGGCGCGACCCGGCCTTCGCTCGAGTCGCTCAAGCTACCGCCGATCCTTCTTGGCTCACCGCCGACGCAGCTCGGCCGATCCGCGGCGCAGCCGTGTTTCCTGGACAGTGGCGTCGCGCCGTCGCCCGAAGCCTGTCCGAGGGAGCAGCAGCGGCAAGAGGACTTCACCGGCAAGCAGAGCCTCTTCAATAGCGGCTATCTTGCCGGCGCGGCCGTCTTCGCCGTGCGTCTCTCCGACTCGATCCGGCCGGGGACATACCGCTATCTTTGCCTTCTTCACGGTCCGGACATGGCGGGCCGGATCGTCGTCGCTGAGAAGGATCGCGCCGTCCCTGCGCCGGCGGACGTCAGGAACCGCGGCGTCGCCGAGCTCGAAAACCTCGTGCGCGCACTGCAGCCGGCGGTCGACGGGGCGCCGCGCGGCCTTCCGAACGCGACGATCGTGGCTGGTGTTCTCGCGCGTGATGTCGCCCACACTCAGGCGACGGTATTCGCTCCGGCCGAGGCGGCGGCGCGCGTCGGAGAGACGGTGACCTGGAAGGTGTTCGGCCCGCACACGATCAGCTTCAACGCGCCGCAGGACGCCGTCGGGCTGGTCATCAGAGCCTCCGATGGCGGCTGGTCGCTCAATGCGCGCGCGCTGGTGCCGGAGAAGTCCTCCGTGCGGGCCTCGGGCCCGCCGGGCAGCCCGCGCACCTTGGACTCCGGAGCGTGGGACGGAAGAGGCTTCCGAAGCTCGGGCCTCATCGTGTCGGTCGCGCCCGCGCTCGTCTCCTACGCGGTCGCGTTCTCGGAGCCGGGGACGTACAGCTACAAGTGCCTCATCCATCCGGACATGGAGGGCGTGGTCAAGGTCGGGCAGTGAAGGTGCGCCGAGTCCTGAATCTCGAATGGCTCTTTGCCCGACCCTGGCGAGTGGTCGCCGCCGTGGCGCTCCTCGTCGGCCTGCCCGTGCTCGTGGTCGGAGAGCTCTCGGCCAACAGCACGCGACAGCAGCTGCGCGACGAGCAGCTGAACGAGACCACCGCGGTCGCGGCACGGGCCGCGGACGCGGTGAGCCGCCGAGCCGAAAGCATCCTCGAGCAGCTCTCACTGTCCATCTCCATCAGCGACATCCGCTCGGCCCTCGAGGTCGGCGACACCGCCCGCGTCGAGGAACTCGTGCGCACGTTCCATCGTCGTATGACCGGCGACATCGCCCGGTTGTTCGCGCTCGACCGCTCACTCGACGTCGTGACGCTCGACCCGCTCGACACCGCCCTCGTGGGCAAGCGCGTCAGCCAGTACGACCTGCTCACCGCTCTGCGCAGGGCAAACCTCCGCGCCGAGGGCGCGCTCTACTCGGACCTGTACCGCTCCGACGCCGTCGGGAACGCACCGACGGTCTCGATCGCCGTCGCTATCCTCAGCCCACGGGGACGCGAGGGACCGTTCAGCGGTGCGCTCCTCGCTGAGCTCGACCCGGGGCGGCTTGCGGCGTGGGTCGCACCGCTCCTGGTGTCTGCGGACGAGATCTACCTGGTCGACCGCGCCGGCAGGCTCATCGTTCGCGCTTCCGCTCCGGCGGCCGACCGCGAGCTTGACCTCGCGTCGGACCCCGTCGTCTCCGCCGCGCTCGCGCATCGGACCGTGTCCCAGGAGGCCGACGACCCGTTCGGCCGGGGGCGCCATTTCGTATCGACGGTCGAGCTCGACCCGCTGGGCTGGCACGTCGTCGTCGAACGCTCCACCGTGGTGCTGGCACGGAAGGTCGACGACGTGCTCGGGCAGCTCTGCGGGCGCCCTCTGGTGCTCGTGCTCGTGCTCCTCGCGACGAGCTACGTCGTCGCGGCGGCGCTCCGTGAGGTGCGCCGTCTCGAGCATCGCGAGCAGGTGCTCATGCAGCGGGCGCTCGATCGGATGAACGAG
>JANNHF010000177.1:0-7361 GCA_031404235.1 Chloroflexota bacterium
ATCGATTTCTACGATCAGCTGAAGAGCCGCTCACAGGGCTACGCCTCGCTCGACTACGAGTTCGGCGAGTACCGCGCCGCCGACCTCGTGCGCCTGGACGTCCTCGTGGCCGGTACGCTCGTCGACGCGCTCTCGATCATCGTCCACCGCGAGAAGGCCCAGCACGTCGGTCGTCTTCTCGTCTCGAAGCTGCGCGCTCTCATCCCCAAGCAGATGTTCGACGTGCGCATCCAGGCCGCCATCGGGGGGAAGGTCATCGCGAGTGAGACAGTCAGCGCGAAGCGCAAGGACGTGATCGCGAAGTGCTACGGCGGCGACATCACGCGAAAGAAAAAGCTGCTCGAGAAGCAAAAGGAAGGCAAGAAGCGGATGAAGATGGTGGGATCGGTCGAGATCCCCCAGGAGGCATTCCTTGCGGTGCTGCGGATCAAGGACGAGTGATGAAGCCCCCGAAGCTGCAGTTCGACCACCCTACGCAGACGAGCGCCTCGACGTTCCTGCAGGCCGTCGCGACCGGTGATGCCCAAGCGGTCTGGGCGGGCCTGTCGCGCGAGACGCGCGGACTGCTCGAAGGCCTCTACGCCGGTCACGCCGGCCTCGCGCTCCACCGCGCCGCTGGAGTGGGTGAGACCGACGGCGATGCGCGGCTCATCGAGATCGTGGGTCCGCTACGCAGCTCGGCGCTCTCAGCGCTCGGCGGGCCAGGGAAGATCGGCGGATACGGCGTGTCGGGGGCGCGACTGGTCGATCGGAACACCGCGTACGTGCTGCTGCTGCCGGACTTTGGTGACGAGCGGGTCGTGACGGAGAACGAGTGGCGGCCCTCGCACCTTCTCGCCTTCGTGCACGAGTCGCGGGATTGGCTCGTCGACCTCGGGAAGACGTCCGAGCTGTCCGCCGATGCGGAACTCCCCGATCTCCTCGGAGCTATCCGCAGATGAGCTCTCTCGCGCCGAACGCGGCCTCCGCGCCGAAACCCTCTCTTCGCGCGAAACCCCGTCCCTTCGGGCCGGGGACCCCTCGCGCGCGGGGGCCCTCGGCGCGTAGGCCGCGTTCGGTGCCTCGTTCGCGGGACTCGATCGGGCTGTACGTCCACATCCCGTTCTGCGCCTCGCGATGCCCATACTGTGATTTCGCGACGGCGCCCGCACGGAGCGCGCTTCGGTCTCGGTACATGGATGCGCTCGACGGCGAGATCCGGCGCGGGGGCGAACGGCTCGGGCGGCCGCGCGTCGCCACGCTGTACCTCGGTGGCGGGACGCCGAGCCTCCTCGAGCCCAGCGAGGTCGCGCGTCTCGGCGCCTCGCTGCGCGAGTCCTTCGACCTGCGCCCCCTCGAAGCGACCGTCGAGGCGAACCCGGCGACGCTCGACCGCGCCCGCCTGGAGGCCTGGGCGGCCCTGGGGATCACGCGCCTCTCGCTCGGCGCGCAGTCGTTGTCGCAGGAGGGACTCCGTGCGCTCGGACGCACGCACCACCCGGAGGACGTCGCCCCGGCGGTCGCGGCCGCTCGTTCCGTCGGTTTCGACGTGAATGTCGACCTCATTTTCGGCTGGCCTGGCCAGACCGCCGCCGCATGGGCCGCAGACCTCGCGGCGACCGTGGCGCTGGGTCCCGACCACCTCTCCTGCTACCCGCTCGAGCTTGCGCTCGAGCCGGAGGAGGCCATCGCAAACTGGCCAGGGGCCGGCTGGCGCTCGGTCGAGCGCTGGCGACGACGCACTGCGGCAGCCCAGCCGGACGATGACGGCATCGCCTCGCTCTACGAGCTCGCCGAGACATTCCTGGCACGTAACGGCTACCGCCACTACGAGATCGCGAACTGGGCTCGGGCGGGCAAGCGCTGCCGGCACAACCTGACGTATTGGCGGAACGGCGACTGGCTCGGCATGGGTGCGGGCGCGCATTCGCATCTCGCTGGCGTCCGCTCGCGCAATCCTGGCGTGCTACCCGCGTACATCGCCGCGATCGACCGTGACGATCAGCAGATCGTCGACGCGGCCGCGGATGCCGCCGTGGACGGCGCGATGCTCGCGCTGCGGCTCGACGAGGGCCTTGATCTGGCTCGTTACGGTGCGCGGTTCGGGCAGACCGCTGCATCGCGCGTGCGCAGTGCGCTGCGTTCGCTGGACGGGACGCGCCTCATCCGTTGGTCGGGAGAGCGCGCATGCCTCACCCCGCGAGGCCGCCTGCTCGCGAATGAGGTCTTCGTTCGCCTCTTGCCTGACGACGCCAGCGTGTAGACGTTGGTCTAGTACGACTACTCGCTTGCGGCGAAGTGCCGAACGCGATATGACACATCACACAACAGCATTTGTCCCAGCGCGAAAGAAATTTGGGGAGGCCTCATGCAGGACGAGAACACCGGAAACGATTGGTCATCGCAGAAGCAGCCCGGATCGATCTGGCCCGCGCCGCAGCCAGCAGGCACGCCGCCGACACCGCCGTCAGCGATGGGTAGCGCCAAGGGTGGCGGTCCGTCGATGGGCGGAGCCATGAAGGCGAGTGGCGGATCCTCGACGGGTGGCGGCGCCATGAAGTCGACCACCGGCCGTAAGAGCACCGCACGCAAGAAGACGACCGCGAAGAAGAAGACGACAGCCCGCAAGAGCACTGCGCGCAAGAAGACCACCGCGAAGAAGAAGACGACCGCGCGCAAGGGCACCAAGCGCAAGTCCACGGCGCGCAAGGCCACGCGTAAGAGCACCGGCCGCAAGTCCACGGCGCGCAAGACCACCGGGCGCAAGCGCCGCCGGTAGTCACTTTTCCTCAGGAAAACGAGACACGCCGCCCCAAAAGGCGGCGTGTTTCTCGTCCAGGACCCAGTTCGGCTAGTTGCGCTTGCCGCGACCCATCCCGGGCTTGCGCCCGTGATTTGCCTTCTTGCTGCGCCAGGCCAGCTTGCCGGTCGTCTTCTGCTTCTTCTGCCCTTTGCTCATGCTTCGGCTCGCCCTCCACTGAAGAGATGGAGCTGCAGCGCCCGCGTCGGCGGGGCGATCAGCTCGGTCACGAGCCATTGTGCGATGTCAGCGGCCGGTGCGTCCGGAGCAAGCCCGACGCGAGCCCTCGCGCTCTCGAGGCGCTTGCGTGTCGTGCGCGGATCGAGGCCGATCGCGCGCGCAGCATCCGCCAGCGGGCGCTCCAGCACGTCGCGCAGCACGAACACCCCCAGGTCGCCGCCCCGCAGCGCGTGGCGACCGACGAGGTCGCGCAGACCGGCGCCGAACAGGCGTCCGGTCGCTACGGCATCGCGGATCGTCGACGCAGCCTCGCCGTCCAGCTCTCCGACACGTAGGAGCGCCGCGATCTCGCCGTCCGGCAGGTGCCTCGCTTGCTCCAGCGATGCCAGGAAGCGTTGCACGACGACGTCGTCGGACACGGTCGGCAACGCGGCCCCCGGCGCGCCTGCCGCGATCCTTTCCAGTGACGCCGCGAGGCCTCGGCGCAAGCCATCGAGGTCGCCGAAACGAACGACGTCGACGACGGCGGGATTGCCGAGCAGCAGTCGCGAGACGGTCCGGTCGCGCTCGACGACGAGCACCACCGGCACGGCGTGCTCGCGCGCCAGCTCGACTTCGATGCCGACGCCGAACGACGGGATGCCGGCGTACGCCACGACGACGCGCGCCGAGGCCACGTGCGCCCGGTCGATGTCGTAGACGGCACGCGGTTCCAGCTGGGCGGCGGCCACGGGGTCGCTGACGCGGTGGGGAAGGTAGGCGCGGAGGCCGACCGATTCCACCACCTCCGCCAACAGCTCGTAGAAGACCCGCATGCGCGCGCCGTCCAGGGGCGCGGTGAGCGCGCCCGAGACGTACGCCTCGCCGATGCGGACCGCCCTCTCGCTGTCCATGGGCGGTCGATTGTGGCGGTCGCGTCAAGCGCCGGGCCGGAGCTTTCTCGAATATCTGGGATTTGTCAGGGCTAACTGGTCCGGGATTCTGTCAGTGACCCCGCTCGCGAAAACCTAGAATCGCGCCGTGCCGGAGACACGTCTCCCGGACCATTTGCGGCGCTATCCGCTGTTCGCCAAGCTCGCCGACGCCGAAGTCACGCAGCTTGCCGAGCGGATGCGCATGCGCTCGTTCAAACGCGGTGAGACGCTCTTCCGCAAGGACGATCCGGGCCTGCATCTGTACGTGGTCCTGGCCGGCGCGGTGAAGATCGCGCTTCCCGGCGAGTTCGGTCAGGAGGCGCTCGTCTCGATCATGCGCACCGGCGACTTCTTCGGGGAGCTCGCGCTGTTCGACGGCAGCCCGCGCTCGGCGTCGGCGACCGCCCTCGAGGACGCCAAGGCCGCGCTGCTCGCGCGCGACGACTTCATGGCGTTCCTGGAAACGCACCCGGCGGCCGTCCGCGTCGTGCTCGATGCGCTCGCGAAGACCATCCGCCGGCTATCCGATCGGGTCGAGGACCTCATCTTCCTGGACGTGCCGAGCCGGGTGGCGAAGTACCTGCTCGACTTGGCGCAGGTCGATGGCACCGCGAATGGGACCGCGAAGCTCGAGCTCACGCTCACGCAGGACGAGCTCGCCGCCTTCATCGGCGCGTCACGGGTGTCGGTGAACCGCGTGCTCGGCGACCTCGAGCGGCGAGAGATCATCGGCATCCGCCGCCGCCACATCGTCATCGTCGATCCCGACCGGCTCGCGAAGGAGATCCGGGTCTAGTGGCGCGCAAACGTCCACTCGTCCTCGTCGTCGAGGACGACCCAGCGCTGGGCGACGTGATCGTCACGGCGCTTCGCGACGACGGTCTCGAGTCGAAGCTCGCGAGCGACGGCGACGAAGCGATGCGGCTGGTCGATGAGCTCCAACCCTCCTGCATGGTCCTTGACCTCATGATGCCGAGGCGCGACGGGTTCTCGGTCCTCCGAGAGCTGCGTTCGGATGGACGGCTCGCCAAGATGCCCGTCGTGGTCGTTACCGCGATGTTCGGCCTATCCGAGCGGAACTACGCGACGGAGCTCGGCGCGGCCGACTACGTCACAAAGCCGTTCGAGCTAGACGACCTCATCGGCCGTGTGCGCGCGCTGATCTCACAGACGCCGGTCTGATCCAGCCGCGCGCTGGTCCGGCGACGGCCGTGCGAGCTATGCCGTTCGCGGACCGGTCGTGGCTAGCTGGCTGGTGCAGTAGCGGCAGCGCGTCGCGGAGGCGAGGATCTCCTCACTGCAGAACGAACAGACCTTGGTCGGGGCGCCTTTGGGCACGAACGACCGCGCGATGAAGAACACGACGAACGCAACGATGATGAACGTGATCACGGTGTTGATGAAGACGCCGTAGTTGAGCGTCGCCAGGCCGGCGTCCTGCGCTGCCTTCAGCGTTGCGGGGTTCTTTCCCGAGAGGTCGATGAACAGGTTGTTGAAGTCGACCCCTCCGAGGAGCAGCCCGACCGGCGGCATGAGGAGGTCCTTGACCAGCGAGTTGACGACCGCCGCCAGCGCGACGCCGATGATGAACGCGAGAGCCAGCGCGAGAACGTTCGCCTTGAGCAGAAAGTCCTTGAACTCAGACACCATCGCTTGGAACCTCCACCGCATGCGTCAGGGAGGACAATCAGCATGCTGGATGCCAGCGGACCGGGCAGGAGACCGAGCGTCACATCCTTGACGGCTGCCTCCGACCCTTGCTACCCTTGTTAGCACTCTCGATGGGAGAGTGCTAATGCCTCAGATGACCGAACAGCTTCCCCAGCTCGGCGAGCGGCAGCGTGACCTGTTGCGCGCCGTCATACGCGAGTACATCGCCACGGCGCAGCCGGTGGCCTCGGCGGCGCTCGTGCGCCAGTACCACCTCGACGTTTCGTCGGCCACCGTGCGAAACGAGCTCGCGACGCTCGAGGAGCTGGGTCTCTTGACGCACCCGCACACCTCGGCCGGCCGCGTACCGACCGATCTTGGCTACCGCTACTTCATCGAGGCCCTGATGCCGCTCCCTGGCCTTCATCCCGACGAGCAGCTGACCGTCAGCCACCAGTTCCAGCAGGCGCTCTCGAACACGTCGGAGTGGATGCGGCTCGCGGCCTCCACGCTCGCGCGGCTCACGACGGAAGCCGCGATCGTCACGCCGCCGGCGACCAGCCATGCGCTGCTCCGCCACGTCGAGGTCGTTCCGATCAGCGAGCGACGCGCGCTGGTCGTCGTCGTGTTCGAAGGCGGGTCCGTCGCCCAGCAGCTGCTCGAGCTTCGCGTCGCGACGACGACCGACCACCTGCGATCGCTGTCGGCCCGTCTCACCGAGACGCTTGTCTCGTGCGACGCGATGGCCGTTCGCATCGCGGCCTCCGGTGCGACGGGCGTCGAAGCCGAGGTGGTCCTTGCGATCGCGCGGGCGCTCGACGAGCACGACGCGACGCGCACGCGTGACGTCTACACCGACGGGATCCAGAACATCCTCGCGCAGCCGGAGTTCGCGGCGGGTGGTCGGATGCGGGACATGCTGCGTCTCCTCGAGGACCGCACGCTTCTAGTCGACCTGTTGCCGCCGACGCTCGGCGACGACGAGGTGCACATCGCGATCGGGAGCGAGCACCGACTGGAGCAGCTGCGTGGCTGCAGTCTCGTGTTCGGGCGCTACGGGACCGGCACGGAGTACCTCGGGTACGTCGGCGTCGTCGGTCCGACGCGCATGGATTACGCGCGGACGATCGGTGCCGTGCGGTACGTCGGTTCGCTCATGAGCGATCTCGTGCGAGTCATGGAGGGGCATTAGGTCATGGACGACAAAGCAAGGAAGGCGGAGGAGCTGCTCGAAGAGCGGCTGCGGACGCGCACGAACGGCGAGACACACGGCAGGGTCGCAGACGCCGATCCCGAAACGTCCCCGGCCGCCGACGGCCGGGCGATGGCGGTCAAGGTGGACGAGCTCACCAACGATCTCAAGCGAATGACCGCGGACTTCGCGAACTTTCGGAAGCGCAACGAGGCCGACCGGACCGATTTCGCCAGATTCGCGAAGGCCGATCTCATCGCGAGGCTGCTCGACGTCCTCGACGGCTACGACCGCGCGCTTGCGACCGTGCCGGATGAGGCGAAAGGCCAGTCGTGGGTCGAAGGGATGTGGCTCGTCGAGCGCAAGCTTCGCTCGATCCTCGACACCGAGGGCCTCGAGCCGATCGACTCGCTCGGCACGCCGTTCGACCCATACCTGCACGAGGCCGTCGCCTACGTCGAATCCGACGAGCCTGAGGGCACTGTCATCCAGGAACACCAAAAGGCGTACCGACTGCACGACCGGGTCATCCGCCCAGCGTTGGTCACGGTCGCTGAGGCCTTTAGTTATGAGGGGTGGCCCAATTGGCAGTTAACTACCAATACTCACGAAAGTGTCCCACTGGGTGCGGGCGCGATTGCTTCCA
>JANNHF010000178.1:0-30275 GCA_031404235.1 Chloroflexota bacterium
GGGCTTGCGCTTGCGCGTGGGCATAAGTTTGAGTATGCGGCGTACCGTGTTGCCGTGATGGAAGGGACCGAGCGTCGCAGGCGCGTGCTCGTCGTCGAAGACGACGGCGATATCGCGTCGCTCCTCACGGACATCCTCGAGACCGAGGGATACGCGCCGGTGGCGGTCACCGACTCCGCGGGTCTCGACGGTGCGCTCGGACTGCGACCCGACCTCGTGGTCCTCGATCTGCGTCTCGCACGCGGTAGCGCGGACCACATCCTGGAACACCTTCGCTCGCGCGGGATGGGCGACGTGCCGGTCCTGTTGTTGAGCGCCGCCAGCGATCTCCCGGAGCGCGCGCGCGAGCTCGGCGTCACTGCCTTCCTGGCGAAGCCGTTCGAGCTGGACGAGCTCCTCACCACGGTCCACGGTCTTATCTGACCGGCCTGGTCAGATCGTCGTCACTCCGAGTGACGCTCGGGGGCCCGACGCTCTAGAGCGCGCGCGCTGCGCGCTGGCGGGCTTAGCGGGCGCGCCGCCGCTGGTGCGCGACGAACTCGAGCAGATCTGCCTTGGTGATGATCGAGACCGGCCGGTCGTCGGACGCGGCGAGGAGGGCGGGGGCGCCGGCCGACAGCTCCGCATACAGACGCTCGATGTCCTCGTTGGCCTGGACCACCGGGAACGGCAGCTCCATGACACGCTCGACACGCTCGTCAACGAGCGAGGGCTCGCGGAAGACGCGGTCGAGCATCGTCGTTTCCTGGACGCTCCCCACGATGTCCGTCACCAAGGTCGCCTCGCCGTCCGCGACGACGGGGATCTGCGAGATGCCGTAGCGCTGCATCGTGTCGATGGCCGAGCGCACGCTCTGGTCCTTCGACACGACGATCAGGCCGGGCGTGCCCATGCGGTCGCGCACCACGTCGAGCACCGTTGCCTGCACCGGGTAGCGCTCGAGATATCCGTTCTGACGCATCCACTCGTCGTTGTAGATCTTCGAGAGGTACGACCGGCCCGAGTCCGCGAAGAGCACGAGGACGAGCGCGTCCTCGTCGAGCTCCTTGGCGACCTCGAGAGCCGCCCACATGGCGGTGCCGGATGAGCCGCCGACGAGGATCCCCTCCTCGCGCGTGAGGCGCCGCGCGGTCAGGAACGAATCGCGGTCGGACACGCGCACCCACCGGTCGACGAGCTTCGGGTCGAACGTGCCAGGGTAGAAGTCCTCGCCGATGCCCTCGACCTTGTACGGATGGATGCCGCCGGTGTAGAGCGAGCCCTGCGGGTCGGCGCCGACGATCTGGATGTTCGCGTTGCGTTCTTTGAGGTAGCGACCCGCGCCGGTCACGGTGCCACCGGTGCCGATGCCGAGCACGACGTGCGTCACCTTCCCGTCTGTCTGTTCCCAGATCTCGGGGCCGGTCGTGTTGTAGTGCGCCTCGGGATTCATCGGGTTGTAGTACTGATTCGGGAGAAAGCCGCCGGGGGTCTCCTTCGCGATCCGCTCGGCCACCTTGTAATACGACTCGGGCGAGTCGGGCGACACGGCAGTGGGGCACACGACGACCTCGGCGCCGAACGCGCGGAGCAGGTCACGCTTCTCCTGACTCTGTTTGTCGGCCATCGTGCAGATGACGCGGTATCCCTTGATCGCCGCGGCCATCGCGAGTCCGACCCCGGTGTTGCCGCTCGTGGGCTCGACGATCGTCCCACCCGGCTTCAGTAGCCCGCGCCGCTCGGCGTCCTCGATCATGCGCAGGCCGATGCGGTCCTTGATCGAACCGCCAGGGTTGAGGTGCTCGAGCTTGCCGACGATCGTCGGCTTCAGACCGCGCCCGATGCGCGAGAGTCGGACCAGCGGCGTGTTCCCGACCAGCGCGAGGATGTCCGGGGCGAGATCCATCCGTGGTGGATGTTAGGCGCGCCGCCACCCGGCGGACTGAGGTAGGGTCGTGGCGATGGCTCCAGTCGCGACCGACGTCCTCACCCGCGAGCTCTTCGTTCGCGTTCCGCCGGAGCGCGCCTTCGCGGCGTTCGTAAATCTCGGGCGCTGGTGGCCGCGCGAATACACGTGGTCGCAGGATGTCCTCCAGACCATCGGCATCGAGCCGCGGCTCGGCGGCGCGTGCTTCGAACGCGGGCCGCACAACTTCGAGTGCGACTGGGGTCGCGTACTGGTCTGGGAGCCGCCGGGCAGGATCGTGTTCAGCTGGCAGATCGCATTCGACCGCACGCCGGAGCCGGATCCGGCCAAGGCAAGTGAGGTCGAGGTCCGTTTCTCCGAGGAAGCGCTGGGAACGCGCGTCGTGCTCGAGCACCGTGCGTTCTCACGGCACGGCGAGAAGGCGGCCGCCTACCGCGCCGGTATGGAGTCGCCCGGTGGCTGGCCGATGATGCTCGAGCGCTATACCAAGTCGGTCTAACTCGCCTGCTACCGCTCGGCGAGCATGTAGAGACCGACGGCCATGATGATCGCCGGAACGAAGTAGGGCTGCGTACCACGCTGCGAGGAACGCAGCGCCCAGTGCGCCGAACAGGTACGCGCCCGAGTTCGGGACCGCAAGCGCCTGGCGACCGACCACGCCGACCGCGACCACGACCGACCCGCCGACGATGCCGCGACGGACGCCCATTGGTCGCGTGGTCGCGCGAAAGCTCACGTCCCTTCGTCACGCATCCGGCAGCGCCCCCGCGTGCAGCCGCCGCGCGGCCTCGCCCTGCAACGACTCCGCGTACTTCAGCCCGCTGCCGGTGTTGAAAACGACGACGCTCTCGTTGTCGCGGATCCAGCCCTGGCGACGCAGCTTCGCGGCTGCGGCGATCGCTGCCGCACCTTCAGGGCACACCAGCATCCCCTCCATCGTCCCGACCAGTCGCATCATGTCGCGCGTTTCGTCGTCGGTCACAGCCAGCGCGATGCCGTCGCTCTCGCGCAGCGCGCGCAGAACGAGGAAGTCACCGAGCGCCTTGGGCACGCGTATGCCGGCCGCGAAGGTCTGCGGGTCGGGCCACGGCTGCGACTCGCTCGCGCCCTCCTCGAACGCGCGGACGATCGGCGCACAGCCGGTCGCCTGTGCCGATACGAAGCGCGGCATGTCGTCGCGCGCGATCCACCCGATCTCCCGCAGCTCCGCAAAGCCCTTCCACATCCCGATCAGGCCGACGCCGCCTCCGGTGGGGTAGACGATGACGTCGGGCAGCTTCCATTCGAGCTGCTCCGCCAGCTCGAAGCCCATCGTCTTCTTGCCCTCGATGCGGTAGGGCTCCTTCAGCGTCGATGCGTCGTACCAGCCGTGCTCGGCGCAAGCGCGCTTCACGACCGCGCCCGCGTCCGCGATCGAGCCCGGTACGAGATACACCTCGGCGCCGTACGACGCTGTCTCCCGCACGATCGTCTCGGGCGTCGTGTCAGGCATCACGACCACGACGCGGACGCCGGCGCGCGCTCCGTAGGCGGCCCAGGCGGCGCCGGCGTTGCCCGCGGTCGGCAGCGCGAGAGTGCTGACACCAAGCTCGAGCGCGCGCGTCACGCCGACGGCGGCGCCGCGCGCCTTGAACGTTCCGGTCGGGAGCAGGCCCTCGTCCTTCACGCGCAGACTCGGGATGTCGAGCTCCTCCCCTATCCGGCGCGCGTCGAGCAGCGGCGTGTTCGGCTCGCCGAGCGTCACGACATGCGCGGGGTCTTCGATCGGCAGGAGCTCGCGGTAGCGCCACAGCGTCGCGGGGCGGCGCGCGAGGGTCTCACGCTGCATCGCCTCGTGGACCTTCACCAGGTCGTAGCGGACGAGGAGCGGGCCACCGTCGCGGATGCAGGTCTGTTGGAGCGTATCGATCTGGAAGTGCTCGCCGCACCGCGAGCACTCGAGGTGCGTCGCGAAACGCTCGCTCCGCTCGCTGAACAGGGGCCTCTCCCCCTGTGTCACGCGGCGCGTTCGATCTTCGCGCCAAGCGCCCGAAGTCGCGAATCGAGGTCCTGGTAGCCGCGGTCGATCTGCTCGACGTTGCTGATGACGCTCTGGCCCTTCGCGCAGAGCGTCGCGGCGAGCAACGCCATGCCCGCACGGATGTCGGGGCTACGCAGGTCGGTGCCATAGAGCTGCGAGCGGCCGACAACGACCACGCGGTGCGGGTCGCAGAGGACCAGGCGGGCGCCCATGCTCTCAAGCGAGCCGACCCAATACATGCGCCCCGGGAACATCCATTCGTGAATGAGCACCGTGCCTTCGGCCTGCGTGGCCATCGCCGTCGCGATGCTGGTGAGGTCCGAAGGGAACCCCGGCCAGACCTGGGACTGCACCTTTGGGATCGCGCCCCCGAGATCCTCCTCGATCTCGTAGCGTTCCCTCGACTTGACGAGGAGGTCTTCGCCGCGCACCTCGGTCTCCACGCCGAGCCGCTTGAATATCAGAAGCGTCATGCGCAGGTACTGCGGGACCGCGTCCTTGATCGTGATCTCGCCGTGCGTCATCGCGGCCGCCCCAATGAGCGAGCCGACCTCCATGTGGTCGCTCAGGATCGTGTGCTCGACGCCCCTCAGCCGTTCGACGCCGTCGATCGTGATCGTGTTCGTCCCGATGCCGTTGATGCGGGCGCCCATCCTCGAGAGGGCGATGCCGAGCTGCTGCACATGCGGCTCGCTCGCCGCGTTGCGAATGACCGTGCGCCCGCTCGCGAGCACCGCCGCCATCAGCGCGTTCTCGGTCGCGGTGACGGACGGCTCATCGAGCAGCAGGTCGGCTCCTTTGAGTCCTGCGGTGTGCAGTCCGTATCCGGCCTGTGAGACGTCAAGCTCTGCGCCGAGGGCTCGCAGCGCGAGGAAGTGCGTGTCGTTCCGGCGCCGGCCGATGACGTCGCCGCCCGGGAGGCCCAGCTTGACCTTCTTGTGACGCGCGAGCAGCGGCGCGGCGAACAGGAGCGACGTGCGGATCTCGCGGGCGAGCGCCTGCGGGACCTCGATGCTCTTGACCCCCGCAGCCGTGATGCGGACGGTGGTCGCATCGAGCTCCTCCACCTTCGCGCCGAGCGCGGCGACTATCTCGAGCATCCCGCGCACGTCTCGTATGCGCGGGACGTTGTGGAGCGTCACCGGTTCCTCGGTCAGCAGCGCCGCGGCGATGAGCGGCAGCGCCTCGTTCTTGTTTCCGGCCGGACGGATCTCTCCGCGCAGCGGTGTTCCGCCGTCGACGATGAAGCGTGCCATCGGCGGACTAGCCTAGCCCGACAGCGACCGCGGGCTTGTTCTGGTCGACCCCACCTCGGAGCTCGCCGGTCTTGGGGTCCACGAGGATCGCGTTCGGCCGCGCGAACCACGCGGACATGAGCGTCTCTTCCTTCACCTCCACCTGATGCCCGAGCGCCGCGAGCCCTGCGCGCACGTCTTCGGGGATCCGCGAATCGACCAGCAGCCCCTCGCCCTCGTCATGCACCCGCGGGCGGTTCACGGCGTCCTGCGGTCCGTCGCCGAAATCGACGACGTTCACGATCGCCTGCGTGACCGCGCTCATGATCTTGCGGCCGCCTGGCGCACCGACCGCGAGCAGCGGCGCGTCGCCAAGTGCGATGAGCGTCGGCGCGCCCGCCCAGAGCACGCGCTTGCCGGGGGCGATCGAGTTCGGGTTCCCCGGCACCGGGTCGAACCAGGTCATGCCGTCGACCAGGACGACGCCGGTCCCCTTCGGCACGAACCCCGACCCGAAGCCCTGGCCGAGCGTCTGCGTGAGCGAGACCATCGTGTGTTCCTTGTCGACGGCGTTCAGGTGCGTCGTGTGGTCGGCGAGCTGCGAGAAGCGGTGGAGGAACGCAGCACGCAGGGCTTCGGCGACGAGGTGCAGGTGATCGACGCCGCCGCGCTCCTTCGCGCCGACCGGGAACGCGTCGAGTACCGTGAGGGCGCGCGCTACGGTCGGTCCGCCAGAGAGACCGTCGAGTGTGATCACGCGATGACCGCGGTACATCGTCTGGAGCGGCGTTCCGACACGCGCCTCGTACTTCGCGAGATCATCCATGCCCAGCACGCCACCGTTCGCGCGCACGTCGGACACGATCGCCTCGGCGATCTCGCCGCGATACAGCACTTCGGGGCCATCGCGCGCGATGGCTTCGAGCGTCCGCGCGAGATCGGTCTGAACGACGCGGTCCGACGGCTCCGTGCCGATCGGGGGACGGAATGGCGCACCGCTCGGCCGGAAGAAGATGCGTCTCGCGTCGCCGGCCTTCCAGAGGCGCTCCGCGTACATCGCGAACGACAGCGCGACGTACCAGTCGATCTCGAAGCCATCCCGCGCGAGCCGGATAGCGGGCTCCATCACACGCGCGCGCGGCAGCGAGCCGAAGCGCTCGAGGGCGAGACACAGCGCCGCGGCCTGCCCCGGAACGGTCACCGAGGTCGCGCCGTCGATGTTCGCGCCGTTCTTCACCGCGGGCCACAGGTACATGCCCGCACGCGCGCCGCCACCGGCGAGCTCGAACATGTCGGCGCGCGCGGCCAGCGGCGCCCGCGTCGGCCCCTCCACGGACGCAACGGTCCCGTCCGCCCGGCGTATGACGAGACCCGCGATGCCGCCGATCCCGCTGGTGAACGGCTCGACCACACCCATCACGAACGCGGCCGCGACCGCCGCGTCGACCGCGTTCCCACCCTCGCGGAGCATCTCGACACCAGCCTCGGCCGCAAGGTGATGCTCCGCCGTGACCATGCCGCCACGTGCGACAGGCTCGGTCTTGGAGTGGTGCCACTGGCTGCGGACGTCGCTGGTCAAGCGAGCGTCGTGAGGGCGTCGGGCATGCGCGCCGATACTAAGCGTGATGCGCTACGCAGCAGTCGGCTTCGATCTCCTCACCGCGCTGCTCGACTGCTGGTCGCTGTTCGCTGATGTCGCCGGCGGGCGCGATCTCGGCATGCGCTGGCACGCGGCGTCGCAGTCCTTGCTGCGCGGGAAGCCATATCGACCCTTCGAGGACATCGTGCGCGATGCGGCGGGCGTCGTCGGCATCGAGGGGACGAAAGCTGACGAGCTGCTGCGGCGCTGGGCCGAGTCCGCGCCATGGCCCGATGTAGGCGGTGTCCTCCCGCGCCTCGGCTCATACACGCGCTTCATCGTCACGAACTGCTCGGAGCGGCTCGGAGCCGCGGCGGCGGCACGCGCGGGAACGTTCGACCTGGTCATGACCGCGGAGCGCGCCGGTGCGTACAAGCCCGATCCGCGCCCGTACCGCGCCGCGCTCGACGCGCTCGAGCTGCAGGGCAAGCGCGTGTTGTTCGTGGCGGGGTCCGCGCACGACGTCGGAGGCGCAGCACGCGCGGGGATGGACGTGTACTGGGCGAACCGCGGCCGCGTGCCGCCTCCGACCGATGCGAAGGCGCTTCGCGAAGAAGAGGATCTGCGGGGCCTCATCGACGTGCTGGAGGGTTAGCGATCCCGATCGGCCGCGACGCCATCGTCCTGCGTGATGACGGTCTGCCCTGCGATCCACAGACCGACCTCGACTGGCTTGACTGGGTCGCGGCCGGCGAGACGCGCAACTGGTGCAGGAACGACCTGCTGCTCGACTGGCTCGACGAGTACGAGGCGGTGCACGGTTTCACCCGCGACGATCACGTGCCGGGCTACGACGAGACCTTCGATCTCGGGCGCTTCCTCATGCGGCAGGGACGCGCGTTCGAGAAGGCGGTCCTCGCCGACCTCGCGCAGCGCTGGCAGGTCGTCCGCATCGCGCAGCGGCCCGATGAGGCACGGGCCCTTTCGGCCGCGATCGCCACACAGGAAGCGATGCAAGCCGGCGCTGCGGTCATCGCCGGCGGTGTCCTCCGCGATCCGCAGCTGCGGATGTTCGGCGTGGTGGACCTCCTCGTGCGCTCCGACGTGCTCGGCGAGCTCTGCCCCAGCGCGTTCGTTGGCGACCCACTCGAGCTCGCGGCGATCGGCCTTTCGCACGGTCGGCACTACCGCGTCGTCGACGTGAAATTCAGGACGCTCGACCTGTTGAAGACCGGTGGGCTGTCTACGTCGCCGAGCGATCTCGACACGCTCGCGCAGGCCTGGGTCTACAACGAGGCGCTCGGCCGCGTGCAGGGCTACACGCCCCCGGCGTCGTACGTCGCGGGCCGCGCGTGGAAGCAAGGCGAAGACCGCGGCGATCGCTGCTGGGACCGTCTCGCACGCGTGCCCCATGACACGGTCGTGCGCGGCCGAGACATGGATCTGCGCGATGTGGTGCAGCAGGCCGCGGCATGGATCCGCCGCGTGCGCACCGAGGGCGCCGAGTGGCGCGTCCTCCCGCTGCCGTCGGTGCCGGAGCTGTGGCCGAACATGAAGGCGGACCAGGGCGGGCCGTGGCACGACGCCAAGGCGCGGATCGGCGTGGCGCTCGCCGATCTCACGCTGCTGCCGCGGGTCAACGCCACACATCGCGCACGCGCACACGACGCCGGCGTGACGCGCTGGGACGATCCACGAGTGTCGTCACAGCTACTGGGGATCAGCAACGAGAAGGAGGCGGCGATCGTCGACGCGGTGCTCGCGGTGAACCGCCCCGGGGGCGCGCCCGTCAGTCCGGAGCGGATGGTCACCGGGACCCAGGTGTGGCGGCAACGCGCGCCGGTCGAGGCGTTCGTCGACTTCGAGTTCCTGCCGGACCTCGGCGACGACTTCGCCGCGTTCCCGCGCAAGGGCGGTCAGTCGGTGATCTTCCAGATCGGCTGCGGCACATACCGGGGCGAGGTGTGGCGGTTCGAGCAGTTCACCGTTGGCGAGCTGACCCTCGCGGCGGAGGCGGCGATGATCGACGGCTGGCTGGCGCACCTGACCAAGGTCGCCGCAGAAGCCGCCTGCGAGATCGGCGACGCACGCCTCGTGCACTGGTCGCCCGCGGAGACGAGCAACTTCGAGCGCGCCTACGACAACGCGCGGACCCGACATCCCGACCGCGACTGGCCCGTTCTCGCGTGGTTCGATCTCCTGCACGACGTCGTGCAGGCCGAGCCACTCGTGGTGCGCGGCGCGTTCTCGTTCTCGCTGAAGCCCATCGCGCGATCGCTACAGGCTCTCGGTCACATCCAGACGCATTGGGGCGAAGGGCTGGCCGATGGCGCGGGCGCGATGGCCGGCGCGTGGAATGCCGCGGTCGAGGCCACGCGCAAGGGCGTGACGCTGGGCGAGACCGAGGTCATGCGCGAGATCGCCCGCTACAACGAAGTCGACTGCCGCGTCATGGCAGAGATCCTCGACTACCTGCGCCGCGAGCGTTAGGCATCGCGCGTCCTTACGCGCCAGAGCGTGAGGAGCACGAACAGCGCCGCCAGCCCCGTGAAGATCGCGGCCTCGATGGCCTGGAACGTCCAGAACCGGTCCGCGGGCTGATAGGCCATACGCCGGATCACGCCGTGTTCTCGTAAGAAGGTCGTGTCGTTGCTTGTCGGCGTGGAGACGCCGCCGGACGTGCGGAAGTACTCCTGCAGCAGGGAGTTCAGTCGCTCCTGCGGCAGCGGACGCCCTTCGAGGTCGAATGGCTTGACCTCGAGGACCCATGCGCCCGGCGGGATCCCGGTTGACTGCTCGAAGGGGAGCGATCGGTACCCCGGGAACGGCACGGTCGCGGGTTCCTGATACAACGGCCGCAGGTTGTGGACGCCGACGCGGACAGCGCCGAAGACCAGCAGACCCACGAACATACCGATGATGATCCGTCGGGACCATGCCCCAACGAACGCGCCGGCCGCAAGCCCGAAGATGAAGTAGGAGACGAGCGCCAGACCTTCGATCTCGAACGTTTCGAATGGTCTCGTCGAGCTCTGACCACCGAGGAACACTCGTTGTCCTCCGCCGAACGGAGCGACGATGCTCGCCGCCGCGAGCGCGACCAGCAGCACTACGCCAAGCTTCACAGCGGCCCAGCGCACGCGGCCGATGCTTTGCGTCCAGGCGAGCCGGTGCGTGCCTCGCTCGAACTCAAGAGCGAACAGCGGACCGCCGACGTAGGAGGCGACCAAGCCTGGTAGCACGTAAAGCGAATAGAAAAGGTAGTTGAGCGATCCGGTACGTCGCCGCCACTCGTTGTCCAGCTGCACGCAGTTCGCATTTGTGTTCGGCAGCGGTGCGCAGGTATCGACGCCGAGCTCGACCCGGAGACGAGCCGCGTAATCCGCGGCGAACGTCAGGCCGATCGCCAGAAGGACCGCGATCGCAAGGAGTGCGACGATCTGGACGCGATATTGGCGGAGCATCAGCCAGATCATGCCGCCACCTCCATCGCCGGGCGCATGTAGCCAAGGACGATCTCCTCGAGCGTCGCCGGACGAACGATCGTCCCGTCGTCGACGCGCGAGGGTCCGCGCCCACGCAGCAGCCGGATCGTCTGTCGCTCGGCGTGCCGCGACTCGATGAGCTCTCCATCCGCGGATGAGACGCTTTCGGTGCGCGGTCCGATCGCGACGACGTGGGACTCAATGAGGTCCTCGGTGTCGCCCGCGAGCCGTGGGCGTCCATTCACGAGGATGACGATGTGCTCGCAGACGCGCTCGACGTCCGCGAGAGCGTTCGCCGAGAACACGACCGTCAGGCCATCTTCCGCGACCACGCTCATGAGCTCCTCCAGCAATGTGAGACGCGCGATGGGATCGAGATTGGCGACGGGCTCGTCCAGTAGGAGCAGATCGGGACGCTTGCCGAGCGCCAGGCTCGTCGCGACGTGAGCGCGTTGGCCGGTGGACAGCGTGCCGATCTTGCGCGAGAGAGGGAGTCCGAACCGCTGCACCCGCGCGAGCGCATACGCGGCGTCCCACCGCTCATTCAGCCGGCGGCCGAGCTCGAGCGTCTCGGCGACTGTCAGCTCCTTGTAGAGCGGGCGGTCCTGCGCGACGAAGCCGACGCGCGGAAGGATCTTGCCCGTCTCGCTCGTGGAGTCGTGTCCGAAGACACGCATGGCGCCCGCGGTCGGCCGCAGAAGGCCGACGGCAAGGTGGATCAACGTGGTCTTCCCCGCTCCGTTCGCGCCGACGAGGCCGGTCACCTTTCCAAGCGGCAGCGCAACATCGCAGTTGTCCAGCGCCTTGACCGATCCGTAGCGCTTTGTGAGCCCGATCGTCTCAACGACGGCGTCCATGTGTGCTCTCCTCTCGCGAGAACGCGTCCTGAAATGCGACGGTGAACAGCGCCGCCACGCTGTCGCGATCGAGTCCCGCATCGCGTGCGCCCTCGAGCCAGCGGTCCAGCGCACGCCGAAGCGGTGCCTGCACCGCGCGCTCTAGAGGCTCCGGCGCATCCGCGGCGACGAAGGTCCCGGCCCCCGGCCGGCCGTGGACGAATCCCTGTCGCTCCATCTCCCGGTAGGCCTTCAGCACGGTGTTCGGGTTGATGGCGAGGTCCTCGACCACCTCGCGCGCGGTCGGTAGCTGGTCGCCCGGCTTCAGGATTCCGTACTGGACGGCGTGCCTGACCTGCTGGACGAGCTGCATGTACGTCGGGACGCCGCTGCGGAGGTCCAGACGAAACTGGAGCGTCGCCATTCCACTAGGACACTAGTGAATTAGTGGAACTCCTGTCAAGCCAACTGTTCCGTAACGGGATCGCAGATAGCTAGACGGTGTCGAGTGCTCCGTCGAGGTCAGCGAGGATGTCATCGGGATCCTCGATACCGACGGAGAGGCGAAGAGTGCCTTCGTTGATGCCCAGACGCGCCCGCTCCTCCGGAGCGACGCGCCGGTGCGAGGAGATCGCGGGGTACAGGACTTCACTGAAGAGATCACCCAACGTCGTCGCGGACGCGGCAAGCTCCAGCGCATCGAGAAAGCGGAACGCGGCGGCCTTCGTCGCGTCTTTGAGGTCGAACGTAACCACGCCGCCGAAGAGGCCACCGAACTGCCGCTTCGCGAGCTCGTGCTGCGGGTGCGACGGGAGACCGGGATAGCGGACGCGCGCGATCTTCGGGTGCGACGCGAGGTGCTGCGCCACACGCATCGCGCTCTCGCATTGGCGGCGCACGCGCAGCTCGAGCGTGCGCATGCCGCGGATACAGAGCCACGCCTCGTGCGGCGGCAGGTACGCGCCGTCGAGGATGGTGCGGTCGCGCATCGCCTTCGCGACCTCGGCGCTGCCGGCGACGCTGCCGGCCATGACGTCACCGTGGCCGTTCACGTACTTCGTGAGTGACTGGATCACCACGTCGGCGCCGAGGGCCACAGGTCGCAGCAGCACCGGTGACGCGAACGTGGCGTCGACCGCAAGTGTCGCGCCGCTCGCGTGCGCGAGCTTCGCCAAGGCAGCGATGTCGGTGATGCGCAGCAGCGGGTTCGCCATCGCCTCGACGTACAGGAGTGACGTCGGTGCCTCGCGGAGCGCGGCCTCGACCTTCGCGTGGTCGGTCGCGTCGACGAAGACGATCTTCGCGCCGCGCTCGCGGATCCAGCGCTCGAATAGCGCGCGCACCTGGCCGTAGATGTCCTCCTGCGCGACGATGCGGCCGCCGCTTGCGACCGCGCAGGCATCCACGTACGCGGCGATGGCTGCCATGCCCGAGACGAAACATGTCGCCGCGGCGGTGCCTTCGAGCTCGGCGAGCGCGATCTCGAGCGCCGCCGTGGTCGGTGTGCCGTAGCGGCCGTAGACGTAACCCGCGCGTTCGTTGCCGAAGACCTCGTCCTGCGCCGCTGCGGAGCGATAGTCGAACGCGACGCTTTGCACGAGCGGCGGCGCGACAGGGACCCCTTCGCCGGCAGGAAGAGCCCGCGCCGATCGGACGACGCGCGTGCCGATCCGGACTTCCTTCCCCACGCCCGCGAGTCTAGGTGCGTGGGCTAGCGGCTGGCCTCTTGTTCGATGCGATCTTCCTCGATCACTTGCTCGACCGAACGGGGACGCTCGGCCTTGACCGGACGGGGACTCTCAGCCTCGAGAGCCTTCGCCCGCTCGATGAGATCCGCGACCTTCTGTCCACCCTTGCGACCGATCCGCTCGAAGTGACCCGGACCGTACTTCGCAGTCACGGCCTTACCGCCCTTCTTGCCGATCCGGCCGAAGAACTCGGGGCCGTACTTCAGCGCGGTGCTCGAGCCGCCCTTCTTGCCGATCCTCTCGTAGAACTCAGGACCGTACTTTTCACTGACGAGGCGACCGCCCATGCGGCCCGCCTCGGCCACCGTCATGCCACCACCAGTCTTGCGCGCCATGGCGTGCTCCTTTCAGTAGCGGCCAAAGTGACGGGCAGGATGGATGCCGTACGCCTGTCGGCGACGCTGACATCAGGTAACAACTGAGCAACGATTGGTCTCGCGGACGACAGCGCGGCGGCAATGCATGAGCGACGCCGTCGCCGTCAATCCAGGGGCTTACCCGCGAAAACGTGCAGGAACCGGCCGAACGCGCGGATGTGATCCACATAATCGGCGACCGCGATGTTCTCGTTGGGCGCGTGGTTCGCGGAGGATGCGTTACCGGACCCGAAGCCGACGACCGGGATCCCGAGCTGGTCGCAGACCTGCGCCATCGGACCGCTTCCGACCATGAGCGGATAGACGACCGGGTCCGTCCCGTAGGTGGCCCGGCACGCGGCGACCGCCGCACGCGCCGCGGCGGAATCGGCGGGCCAGCGCGATGGTCGCTCGCCATGCATCGCGACGACCTCGATGTCGCCGAAGCCCCGACGTTCGAGGTGCGCGCGCAGCAGGCGCTCGACCAGCTCGGGCGTGAGGTCGGGCACGAGTCGGAAGTCGAGCTTCGCGCTCGCGACCGCGGGCAGCACCGTCTTGGAGCCTGGGCCCGAGTAGCCGGACGTCAGCCCGCAGATAGTGCAGGTCGGCTCGAAGAAGTGCTTGACCTTGAGCGGCGTGCCGGTGAGCCCCCGGATGAAGCGCGGTACGTCGTGGATGCGCTTGGTTCCGTCCTCGTCGTACGGCAACTCGTCGAGCATCTTTAGCTCGGCCGCGGTCGGCTTGCGCACGACATCCATGAGACCGTCGATGACGATCTCGTCCTTGTCGTTCTTGAGTGTCGCGAGCGCCCAGACGAGCCGCCACGCGGGGTTCGGGATGATCGTCCCGATCGATGAATGCGCATCCTGCTTCGCGCCACGGGCACGCAGCTCGAAGTACGCGATGCCCTTGAGGCCCAGCGAGACGGTCGGCCGCCCCGCGGCGTCCTTGTACCCGGCCTCCCAGATGCAACCGTCGGCACGGAGGCGTTCGGCATTCCGTCGCACGAACTCCGACAGGTGCTCCGAGCCGATCTCCTCCTCGCCTTCATACAGGACGCGCACACGCAGCGGCAGCTCGCCGATCGTGGCGCGGTACGCCTCGATCGCCTGGAGGCGAGCCATGAGGTTGCCTTTGTTGTCGGACACGCCGCGCGCGAACAGGTAGCCGTCGCGCTCGGTCGGCTCGAACGGCGGCGTCTTCCACTCGCCCAGCGGGTCAGGCGGCTGCACGTCGTAGTGGTCGTAGACGAGGAGCGTTCGCTCGCCGTGCCCGATCTCGCCAACGATCGTCGGCGGCCCGCCGTCGACGCCCAGGCTGTCCGCGACCAAACCGGCGCGGCGCGCGCGCTCGAGCACCACGCGCGCGGTCTCGTCGATGGCGCTCTGCTGCGCGGAGACGGTGGGCAAGCGGACGAGATCCTTCAGCTCTTCGATGTACTCCCGCTCGCGGGCGCGCACGTACGCATCGAAGGCAGCGAAGGAGGTCACCGCGGCCAGGCTAGACCGCCGTGACCGGCGACGTTGTGCGCGTCTTGCTCCGTCCGAGATCGCAGCGCGGCGAGTTCGGCGTGATCTCGATCCAGCGCTTCTCGCAGAGGTAGTGGATCAGGCCGTCGGCATCCTCGATCGTCTCGCGCCGGTAGACCTTGGCCCGTGGCACCATGAAGACGCAGTCGCCGCAGCTCTGCGGCAGGGCCGGAAGCGGCCGGCTCGCGCGCCGGGCCACGACCAGGGCGAACCCCAGAAGCGCAACGGAGACCACGACGAATACGACGAAGATGGCGAAGATGGCCAAAGGACCCATATCCGTGCGGGCCTCCTCCCCGTATCAACGGTATCAGGAGGTGAGCGCCATGCGACAAGCACTCTTGGCCCTGGCCGCGGCGCTGCTGCTGGCCACCACGGCGTGTGCCGCTGCCGGCGGCGGAAGCGGCGCTCCCAATGCCACGGGCGCGCCCTCCTTGATGCCCACGCCGACCGGTGGCGCGCCCGCGTCCGACCCCTACGGGTATTAGTCTCGCCGCATCGACTTCGGCATCCATGTCGGCCACCTCGGCGGGCCTTTCGGCGAGCTGCGACGCCTCTGGCGCTTCGCCGACGAGCGTGGCTTCGACTGGCTCTCGGTGTCCGATCACTTCCAGGAGACGCCGCACCAGAGCGGCGACGGTGACTGCTTCGAGTCCATCGCCGCGCTGACCGCGGCGGCGGCGGAGACCACACACGTGCGCGTGGGTTGCCTCGTCTTCAGCGTCGCGTACCGGAACCCGGGTCTTCTCGCGAAATCCATGACAACGATCGATCACATCTCGAACGGTCGTGCCGATTGTGGGATCGGCGCCGGCTGGAACGAGCCGGAGTACCGCGCGTTCGGCTTCGAGTTTCCGGAGATCAAGACGCGTGAGGATCAGCTCGAGGAGTACGCCGAGGCACTGCGCCTCCTGTTCGATGAGCCAGTCGCGGACTTTTCCGGTCGGCACTACACGCTGAGACAGGCCGCGAACAACCCGAAGCCGGTGCAGGCCCGCCTTCCACTCTGGATCGGCGGCGCGGGCGAGAAGCGCACGCTCCGGACGGCCGCTCGCTTTGCCGACGGATGGAACGCTCCGTACCTCGCGCCCGGCGAGTGGAAGCGGAAGAACGACGTGCTCGACCGCTGGTGCCACGATGTCGGCCGCGACGAGGGCGAGATCGCGCGCACGGTCAACGTCGGCTTCTACATGGGTGCCGATGCCAAGGGCGCGGCGCGAGCCGAGGAGCGCTATCAGCAGGAGTGGGGCGCCGATACGCGCGGGTTCGCGGGTTTCCTGCGCGGCACGCCGTCGCACGCGGCCGAGCTTGCGAACGAGTACCGCGAGGCGGGCGCGGAGCGTCTGAACATCGCCGTGCGCGGAGCTCCCTACGACTGGGACGCGCTCGCCGCGTTCGCCGAACAGGTCATCCCGGCCGTCAGATGACGCTCGAGATCCTTCGCCTGGACGGTCCGACGTTCGACGCGGCTATCCCCGACCTTGCAGTGATCCTCGCCGACGTGGTCGCCGGTGGCGCGTCCGTGGGTTTCCTGTTGCCGTTCACGCCGGAGGACGCGGCGACGTGGTGGCAGAGCATCGAGCGCGAGGTGGTGCGCGGCGATGTGCTCATCCTGGCGGCGCGCCTCGATCGGAACGTGGTCGCCACCGTGCAGCTGCGCCTGGCAAAGCTGCCCAACGCCCGCCACCGCGCCGAGGTCACGAAGCTCCTCGTGCACCGGTCCGCACGGCGGCGCGGGATAGCCACCGCGCTCATGCATGAGATCGAGCAGATCGCGCTCGCGGAAGGACGCACGCTCCTCGTTCTCGACACGATCGCCGGCAGCGAGGCCGTACTGCTGTACGCGAAGCTCGGGTGGACGCGCGCGGCCGAGATCCCTCGGTACGCGGGACTTCCGGACGGCGAGCTGCGCCCGACAACGATCTTCTACCGCGACATCAGCCGGACGGGCACGCCGTGAGTGCGCCGCGGATCGTCATCAAGCCGCTCGGCTCCGCTAAACCCGAGGGCGACGGCTGGCGCACGACATGGCGCATCGTGAATGCGGAGGCCGATCCCCTTCGCGTCATCAGCGCGGTCGCGCCGCACGCGCATTTCCGCGGCGAGACAGCGCTGGATCGAGAGATACGCGGCAAGGGCTCCACGCAGTTTCCGCTCGTCGTTCAGGTCGGTGGCGTGGCGGGGAGCGAGATCGAGAACGCGTTCGTGATCGTACTGGTGCAACACGGGGATGAGCGCTGGCGCGTCCTCGCCCGCCTGCGCGTACCTCTCGAGGAGGCGGGCAGACCGCGGCCGCGCGTCGAGGTCGTGACCGTGCAGCGCGTCGGCTTCTCCGGCGAGCTTTAGAGTTTCGGTCATGGCGATGACGCAGAAAGACCGCTACGTGATGCAGCGGATGAAGGGCTGACGCGGCAACTGAAGCCTCGGCTCGAGGAGACCACGGGTGTGGTCTCAAACGTGTTGGACATCGACCAAGCGGAGCTGGTGCAGCAGCTCAAGTCCTTCAAGACGAAGTACGCCGGCGATCCGGAGTGGGACGATATCCGCGCGGGCTTCCCGAGATCGTGGACGATCTAGCGTGACGACGCTGGGGGCCGCGAAGGCCCGGCTCCTGAAGTACGCGCTCGCCAAGCAGGATGCGACGCTCGAACATCCCTGGGGCGAGAACGTGGCGAAAGTCCGCGGGAAGGTCTTCGTGTTCTTCGGGCTCGAGACGAGCAGCGGCGTGATGGGCGTGAAGCTCACGAACGCACTGCTGTACGCGAAGAGCCTCCCCTACGTCGAGCCCATGGGGTACGGGCTCGGGAAATCGGGTTGGGTGACCGTGAACGCGCCGAAGGGCGCGGCGCCAGTGAAGATGTTCGAAGACTGGATCGACGAGAGCTATCTGAACGTGGCGCCGAAGCGTGTCAGTCGCGCGGCAGGCGTACCTCGGGATGCCAGAGCTTCAAAGACGACTTCCCGGACCAGTACACGTCGCGCTGCCCGGTCATCGCCCGCACGTGCCCGTCCCACTCGAAGTTCAACGCCTCGCATCCGAGCCGCACCGCGCGGCGGACCTTTTCCTGGGTGATCTCATCACGCGCGAGCTTGTGGATCATCGCGATCTGACGATCGCCGTGCCCGGCGTCCTGCTCCGCGTGTAGCGCGTAGGTAGCGGCGGCGCGTTTGCTGAATCTGTAATGGCCGACGAGCTCCTTGTACGCGCGAGCGGCCGCACCATCGGGTCCGCCGTGCATCGCTTCGACATACGAGAGGAGCGCGACCCCTTCGAGCGCCGTGCGGTTCTGGCAGCCGGAGCGGATCATCTCGATCGCCGCGAGTGTGCCCGGCGCAGGGTCGGCGCGATCGGCCTGCTCGCGAGTGATGCCGGCTTCCTCGAGGAACTGCAGCATGATGTCCACGTGCGTCCTCTCGCCGCCCAGCTCCTCCATGAAGTTCTCCATCACAACGTCCATGAGGTCGTAGTTCCGCTCGCTTGCGACGTTCGTGACGATGTATCCGAAGAAGATCGGGTTGGTGCGCACGCGCAGGTAGTGCTGGATCTCGCCGAGGATGATCTGCTCGCGCGTCCAGCGGTGCTCGACGATGCCCTTGAACCAGGGGTGATCGGGCATCCATAGCCCGCGCGCGACTTGCCATAACTCATCGACGAACGCGTCGGGCGCCGTCACGGCCACGGACTAACTCTACGTCGTGCGTTCTGCGTCGGCTGATAGAGAGGGCCGTGCGGGAATCGGACCCGCGACCGGCTGTTTAGAAAACAGCTGCTCTATCCACTGAGCTAACGGCCCGCGTCAATTATCGCGGACCCGCGTGCTATCGGGCGGTGTGGATCGGTCTTCCCCGCGCGACGAGAGCAGCCTCGCGGAAGGTCTCCGCGAGCGTCGGGTGGGCATGGATCGTCGCGATGATGTCGTCGGTCGTCGCCTCGAGACGGATCGCGAGCGTCGCCTCGGCGATCAGCTCGCTGGCCTGCGGTCCGACGATGTGAACGCCGACGATCCGCTGGTGCTTCCCCGCCGCGACGATCTTGGTCACCCCGTCAGTCTCGCCGAGCGCCCGCGCGCGGCCGGACGCCTTGAACGAGAAGCGCGCGACCTTCACGTCGTCGCCGTATTTCTCCTTCGCCTGCGCCTCGGTGAGTCCGACCTGGGCGATCTCGGGGTGCGTGTACACGACGTTCGGCACGACGTCGTAGTCCATCGCCGCCGCTTCGCCGAGGATCGTGTCGACCGCGACCTCGCCCTGCGTCGACGCGACATGCGCGAGCTTCGGCGCTCGTGGATCGCCGATGCAGTCGCCGATCGCCCACACGCCCTTGACGCTCGTGCGCATGTGCTCGTCCACGGTGATGCCGAGCCGGTTGGTCGCGAGGCCGGCCTGCTCCACACCGGAATAGTTGGCGACACGACCGGCGCCCAGCAAGACCTCGTCACCCTCGAACGTCTTCGAGGAGCCGCCGACGTCGGCAGTCACCTTCACGGTGCCGCCCGATCGGGACACCTCGGTGACCCGTGCCTCGGTCACGATCGTGACGCCGCGTGACTGCAGCGCGCGCACGAGCAGCCGGACGAGCTCGGGATCGGCGTAGGCGATCGGCTGCGCGAGCATCTCCACGACCGTGACCTCGGCGCCTAGCTCGGCGAAGAAGGTGCCGAGCTCGAGCCCGATCGCGCCGCCACCGATGACGATGAGGCGCTTGGGCGCAGCGGTGAGCGAAAGCGCGGCGACGTTGTCGAGTGGTTTCGACTCCGCGAGTCCCTTGATCGGCGGCATACCGACCTTGGATCCGGTCGCGACGATGACGTTCTTCGCGTCGATGGCCTGTTCGCCGTTGGCAGTGCGGACCCTCAGCTGCGTCGGCGACACGAGCGTGCCATCGCCCTTGATGAGGTCGACCTTGCGCGCCTTGAGGAGCTGCTCGACGCCCGCGACGTTCTGGGCAACGACCTCGTCCTTGCGCGCGACGGCCTTCGCGAGGTCGAAGCGTGCGCCCTGAACGAAGATCCCGTGCTCTTCGCCGTGGGTCGTGACCCAGTACGCGTGGCTCGAATCAAGCATCGCCTTGGACGGGATGCAGCCCACCGTCACGCAGATGCCGCCGACCCGGTCGCGCTCGATGAGCGCGACCCGCGCTCCCTTGATGCCCGCGTGGAGCGCCGCGACGTAGCCGCCGGGGCCGCCGCCAAGGATGGCGATGTCGTACGGCGTCACCTGAAAAGCGTAGCCACTTCAGATGCGTCGCGCTCCAACGGATGCACCGCATACCCGTGCTTCGCGTAGAGCCGCAGGTACAGCGGAAGGAACGCAAGACCCAGCCGCTCGTACTGTCTTACGTGCCGCAGCTCGTGTTGCCACAGCCTGTCGGTGGGCTCGTGCGCGAAGACGACAACGTGTCCGAACGTGATCGCGGCGTAGCCCCGACGGGTCAGGATGTAGTACGCGAGCCCACGGTCGCTCACGTACAGGAAGCAGCCGTTGTGAAAGCGCGGGCGAGCGAACGAAAGCCGGCCGAGCACGTGTCCGATCGGATCGGCGTGGTGGGCGACGAGCTTGCGAGTGAGGTTATTGCTCGACGGTATCGACGACCGCCTGCGCCGCCGCAGTCACGCGGTCGGCATTCGTGACGCGTGGGTCGAAGCGCAGGATGAGCCTGCGGTCCAGCGGCTCCATGCTCACGCTGACCATTCCCTCGATCTTCCGGCTACCCGTCACGACCTGTGACGCACAGGAGCTTCACATCAGCGCCGAGATCTCAAGCGAGATCTCCTGAATGTCCGCGGCGTTTGTCGTGCCGGCCGCACTTAGAGAGCCGGCGGACGGCAGAGCCGGCGAGCCGCAGGCGACGACCACGGCGAACAAGAAGAAGGGCGCCAGACGCACGTTCTCATTGTGCGCCTGGCGCCCTGGATCGCGGCTGGTCGGAAAGGTCTAGCGCTTGATGTCCTCGACGCCTTCCTTGACCTCGCCGATGCCCTGCTTGACCTTGCCCTTGGCCTGGTCGAGCTTGCCGTCGATCTCGGTCGAGCGGTCACCACCGAGCTTGCCGACCTCTTCCTTGACCTTGCCCTTGGTCTCGTCCCACTTGCCTTCTGTCTTGTCCTTCATTGAATCCTTCATTGATGGTTCCTCCAATGTGGGCCGTCAGGCCCCACTGAATGGGCCGCAAGAGCGGTGCCAGCGACCGCGCGTGGAACAGATCTTTCACTATGCGGGGTGACGGTCTGCGAGCATGAGCCAACGATGCAGGCGGGCGATCGGCGAGGGCGCCCACCAGTTGAGGTCGCCGAGCAGGCGCATGGTCGCAGGCACGATGAGCGCGCGCTAGCCCAGCTCACATTGACGCTCGAGCCGCTCCCCCTTCATCGTGAACGCCGTGGCCGCTGCCGATGTCCTGGGTCTGGGCGCCCGACTGCCGGCGGGCTACCGCGCGCGCGCGTTCGAGGACGGCGATCGCGACTCCTTCGTGATCGAGCGCAACCGCGAGCAGCACTGGATGGAGCAAGGCAGCGCGGCAGAGTGGCGCTACTGGGAGAACCTCATGAAGGATCCAGCGCGCCTACGTGTGAGCGTCGACGCCCCGGACGGAAGTATCGCCGCGATCGGCGACATCGGCGTCGGCTCCATGCCCCGCCCCGACCGCTCGCAGTTCATCGGGATGACGGTGCTAGCCCCGCATCGGCGAAGAGGCATCGGCGCCGCGCTCCTCGAAGCGCTCGAGGCCGAGGCCCGGCGCCGTGATGTTCCGAAGGCGCTCGGCGGCGCGAACGAGGGCGAGAAGTTCGCACTCGAGTGGGCTCTGGCTCGCGGCTACCGCGAGATCGGCCGGCGTATCGCGGCGTATGTCGAGCTCGCGAAGTTCGAGCCCGGACAGTTCTCCGAGGCGCTGGACAAGGCACGCACCGCGCGCATCAGGATCGCGAGCTTCGCTGAGATGCTCGCGGTCCGCGATAAAGCCGCCCAAGAGCAATGGTGGCGCGCGCTGTACGACGCCGAGGCGCCGATGTGGGAGGACATCCCGTTCGCGACGCCGACGCCGCACTGGCCCTGGGATCGCTTCTACGAGGCATCGACCAGCGATCAGATGCTGATGGACCTATCGCTCGTCGCGTACGCCGGCGACGAGATCGCGGGTTTCACCACGACGGGCAAGAGCAAGGACAAGGACGGCTGGACCTGGATGACCGGGACGGCGCGAGAGCACCGCGGCCGCGGCATCGCGCGCGCGCTCAAGGTCGAGGCGCTCACGCGCGCGAAGCGCAAGGGACTCCGCGCGCTCGGCACGACGAACGACGAGCCGAACAAGTCGATGCGCGGGATCAACGCGACGCTGGGGTACCAGACGCTTCCGGCGCACGTGGAGCTGGAGAAGATCCTGAGCTGACCTTCGCGGGAAGCAGCAGCAGCAGCACGAGTTGCGCGCAGCCTACGGCCGCGCCGCAAACCATCCACATCGTGCGCAACATACGCTGTGAATGTGGCGGACATCGCTATCGCTTTCGATGGCACGAGCAAGCGATATCGGAGTGGAACGCTCGCCCTGCGCGAGGTCACTTGGTCGATCCCCGTTGGCGCCCGAGCCTGCCTTCTCGGACCGAACGGCTCAGGCAAGACGACGTCGATACGCCTACTCCAAGGCGCGCTCACCCCGACGACCGGCTGGGTGTCGCTTCTCGGACGGGAGGTGAACGGAGCGCGCTACTCGGAAGCGCGGCTGCGCTGTGGCATCGTCCCGCAGAACGCTGGCATGTACGCCGACCTAACGATGGTCGAGTACCTCGAGCTCGCGCGCAGGCTCTTCGGGCGCGGTGATGTCGGGCACGCGATCGAGGCGTTCGGGCTGGAAGAACATCGGAACAAGCGTCTCGCGCAGCTGTCCGGCGGTTTCCAACGCCGCGTCGTCGTTGCCGCGGCGTTGCTGTCGGAGCCGGAGGTCCTGCTTCTCGACGAGCCCACCGTCGGACTCGATCCGGTCGCTGCCCGCGAGGTCCACGACTACTTGCGCGCGGCGATGAACGGACGCACCACGCTCCTGTGTACCCACAACCTGGCGGAGGCGGAGGCGCTCTGCGATGACGTCATCATCCTCCGCGCGGGAGAGGTCCTCCTCCATGAGCCGCTGGCGGCGCTGCGCGCGCGTCAGCGACCGCGCACGCGACTCGTCGCGCGTCAGCCCGCCGAGGCGGTCGCGATGCGCGTGCGTGCATTCGGTCACCAGGCGTCCATCGTGGACGACGCTGTGGTCGTGCCTATCGACGCGCGGTCCGACGCACCGGCACTGCTTCGCGCGCTCCTGGGCGACGGCATCGATGTATATGAGTGCCGGCCGATCTCTGCGACGCTCGAGGAGCTCTTCCTCGAGGCGGTGGCGCGATGAGGCTCCGCTCCATCCGTTCGCTGTTGTGGAAGGAGACGCGGCAGATCGGACGTAACCGCAGCGCGATGCTCACTGCGGCGTTGCTCCCGTTCATCGTTCTCTTCCTGGCGCCGATCCAGCTGCTCGTTGCGATTCACTTCGACGGAGGTCAATTGACCGAGCAGCTGCGCGATTCGCCGCTCCCTGGGTTCTCCGGCGCCACCGAGCCCACGGAGCTCCTCGTGCAGTTCTTCTACCCGATGCTGCTCGTCATCGGGGGTCTCCTGCTCCCCTCGCTCACCACGACATACACGATCGTCGCGGAGCGCGAACGACGCTCACTGGAGCTCCTCATCTCCCTGCCTGTCACCGTGAGCGAGATCGTCGCCGCGAAGCTCCTCGCCGTGCTCGCGGTGACGGCGATCATCGGCCTGCCGTACGTTGCGATCGTCCTGACGCTGCTCTTGGTCCTCGGCGTCGCCGACGCCGCCACGATCCCAGCGCTGCTCGCCCCATTCATCGCTGCGGTGGCGTGCTCCACGGGGATCTCGCTCCTACTCACACTCCTTGCGCGCGACTTTCGTACGGCGAACAACCTGAGCGGCGCGTTCCTCGTGCCCGCTCTGCTACTCACCGTCGCGACCCTCGGTGCCGTCGCCGGCCCTGCGCGCACCTACGTCCTCGCGCTGGTGCTCCTCGCGCTTGGCGCGGCGGCGTTGTTCGCGGCGCTGCGATGGGTCAGCTTCGAGCGCTATCTCGAGTGACCGAGAGCGTCCTTCCCGGGCTCACTCTTCCTTGCCGGACGAGGAGGCGGTGCGGATCGAGTCGACGACCGTGGCGTCAGCCAACGTCGTCGTGTCGCCAAGCGGCGTGCCGTTCGCGATGTCGCGGAGTAAGCGCCGCATGATCTTTCCGGAGCGGGTCTTCGGCAGCTCGGGCGTGAACATGATCGTCTTCGGGCGCGCGATCGAGCCGATCTTGGTGACGACGTGCTCGCGGAGCTCTTTGGACAGGCCTTCGCCTGCCTCTTTGGTCCCGCGCAGGGTGACGAAGGCGAAGATCGCCTGGGTGGTCACCGGATCTTCCCGGCCGATCACGGCCGCCTCGGCGACCGCCGGATGTGATACGAGCGCAGATTCGACCTCCGTGGTCGAGATCCGGTGCCCACTGATCTTCATCACGTCGTCGACGCGGCCCATGAGCCAGAAGTAGCCGTCCTTGTCACGACGCGCACCGTCGCCCGCGAAGTACCGGCCGGGGTAGCGACTCCAGTACGTTTCGCGGTAGCGCTTGTCGTCCTTGTAGATGCCGCGGAGCATCGCGGGCCACGGCTTGGTCAGGACGAGGTACCCGGCGCCGCCGAGGGGCACCGTCTTGCCATCTTCGTCGACGACGTCGGCTCCGACCCCGGGGAACGGGAACGTGGCGCTGCCGGGCTTCGTCGTGGTGATGCCGGGGAGCGGAGTGATGAGGATCATGCCGGTCTCCGTCATCCACCAGGTGTCGACGATCGGACAACGACCTCCGCCGATGTTCTCGTGGTACCAGAGCCATGCCTCGGGATTGATCGGCTCGCCAACGGATCCGAGCAGGCGCAGCGAGGAAATGTCGTGCTTGTCCGGGTACTCGGCCCCCCACTTCATGAACGTCCGGATCGCCGTCGGCGCGCAGTAGAGGATCGTGACCTTGTACTTTTCGATGATGGTCCACCAGCGATCCTTGTCCGGAAAGTCCGGCGTGCCCTCGTAGATGACGCCGGTCGACCCGTTCGCGAGGGGTCCGAACACGATGTAGCTGTGACCGGTGACCCAGCCGATGTCGGCGGCGCACCAGTACACGTCCTCGTGTTTGACGTCGAAGATCAGCTTGTGCGTAGTCGCGACCCCGGCGAGATAGCCGGCGGTCGTGTGCACGATGCCCTTCGGCTTGGCCGTCGTGCCCGAGGTGTACAGCAGATACAGCATGTGCTCGCTCTCGAGTGACTCGGCCGGGCACTCAGGCTTCTGCTTGTCGACGAGGTCGTGCCACCAGATATCGCGGCCGACGGTCCAGGGCACATCCTGCTTCGTCCGTTGCACGACGAGCACTTTCTCGATGGACTTGGCCAACGCCACGGCGTCATCGGCGTTCTTCTTGAGCGAGACCGCGTTCCCCTTGCGGTAGCCGCCGTCCGCCGTGATCAGGATCTTCGCCTCGGCGTCGTTTATGCGCCCCGAGAGCGCTTCGGCCGAGAAGCCTCCAAAGACCACCGTGAACGGCGCGCCGATGCGCGCGCACGCGAGCATGGCGGCGGGCAGCTCGGGGATCATCGGCATGTAGATCGCGACGCGGTCACCCTTGCGGACCCCGAGCTCCTTCAGCGCGTTCGCGCAGCGGCAGGTCATCTCGAGCAGGTCCTGGTAGGTGATGGCCCGCGTGTCGCCGGGCTCTCCCTCCCAGTAGTAGGCGACCTTGGTCCCGCGGCCGGCCTTCACATGCCGGTCGAGACAGTTCTCGGAGATGTTCAGCTCGCCACCGAGGAACCACTTCGCGTAGGGCGCTTCCCACTCGAGGACCTTGTCGAAGGGCTTGCGCCAGAGCAGCTCTTTCGCCTGCTCCGCCCAGAACCCCTCGAGGTCGCGCTCAGCTCGCTCGTAGAGACCGCCGTCGCTCGCGTTCGCCGTGGCGGCGAAGCCGGGGGGCGGCGGGAAGGCGCGGTCCTCTTGGGCGAAGGTCTCGAGCGCAGTGGTGCTCTTGGTGCCGCCCGCCATCGCTCACCCCCTCCGAGTCTGGGGTGCCGAGTATGCGACTAGATCGCGGTGGCCGTTCCTTCGTCGAGCGCCCGCAGGCGGGCGAATGTGGTGGTTCGGCAGCGTCAGGAGCCAGCCGAAGCAGTTGAGGTCGCCGTAGTAGGGGTGCCGGGCGGTGGCACCAGCACTCGGCTCGACCGGGAAATCGGCTCGCAGCCGGCGTAGGGCGCCAGCGGCCTGGCCAGTCCTTCTTGTCCCTGCGCGAGACGAAGGGCGATCAGAGCGACGCCGCATTCGGTGATCAGGAGGTGGACGGCGATCTGACCCACCCCCAGTCGTCGTCCGATCCCGCTGCGAGCTCGTCGTCGGTCGCATGTTCGACCCGTGCGAGGAGCCGCGCGCGCCAGTCGTCGGTCCCGTCGGCGAGAAGACGGATAGTCTCACTGACCCACCCCGGACGGTCCGGTTGATCATCCGTTACGGTGGGCGTCACAGCAACGCATATTGCGCCGTTCGTGTGTGAGAATGCGGCGCGACTTGGCCAAAAGGCCGCACAGGAGGACACAGTGGCGGGAATCTCAAAGTCGGAAACACTGAATCGGCTGTCGGAGAAGACCGGACTGACAAAGAAGCAGGTGGGCACCGTTCTCGAGGAGCTCGCGGGACTCGCGTACAAGGAAGCCCGCAACGGCTTCACGTTCCCGGGCGTCGGCAAGCTCGTGATCGTGGACCGCAAGGCTCGCCTCGGCCGCAACCCGGCGACCGGCGAGACGATCCAGATCCCGGCGAAGCGCGTGCTCAAATTTCGCATCGCCAAGCAGGCGAAGGACTCCACTCTCGCAAAGCGCGGCAAGTAGCCCGCACAGCACTCTTCCTCGCGGGGTCCTTCATCGACGGTGTCGCCGTGCGCCTTTCGGCGAACTAGACCTGGGCACGTGGCGCTTTCGATGAAGGGCCTCGCGGTCAAGACCGAAGGCCTCACGAAGGACTACGGCAACGGGCGCGGGATCTTCGATCTCGACCTGAGCGTGGCCGAGGGCGAGGTATTCGGATTCCTCGGACCCAACGGCGCCGGCAAGACGACGACGATCCGTCTGCTCATGGGCCTCATCCACGCGACGCGCGGCGGTGCCCGGATCTTCGGACTCGACTGCGACCGTGACGCTGTCGCAGTGAAGCGCAAGGTCGGCTACTGCCCCGGTGAGCTGCCGCAGTTCGGCGGCTGGCGCGGAGCGGAGATCGTCGCGTACGTGGCAGGGCTGCGCGGCGACGTGACGGACGCTGCGATCACGGCGCTCGCGGAGCGGCTCGACCTCGATCTCGGGCGCAAGTACCGCGAGTACTCGCACGGCAACAAGCAGAAGCTCGGGCTCGTGCTCGCGTTCATGCACCAGCCGGCGCTCGCGATCCTGGACGAGCCGACTACGGGCCTCGACCCGCTGCACCAGCAGGAGTTCTACGGCGTCGTGCGCGATGTGCGCGCCCGCGGGGCGACGATCTTCATCTCCTCACACGTTCTATCGGAAGTCGAGCACGTCTGCGACCGCGTCGGCATCGTGCGCGAGGGGCATCTCGTGACGGTGAGCGCGTTGGACGATCTGGTGGGCATGCGCGCGTTCCGCGTCGAGATCGACTTCGCCGATGACGTGCCCACTGACCGTCTTCGGTCGGTCGAGGGCCTCGACCAACTGGAGGTCACGGACCACCGCGCGACCGGCCTGCTGCGCGGCACCTTCGAGCCGCTCATGGCCGCGATCGCCGGCACGCGTGTGATCGGCTTCACCAGCCGCGAGCCGAGCCTCGAGGAGATCTTCCTCAGCTATTACCGGTGACGCTCTTCCGCATCGCGCTGAAGCAGCAGACCGTCGGCCTCGTCGCGATGACGGCGGGCGGCGTGCTTGGCGGAGTCCTCAACGCCCTCGCGTTCGTCCAGATCGCCGGCACGACCCCGGCCGAGCGCACCGCGTTCGCGCAGCAGATGACGGTGCTCGGCGCGCAGCTTTCCTACATGCTGCCGACCCCGGTGCGGATCGACACGCTCGGCGGCTACCTCGAGTGGCGGCTCTTCGGCTCGCTCCCGCTCGTGTACGGGATCTGGGCCGCGATCTCGGCGAGCGGTAGCGGCCGCGGCGACGAGGAGCGTGGCCTCGTCGAGCAGTGGCTCGCCGCAGGGGTCGGGCGCGCGCGCTACCTCGTCGCGCGGGTGGCCGTGTTCGCGGCTGTCGCGGTAGTCACGACGGGGGTGATGCTTCTCGCGACCCTCCTCTCCGCGAGCGGCGAGCCGCTCGCGGCCGGGGAGATGCTCGCGATGGGCGTCAACCTCGTCGCAACGACCCTGTGCTGCTACGGCATGGCCCTGGTCGTCGCGCAGCTTGTCACGACCAGGCGTGGCGCCGGCGGGATCGCGGCCGGCCTGATCATCGCCCTGTTCCTGGTCAACGGAGCTGCCCGCAGCGCCGACATCGGTCCGATCCGCTGGCTCTCCCCCTTCTACTTCTTCGAGCGGAGTCGTCCGCTCACCGCGAACGGAGCGCTCGACGTCGTCGGCATCGCAGCGCTGCTCGGTGCCGCGTTGGTGCTGCTCGCTGTCGGAGTCGTCGCCTTCGCCCGACGCGATCTCGGCGGCACCGGGCTACCGGGGATCGGACGCGAGAGCCGCGTGACAAGATCCCCGTCGCGCGACGTGCTTCTCCGTCTTCCGGTGCTCGGCCCCCTGCGACAGCAGGGCGTATGGATCGCCGCGTGGCTCGTCGGTTTCGTCGCGCTCTCGGCGTCCCTCATCTCTATCACGCGGACGATCGTCGACTCGCTCACGTCGTCGGAGGTGCCGTTCCTGCGTGCTTACTTCGAGCGCGCCGGGCTCAGCGTGTACGACTCGTTCGTCGGCGTCATGTGGCTATCGAGCGCGACGCTGCTGCTGTCGATCTACGCCATCCTCCAGGTCGCGAGCTGGTCCGCGGACGACGCCGAGGGCAGACTGGCGACGATCCTCTCCGCGCCTGTGTCGCACGGCCGCGTCATCGTCGAGCGGCTCGCGACGCTCCTCGTCGCCGTCGCACTCATCGCCGCCGCGTCGTCGGTCGCGGTGTACGTCGTCGCCGCCGGTCAGGGCATCACGCTCGACGGCGGGCGCGTCGTCCTCGCAGCCGCCCTGCTCCTCACGATCCCCTTCGCGTTCGGCTCGATCGGCCAATTCGTCTCCGCGTCGCGCCCGCGCATCGCGGTCCTTGCGCTCTCCGCCGTCGCGGTATCCAGCTACTTCGTGCAGCAGTTCCTACCGCTCTTCGGCTGGCCGGACTGGGTCGCCAACCTCTCGCTGTACAACCTGTACGGCATGCCGATGTCCGGAGAGATCAGATGGGGCGGCGTCGCGGGGCTCGTGGGGATCGGCGCCGTCGCGACGGCCCTGTCCGTGGCGGCGCTTCGGCGCCGCGATGTCGGTGCCTAGCGCGCCCGGCCCCAACGTTCCCTTTCCGCCGCAGGAGGCGGAGCTGGTCGAGGAGATCCCGACCGGTCCGAAGTGGCAGTACGAGCCGAAGTGGGACGGCTTCCGCGGCGTGCTGGAGAACGACAACGGCGAGCTCGCGCTCTGGAGTCGCAATGGACGCCCGCTGCTGCGCTATTTCCCTGAGCTGCGACCGCTGGGCGATCTCCTTCCACCCCACTCAGCGCTCGACGGCGAGATCGTCATCGAACGCGACGGCCACCTCGACTTCGACGCGATGCAGATGCGCCTGCATCCGGCGGAGTCACGCATCCGCAGGCTCGCCGCCGAGACGCCCGCGACGTTCATCGCGTTCGACGTGCTGCTCTGGAGCGGCGAGCCGGTGCACAGCCAGCCACTGTTGGAGCGCAGGAAGAAGCTGCTCGAGTTGGCAAAGGGCTTCACGCTGTCGGTCACGACGAACGACATCGGGACCGCGAAGCACTGGCTCGAGCGGCTCGAGCTGATCGGACTCGACGGGATCATCGCCAAACGCGTGGACAGCGCGTACAAGCCGGGCTCGCGCGAGGTCGTGAAGAAGGTGAAGTACCACAAGACCTGCGACTGCGTGATCGTGGGTTATCGCACGAGCGGAAAGAAGATAGCGAGCCTCCTCCTGGGCCTTTACCGCGAGGACGGGACGCTCGACTTCGTCGGCCACACGTCGGGGATCGCTGGTCCGCTCCAGGAACAACTCCAGCAGATGCTCCCGCCGCTGGTCGAGGAAGGGCACATCTTTCCGGATCGCGCCGATTGGGGTCGCACCCCCGATGCCGGGTCACGCTGGTCCCAGGGGAAGGATCTTCCCTGGCACGAGATCCGGCCCGAGCTGGTGTGCGAGATCCGCTACGACAAGATGGAGGAGGAGCGCATCCGTCACGGCACGCGCTTCCTCCGCTTCCGCCCCGACAAGGATCCAAAGCAATGCACCTGGGACCAGGTACGCCCGCAGCCAATGAGCGGCGATCCGATCCTCGCGGAGCTGCTCCGCAGCTAGCGTTGGCCCTCG
>JANNHF010000179.1:0-4032 GCA_031404235.1 Chloroflexota bacterium
TGGAATGGATTCTGCGGGAAACCCGCCGTCCCCGTCGGCTGCTGTACGTGCCCGCGCCCATCGCTGCGTTGAGCGCCTCTACAAGGTCCGCGAGCGCACTGTTCGCGCCGGCGTCGTTCTCGATCTCCATCAAGCCGACGATGTCGGCGTTGATCGCCCTGAGCGCGCTCACTTCCTTCGCGAGCTGCCGCCCGAGCTCGAACGGGGTGTTGGCGCCCCGCGCCGTCGGGAAGCCGCCGCCGAGGCCGTCGCCATTGAAGAAGTTGAGCACGTTGAACGACGCGACCTTCAGATTTCCACCGACCGACGCCGGCGCCGCGGTGCGCGGATTGGCGTGGACCCAGGGGATCGCACCGACCGGCTGGATCCGGTAGTTGCCGAACCGGAAGTCCATCACGCCGGTCAGGCTTGCCAGGGTGTCGCCGACGCGGAGCGTGTTGCTGGCCGAGAGGCCCCCCTGCGGGTAGCGGGTCGGGTCGATGTTCTGCTGATTGATGCCGTCGTCGAGGATGATCCGGCTGCGGTTGTTCTGGGTGAGCACCGCTTGCGCCGCAGCGCCAGGAGCCGCTACCGCCGTCGGCGTGTACAGCCGGCCGGCGCCCGACAGGCTCACCTCGCCGAATCGGCCAAGGTTGAACACCTCGGTGGCGATGAGCGTCTGATCGAAGTTCACGAGCATCCCCTCAAAGCGCTCCAGGTCCGTGACGTTCGCCACCGGAAGGTTCACGGCGGTCGCCGGCAGCGTGGCGCTAAGCGAACACACAAGAAGGGCGTTCACGGACGTGAGCTCCGTCAATCCCTGGAACTCAGTGACGCGGCCTCGGACACGCACGAGGTCGCCACTGCTCACGGCGAAGCTCGTGTTAAGGACGAAGATGCCCTCGGACGTCAGCGGATCCGTGTCCGCGTCTGCAATCTCTTCCTGCATGTAGAAGCCGCTGAACCCGCCGGGCTGCTGGAAGTCGCCGCCGACCACACCTTCGATCGCGACGACCGCGTTGTTCATCGGAGTCGTCATCCCAGTTCCCTGGATCTCATGGATCCGCGTGGCTGGGTCGCCGCACACGAGCACGTCGGCCGTCTGGAAGCTGAACACGTAGTCCGCGGCGATGTTGTCGGGTGGATCGTCGACGTCCTGGTCGGTCACATTGGCCTTGAGCACCGTGACCGTGCACGGCTCGTTCGAAGCGAAGGTCGCCGTCGGGTCGAGCGTGAAGGTCGTGGGTCCGCCCGAGGCGGTGGCGCCATGGGACCCGCTCGTCGCACACACGATCGTGAACCACTCACCGCTCGCGTTCACGGACTCCGAGAAGGTCAGCGTGATGTTCGAGTCGAGTGCGACGCCGGCGGCACCGCTGATGGGGCTCGTGGCGGTGATGAAAGGCGCCTGGTCAGACATGCTTGGCGTGAGTGAGAAGTCATCCACACCGAGCCCGTCGTCCGCGCCCGACGCGTCGAACGAGGTCCAGCGGATCCAGAATGTCGCGCCAGCGGGGATGACCGTCACGATGGCGCCGTTCACGACAGTCCGATTCGCAGCGAGATTCCCGTCCAAAAGGCCGATCGCTCCCGTCGTCACCGGACCGGTGAAGTCGAGCGCATCGGCGTCGGTCCATGTTCCGGTCGTGAGCGATGTCGCGCTCGCGCTCCACTGGAAGTCGATCCTATCGGCGCGTCCGAGCGTCCCAACCCGCCACTGCTCACCGATATAGGAGACGTCGATCCGCGTCAGATCGAAGCCGGTGTTGTTCGTGAGGCTCGCTCCAACTGTCGGAACGAGCGATCCGCTCTGCAACCCGCCAAAGGCGCGATCCGTGCTCAAGTCCGCGCCGAAGCTGTAGGTGTTGCCGGAATTGCCAGATCCGGTACCAGCCGCGTACGTGGTGTTGGCATTGGTCCCGCTCTCGCTGAAGGCCCACCCATTCGGTGTGACGGTGTTGGCGGTGCCGGTGTTCGCGAGGGTGTCGAAGTTCTCGGCGTGGGCGATCCCGATCGCCGCAAGGCTGATCGTTCCCGCGGCCTCCGCGGGTCGTGCTCCGAGTGGCACGCTCAAGAGGACCAAGGCGAACGCGACGAGCGCGGTCAACGAACGGCGACCCATACCCCACCCCTCAAATCAGACGCGCAGGAACTCACAGCAGCGCAGCGGAAAGAACCGCAGGTCAGCCTAACGCAGACGTGGAACACTCCGCGACGATGAGTCTCTGGCTCGACGGAGTTTCGCGCTCCTATCCACCATTGGATGGCGATGTAACGGCCGACGTCGCGGTCGTTGGCGCTGGCATCGCGGGCATCGCGACCGCCTACTTCCTCGCATCGGCCGGCGCGAAGGTCGTCGTGCTCGAAGCGCGCGGCGTGGCGGAGGCGGCGAGCGGCCGCAACGCCGGCTTCCTCCTCGCCGGCGTGGCGGAGAACTTCGTCGCGGCGTCACGTCGTTACGGAGAACCGAACACGCTGCGGATCTGGCGTTTCACGCAGCGCACGCAGGCCCTCGTGCGCTCGCTGATCGGAGAACACCGCATCGACTGTGCGCTCCGCTGGAATGGATCCGACCAGATCGCGGGCGACGACGAAGAGTGGCGCGAGATCGAGGACAGCGCACGACGACTGTCGTCCGAGGGGGTCGCCGTAAGCGTCGAGCTGGCGACGCGCACTGCGACGTACGCGGACGACGGGGAGCTGCACCCGGTGCGCTGGGTGCGGGGGCTCGCCGCCGCGGCGGTGGCGAAAGGCGCGCGCATCCACGAGTCGACGCGAGTCGAGGCGGTGGCCACAGGCGAGGCGCGCACCGCATCCGGCGTCGTTCAGGTGGGCGCGATCGTCCTGTGCACCAACGCGTACACCGCGCATCTCGCGACCTCGCGGGTGCGGCCGGTGCGCGGCCAGATGCTCGCCACGGCGCCGACCGCGCCAGTCTTCGCCCGTCCGGCCTACGCCAACCGCGGCTACCGCTACTGGCGGCAGACGAGCGACGGCCGCGTTCTCGTCGGAGGCTGGCGGGACACCGCGGTCGGCGAGGAGGTCGGCGAGGAGGAGCGCACCACTGACGTGATCCAGAAACAGCTCGAGGCCTTCCTGCACGAGCGCGGCATCACCGCCGCCGTCACGCACCGCTGGGCCGGCACGATGGGCTTCTCCCACGACGCGTTGCCGTACGTCGGACGCATCGCGCCTGGTGTGTTCGTGTGCGGCGGCTTCACCGGACACGGAATGGCGCTCGGCCCGGCGTCCGCCGAGCTCGTCGCGGCGCTCGTGCGCGGCGGCACGCATCCAGATGCCGGGCTTTTCGACCCGTTGCGCTGATCCTGCTCGCGGTAGCCGCGACCTTGGACTTGCTGCGGAGAACGCGGCGCGGCGGTGAGCCCGCCGGGATTCGAACCCGGAACCAAGGGATTAAAAGTCCCCTGCTCTACCGTTGAGCTACGGGCCCTCAGTGCAGGCTTGATGATTCTCGCATCGGGGAGCCAGGTGACTGTCCTCCGAGACCGGGTGTTTTTCATCGGGTGACTAACTGGCCTTCTTGCCGTAGATCATCGAGAACGCGGGTCTCGCCAAGCGGGCGAGCTCCTCGTCGGAGAACCCGCCGGCGTACCGTTCGGTGACCTTCGGGCTCTTATGCCCGGCCAGGTGCATGGTCGTGTAAAGATCCGTCCCCGCGCGGAGCCAGTTCGTGATCGCGGTGTTCCGTGTGCGGTGAATCTTGAAGTCGACCTCCGCAGGCAGGTGTGCGCGGAGCCGACGGAAGATCGCGGAGAAGCCGTAGTACGTGAGGGGCTCGCCGTGGCGGTTGAGGAACAGTGGACCCGGCTGCCGCGATGGTCGGTGGTCGGCGACGTACGACTCGACGAACACGATCGCCTTCGGATCGACAGGGACGGTGCGGACCGCAGCCTCGGTCTTCGCCGCGCGATCGCGGACGTAGACGAACCCGCGGCGGATGTCGAAGTCATCAGGCCACTGGATGCTTCGGAGCTCGTTCAGGCGCAGGCCCGTCGCAAGTGCGAGGACGACGATCGCGACGTCACGCTCGCC
>JANNHF010000180.1:0-17356 GCA_031404235.1 Chloroflexota bacterium
GACGCACTGTCCGGCGGCCAGCAGCAGCGCGTCGGCATCGCGCGCGCGCTGATGCAGAAACCGGAGCTGATGCTCGCGGACGAACCCGTCGCCAGCCTCGACCCGGCGACCAGCCATTCGGTGATGAAGTACCTCGAGGAGATCAACAAGAAGGACGGCATCACCGTAATCTGCTCGCTCCACTTCCTGTCGCTCGCGCGCCGTTACGGGACGCGCGTCATCGCTCTGAAGGACGGCAAGGTCGCATTCGACGGCAAGCCCGACGCGATCGACGCGCGCCGGTTCAAGGAGATCTACGGCGAGGACGCCGAAGAGGTCGAGATAGGCTGATGGCCGAGTACTTCACTTCGCGTGGACTTCCCGTTCCGCGCGAGCTGCAGCGGAACCCGCTGACCGATTGGCGCAGGCTCGCCCTGATCGCCGCCGTGCTGCTCGTGCTCTACATCGGTCTGAGGATCACGAACATCGATACCGGCCGCGCGAACCCGGAGTACGTGATCAACAGGATCGCGCTGCTGTTCCAGTGGGACTTCTCGATCATGTCGCCGCGCGACCAGTTCGAGACGTACCAGAACACCGCGTGGTGGAAGATGATCGAGACGATCTTCCTCGGCGTCATGGCGACGGCGTTCTCGATGGTCATCGCCCTGCCACTGTCGTTCCTCGGAGCGAGAAACATCATGACCGGGAATCCGATCACCGCGGTGATCTACGCGGTCGTACGCGTGGTGTTCACGATCCTCCGCTCCATCGACGTGCTCATCGTCGTCATCGTGCTGCTCGCCATCTTCGGACCGGGCAACGCGGCCGGCGTCTTCGGCCTCGCATTCCACAACATCGGCGTGATGGGCAAGCTGTACTCGGAGGCGATCGAGGGGATCGACGGAGGGCCACTCGAGGCGATCACGGCCACCGGTGCGAACCGGATGCAGGTCGTATGGACCGCGGTCCTCCCGCAGATCACGAATCCATTCATCTCGTTCACGATCTACCGCCTCGACACCAACGTCCGCCTCGCCCCGATCCTGGGCCTGGTCGGCGGTGGTGGGATCGGCCTCGACCTGTTCCAGGCCATCCAGATATCCCAGTACGGTGCGGCCGGCCTGATCATCTTCATGATCGTGGTCACCGTCGCCACGATGGACTTCGTCTCCGCTCTGATCCGCAAGCGCCTCGTCTAGCTCAACGCCCCCAAGCGGGGCGGCTGTCTCCGTCGATCCCCTCGCCGCGCGTGAGCTTCACCGCGGCGCGGAGCGGACCGCCGACGAGCGCCTCCGCGACGTCCATGACGTAGAGATCGATGAGCCCGCCGCTCTCGCGCAGGAACGCCATCTGCTTGCCGTCCGGCGAGAAGACGCTGTTCCAGGTCTTCCCGTCGCTCGTGAGCGCGACATCGCGTCCGGTCTTCACCTCGACCGCGTGCACATCGTTGCGGCCGTCGTGGCGCAGCGTGTACGTGATCCAGACGCCGTCCGGCGAATAGGAGGGCCGATATGCCTCGCCAGCTGTGCCCTTGATCGCGAGCGGCGCGGCCGCGCGGCCATCGGAGGGCACCAGCAGGATGTGGGGCTCGCCCTGCGTGTACGACGTCACCGCGATGGTCGTGCCGTCGGGCGACCAGGACGCGTCGGCGAGGAACGACCCCTGTGATAGCAGGAGGGCGCGCTTGCCGGTCTGCGCGTCGAAGAGCTCGAGATCGGATGCTCCCTTCACGGCGTCGGTGGTGACGGCGAAGCGGTCCCCGTCCGGCGATAGCGCCGGGCCGGTGAGCCACGCAACCGTGTGGAAGCCCGCCGGCGAAGACACCAGGAGCCCGCTCAGCACGATGGTCTCCGTGCCGCCGGCCGCGTCCTTCTTCACGATGTCGGTGTAACGGAGGATCGCGGGCGTGATCTGCCCATCGACGTTGCGCCTGCCGTTGATCCCTTCGGAACGCACGAGGAGCAGCACGCGCCCGTCCTGGGACAGACTCGGCTGCGCTGAGCGCGCGCCCGCCGTCACGCTCACGTACTTGCTGTCGCGCAGGATGTACACGTCGCCGCGCAGCGCGAACGCGATCGTCCCCTGGATCTGCGGCGCGGGCACCGCGCTGACCGGCTTCGTCGGCGTCGGGGTCGGCGGACCGACGGGCAGAACGAGCGGGGCGACGCTGGAGCCGAGCACGCCGTACCCGATCACCAGTGCGATCGCGATCACCGCGAACACAAGCCCACGCGCATGGCGTCTCACGCCAGGCTCGCGATGCGCTCGATCTCCGCATCGAGGTCCGGTCCGTTCCGGAGCTCGACGAAGCGCTCGGGCGGTTCGAAGCCGCGCACGCGCATCCGCTCGTAGACGCCGACGTCGGCGTCCGAGTGATCGCCGTCCGCCCGAGCCACGGCGCGCGCGGCTAGACGCGCGCGCGTCTCCACGTCGTCCGCGACCACGTGCACGTGTAGCACGGCCACGTCACGGCGGGCCGCCACGCGCTCCATCGGCGCGCGGTAGCGGGCGAGGAGATTGGTCGCGTCGAGCACGACGCCGTGACCCTCCGCGAGCAGGTCGTCGACGAGGCCCTCGGCGACGGTGAACACCGCGCGATTCTCGTCGTCGGCGTACGACGCCGCGATGAACAGGCGACTGCGCAGGTGGTCGGTCGCGACGTGGGCCGCGCCCAAGCGGGCCGCGAGAAGGCGCGCGCAGTGTGTTTTGCCCGCTCCCGGGAAGCCCATGAGCATGACGAGCACGGGACGGCCGCTGGGCTTCGCCGGAACGCCGATCTCGGTGCGAAGCTGCGCGACGAGCTCGCGGCTATGGTCGGCCAGCGCCCGGGTCTGCGCGACCTGTGCGCCACGCGAGGTGCGGGTCGGCCGCGCCTGACGCGTCACTCCGCGAAGCCGAGCTCGCGGAGCGCGTCGCGCGCAACGGCGGCCTCGTCCCAGGGGCGCTTCTCCTCGCCAACGATGATCGAGCCCTCGTGGCCTTTGCCGGCGAGCAGGACGGTGTCGCCGGCCTGCGCGCGGCGCAGCGCCTCGCGCACCGCCTCGCGCCGATCGTCCATGACCGCGTAGTCCGCGCCGCGCGTCTTACCTGCGGCGATCGCGCCCGCCTCTATCTCCGCGAGGATCGCGGCGGGGTCCTCGAGGCGCGGATCTTCCTGCGTGATGACGAAGAAGTCGGCGTGCTTTGCCGCGATCTCCGCCAGGCGCGGTCGCTTGCTGCGATCCCGTTCGCCGGCGCTGCCGAAGACTGCCATGAGACGCCCCTTCGTGAGCGGGCGCAGCAGTGCGAGCACCTTGTCGAGCGACTCGGGCGTATGCGCGTAGTCGACGATCACGCTGAAGGGCTGCCCGCGGTCGACGCGCTCCATTCGGCCGCGCACCGGCTTCGCGCGTTGCAGCGCGTCGCGCGCCTTAGCCAGGGGCACACCGGCCGCGAGGCCCGCGGCGATCGCGGCAAGGGCGTTGTGCACGTTGAAGCGGCCTATGAGCGGCAGCGCGATCTCGACGGTCTCGCCGCCCGCCTCGACGCGCACGCGCGACCCGCTCGCGTCGGCCGCGAGAACGGTCCCCTGCACGTCTGCGTGCGCGTCGATGCCGTAGGTGAGGATCTTCGCGCCGGCGGCGCGATCGACGAGGTACTGCCAGTGCGGATCGTCGGCGTTCAGCACGGCGGTCTTCGGCACGCCCTTGTCCGTCCCCTGGGCCAGCATGTCGAAGAGGATCCCCTTCGCCTCGAGATAGCTCTGCAGCGTGCCGTGGAAATCAAGATGCTCGGGCGAGAGGTTCGTGAACACCGCGATGTCGACCTCGGTGCCACGAAGCTTGCGGAGGGCCAGCGCGTGAGAGGTCGCCTCGAGCACTCCCCACGTCCCTCCGGCCACGAGCAGCTCGGCAAAGAATTCCTGGATCTCCACCGCCTCCTGCGTGCTCTGGCGCGTCTCGTTCGCGGAGACGTGATCGGTGATCTTGAAGTCGACCGTGGTCGCGAACCCGGTGCGCTCGCCCCCGGCCTCGAGGACGTCGGAGACCAGGTGCACGGTCGTCGTCTTCCCATCTGTCCCGGTCACGCCGACGAGCTTCAGCTTGCGCGTCGGGTGCTCGAACAGCTCGGCCGCGAGATCTGCTAGTGCGGCGCGGCTGTCCGCGACGACCGCGACCGGCACCTTCGTCCGGAGCTTGCGCTGCGCGACGACCGCGACCGCACCGGCCTTCACCGCGTCGGCCACGAACTCGTGACCGTCGCGGTGGAATCCCTCGATCGCGACGAACAGCGATCCGGGGCCGACCTTCCGCGAGTCGTAGGCGACGGAGCGGACGTCAAGATCCGCGGCGCCCGTTGGCACCGGCACGTTCGCGCTCGCGAGGAGCGGGCCGAGCTTCACGCGGCTAGCGGCGCACGCGCCCGACGACGCGCAGCGCGGTGGTGTACGCCGGCTCCGCCAGCAGATACGCGCGATACGCCAGCGTCCGCGGCACGGCGTCGTGCGCACCGACCCAGCGCCGGACGGTGCCACCGAAGCCGCGTTTGAACAGATAGGGCCCGTACATCGGATCGTCCTTTCGCTCGACGTCCGTCGGTATGCCGCCAAAGTCGAAGCGCTTCGCGCCCTCCCGCTTCGCTCCGATGATGCACTCCCAGAGGAGCGCGTACGCGGCGAGGCTCTTCCGCGCGGCCTCGTTGGTCGCGCCGGTCTGGTACACGACGCGCTCGCCGCAGCGCCAGGTCATGGCCCCAGCGACCGGAGCGCCGTCGACATACGCGAGACGGAGCGTCGCAAGGCGCGCGTCGATCAGCGCGTGCCACAGCGAGCGGTAGTAGTCCCACGTGCGCGTGATGAAGTCGGCGCGGCGGCCGGTAAGCGCGTACAGGTCGTAGAAGGCGCGAAGGCCGGCATCGTCGCCCACCTCGCTCACCGACACCCCGCGCTTGGGCCCCTGCTTCGTGCTCCAGCGCGTGTCCTTCTCCATCGCGGCGAGAAGCGCGTCCTCGTCCGGACCGAGGTCGAGCTCGAGCGTGGCGAGCACCGGCTGGATGTCCTGCGGCGAGCGCACAAATCCGGCCGCCCGCAGCGGCTCGGCGGCGAACGCGTCGTCGAGCTCCGGATCGACCTTGAGGAACACCGCGCCCCGCTCGCGCGCGAGCTCGGCGAGGCGCGTGAGAGCGCGGAGCAAGCCGGCGCTGTCGCCCGGCGCGACGATGGGACCGCGCGGCACGTAGGCGATGCGCTGCCCGAGGGGCGCGTCCCTCCACAGCACGAGCGCGGCGGGGAGCTCGTCACCGATGCGCACGTACTCGGCGCGCCAGCCCTGGCTCTCGCGTAGTGCGCCCCACACCGACGACTGCATGACGTGGCCCCACGGCGAGCGCGCGGCCGCGTCGTCCCAGCCCGTCGGCGCTCCCATCAGGCCGCGGAGCGCGCCAGCCGCCGGCGCGCGACAAGCTGCCACAGCGGATAGAGCAGCGGACGCACCGGTGTCTCCAGCGCGCCGATCCAGGTGACGACCTCGCCGCCGTAGCCAAGCTTGAAGTTCTCCACGCCGGCGAGCGGATCGTCGGCGCCTTCCGCGAGGCCGCACATGTCGTAGCGACGGACGCCAAGCTGGCGCATACGAAGCATCGCGCGCCATTTGAGCAGAAAGAAGGGGCGAGCCTCGGCGTGCGCGCCGCTCCAGCCGCCGTACAGCTCCCAGGCGCGGTCGGCCATGCGCACGAGCAGCAACGCACCCGCGTCCTCCTCGCCGACGCGAGCGAGCATCAGCAGCGCGCGGTCGCCGAACGCGTCGAGCAGCCGCTCGAAGTACTCACGCGAGTGCGTCGCGAAGCGGTCGCGCTTCGCGACGGCGCCGAGCACTTTCAGGAACCGACCCAGGTCGCGCGTCTCCTCGGTCACGACAGCGGCACGCTCCGCTTTGTGGATGTATTGCCGCGTCTTCTTGCGCATGGCCGCGAACAGCTCTTCGTCGTTCTTCGAGAGGTCCATCAGCAGCGTGCGGCGCGGCTGCACGAACACCGGCGACTGCCGGACGCCCGCGCGGCCCAGGCTCGCACGCACCGCCGGATCTTCGGGCGCCTCCGGATCGCAGAGCAGGCTCGCGCACCGCTCGCGCGCGAGCGCGTCGCGAACCGCGGCGATCGCCTCGGCCAGACGCTCCGGGGCGACGAGCGGGCCGCGCGGCGCGTATGCGACGGACAGCCCCAGCGGCAGCGACTTCAGCAGGACCTGCGCGACGCCGCCGTCATCGAGCATGAAACGACGGACGCTCCAACCGGTGGCGGCCTTGAGCGCCGCCCACCCGGCGGACTGCAGGACGTGCGGCTGTCCGGTGGCGACGACCAGATCGTCCCAGCGCTGGACGTCGCTCGCGGTCGCCGCCGTCGCCCTCAGGCGACGTCCCCGCGCCTCACGCGGCGTCTTTGCCGGACGCTTCTTTGGCCGGGGCCTCTTTGCCGGGCAGCTCACGCGCGGTGAAGGTGCATTCCGGGTAGCGCTCGCAGCCGAAGAAGAGCGAACGTCCGCGCCCGCGGCGCTGGACCAGCTCGCCCTGGCCGCACAGCGGGCAGACAACGCCGGTCTTCACCTGCGTCTTCTTGATGTACTTGCAGTCGGGGTAGCCGGTGCAGCCGATGAACGGACCGTAGCGGCCGCGGCGCCGCGCGAGCGGCTTCCCGCAGTCGGGGCACATCTCGCCCTCGATGATCTCGAGCTGCTGCTCCTGTTGTCCCTCGAGCGGCTCGGAGTAGTCGCACGCGCCGGGCGGCTGCGGCTCGCCCTTCTTCGTCTTCTTGAAGCCGGTGCACGAGTAGAAGCGTCCGAACCGGCCGAGCTTGATGATCACCGGCCGTCCGCACTTGGGGCAGATGCGGTCGGTCTTCTGCTCGGTGATGTCCGACTTCTTCACCGACTTCGTCTTCTCCTCGACGAGCTTGATGAACGGCGTGAAGAACTCGCGCACGACCGGGACCCAGTCGGTCTCGCCACCGGCGATGCGGTCGAGGTCGAGCTCCATCCGCGCAGTGAAGCTCAGGTCAACGATGTCGGGGAAATGCTCCTTGAGGAAATCGGTCACGACGAAGCCGACGTCCTCCGGAATGAGGGCACGACCTTCCTTGCGCACGTACTTGCGCCCGGTGAGCGTCGAGATGGTCGGCGCGTACGTCGAGGGACGGCCGATGCCGTGCTCCTCGAGCGTCTTCACCAGCGAGGCTTCGGTGAAGCGCGGCGGGGGCTGCGTGAAGTGCTGCGCCGCGTCGAGACCGAGGAGCTTCAGGTCCTCGCCTGCCACGACCTCGGGCAGCTGCGCGATCTCCTTCTCCGGCTCGTCGGTCCCCTCCGCGTACACGCGGATGAAGCCGTCGAACGTGACGCGGCGCCCGTTCGCTCGGAGCACGTATGGACCGGCGTCGACGTCGAGTCGCGTGTTCTCGAACTTTGCGGGCGCCATCTGCGACGCGAGGGTCCGCTGCCAGATGAGCGTGTAGAGCCTCAGCTGGTCGGGCTTCAGGTACTTCTTCGCGTACGTGGGCGTGCGCGAGAGATCCGTCGGTCGGATCGCCTCGTGCGCCTCCTGCGCGCCCTTCGATCGCGTCTTGTAGTGACGCGGCTTGTCGAGCGCGTACTGCGCACCGAATTCTTTCGTGATGACGGTCTTGGCCTGATGCAGCGCGCTTTCGGCCACATGCAGAGAGTCGGTACGCATATACGTGATGAAGCCGACCGGCATGTCGCCGAGCGATACGCCCTCGTACAGCTGCTGCGCGAGGACCATCGTGCGCTTGACGGAGAAGCCGAGCTTGCGCGAAGCGTCCTGCTGCAGCGTGGACGTCGTGAAGGGCGGTGCGGCGTTGCGCGAGCTCTCGCGCTTCTCCAGGCTCTTGACGATGTACTTCGCGTCGGCGAGCGCCGCGCGGTGCTTGTCGGCCGCCTCGCCGGTGGTGATGTGGATCTTGTGGCCCTTGTGCTGGATGACTTCGGCGGTGAACGACTCCCCGGCGTGGTTGGCCAGTAGCGCGTCGATGCTCCAGTACTCCTCCGCCTTGAACGCCTGGATCTCGCGCTCGCGGTCGACGATGAGACGCAGCGCGACGGACTGGACGCGGCCGGCCGAAAGCCCGTAGCGGATCTTCTTCCAGAGCAGCGGCGACATCGTGTAGCCGACGAGGCGATCGACGACGCGGCGCGCCTGCTGCGCGTTCACCAGATCCAGATCGATCTCACGCGGATGCTTGAAGGCTTCGGCGATCGCCGCGGGCGTAATCTCGTGGAAGGTGACGCGGCGCATCTTGCTCTTGGCTCCGCCGATCACGTCGGCGAGATGCCACGCGATCGCCTCGCCTTCGCGGTCGAGGTCGGTGGCGAGCCAGATGTGCGGCGCGGACTTGCCCTCCCTACGGAGGAGGCGCACGTGCTTCTCGGAATCGTCGGGAACGATGTACTCGGGAGCGAACGTCTTGAGGTCGATCCCCAGCTTCGACTTCGGCAGGTCCCGGATATGGCCGTAGGAGGCCTCGACCTTGAAGCCGGCACCGAGCATCCGTTCAAGCGTCCTGGCTTTGGTGGGCGATTCCACCACGACCAGGTCCTGTTTCACCTCCGCCAAGAACGACCGCCTTTCACATAACGAAAAGCGCCCTCACGGGCGCCCCTACCGCTACTACCACTTTAAATGCTACCGCTAGAGGCACTGTTCCCACGGCCCTCTGCCCGGCGCTCCGGCCGTCGGCGCCTTCGGTCGGTCAGCCCCTTTCCGGCCGCCTAAAGGAGCTCTTCGCGCTCCTCCCGCCGCAGGTGGTCGACGACGTCCTTCACCTCTTCGGCGCGCTCTTTCGTGGCGATCAGGAGGGCGTCAGGCGTGTCCACGATGATCAGCCCCTCGACGCCGACCAGGGCGACGACCTTCCCGGGCGCCCAGGCATAGTTGTCGCCGGCGCCGATCGCCACGTGGCCGTCGGACGACCAGTTGTCGCCGTGCTGGACGACCGAGGCGAGGCGGCTCCAGCTCCCGACGTCGTGCCACCCGATATCCGCCGGGACGACCGCCACGTTCTTCGCCTTCTCAAGGATCCCGTAATCGATCGTCGTCTTGTCGGTCTCTTCCCAGACCTCGGCCAGCACGCCCTCGTAACGCGGCGTGCCGACCGCATCGGCGAGGGAGTGCAGCGCCTTCGCCGTTCCGGGGAGGTACTCCTCGAAGGCCTTCACGATCTCGGCGACGCGCCAGACGAACATCCCCGCGTTCCAGTAGTGCCCGCCGGCGGCGATCATCTTTTCCGCCGCCTCGCGCTTGGGCTTCTCGATGAAGTGCTTCACGGCGTGCACCGGCAGCGGCGTTCTCAGCTCGAGCCGCTCGCCGGCCTCGACGTAGCCGAACCCCGTGTCGGGACTCTCGGGCTCGATACCGAGCGTGACGAGATGGCCCGCCTCGGCCGCGGCTGTCGCGGCGATGAGCACCTCGCGGAATTTCCCGCGCCTTTCGATGACGTGATCCGACGGAAGGATCGCGACGACCGCTTCGGGGTCGAACGCCTGCAGTGCCGCCATCGCGAGACCGATCGCCGCGGCGTTGCCGCGCGGGTATGGCTCGACGACCACGTGGTCCGCGCGCAGCTCGGGCAGCTGCTCGTGGATCAGATCACGGTGCTCCGCCGGCGCAACGGCGAAGATGCGCTCGAGCGGGATGATCTCGGCGACGCGGTCGACCGTGTCCTGCAGCAAGGAGCGCTCGCCGGTGAGCAGCAGGAACTGCTTTGGCCGCTCACGTCGCGAGAGCGGCCACAGCCGCGTGCCCGCGCCGCCGGAGAGGATCAGCGCATAGAGGCGCGGCATGTCGCTAGCGCCCGAAGTAGTCGAGACGCATCGCCTGGCGGACCTCGTGGAGGGTCGCGGCCGCCTCGCGCCGCGCGCGCTCGCTGCCCGCCGCCAGGATCTCGTCGACGAGCGTCGGCTTCGCAGCGAGCTCGGCGCGGCGCTCGCGGATCGGCGCGAGGAACTTCTCCATCGCGGCGAGGAGCTTCCGCTTCACCTCGACGTCGCCGACCTTGCCTTCGCGATAGCGCGACTTGAGATCGTCGACCTCGGCCTTGTCCGTGTTGAACGTGTCGTGATAGACGAACACTGGATTGCCCTCGACGCGGCCGGGCGTATCGGCGCGCACGCGGTTGGGATCGGTGAACATCCCCATGATCTTGCGTTCGACGGTCTTCGGATCGTCCGCGAGGAAGATCGCGTTGTCGAGGCTCTTCCCCATCTTCTCGCGGCCATCCACGCCCGGCAGCAGCCCCATGTCGGGGATCAGCGCCTCCGGTACGGGGAAGACCGGCGCGAAGAGCTCGTTGAAGCGGCGCGCGATCTCGCGCGTCAACTCGATGTGCGACTCCTGGTCACGACCGACCGGGACGAGATCGCCCTTGACGATGAGGATGTCCGCCGCCTGCAGGACCGGATAGCCGAGGAGCCCGTACGTCGGCTGCGCCAGCCCGTGGTCGCGCAGCTGATCTTTGAGGGTCGGAATGCGCTGCACGCGCGGAACGGACACGAGCATCGAGAAGTACAGGTGCAGCTCGGTGATCTGTGGCACCAGCGACTGCAGGATGTAGGTGACCTTCTCCGGGTCGACGCCGACCGCGAGGTTGTCGATGACGTCGTCGCGGATGTTCTGCTCGATCTCGCCCAGACCGTCGAGCTTCGTGGTGAGCATGTGGTGGTCCGCAACGAGGAGGAAGGTCTCGTAGGAGTCCTGCAGCTTCACGCGGTTCGCCAGCGTGCCGACGTAGTTGCCAACGTGCAGCCGGCCCGTCGGGCGATCGCCCGTCAGGATCCGCTTTCGCGTCGGCTTCGCCGCAGGCACGGTCATCGCAACGCTCACCTCCGCGGTCATGGAAGGGTCATCCTAACGTCCGCGAGAGCGCCTCGGTCACCAGTCGCTGGAGCTCATCGCGATGTCCGACGAAGAAGTGATCGGCGCCACGCACCTCAAGCGTGCGCGCGCGCGGGAGGCGCTCGCGCAGCTCCGCAGCCGTGCCGAACTGGTCGCGCTCCGCGGCGACGATGACCGTCCCATCAGGGACCGGCGGCAGATCGTTGTCGCCTCCGCTGACCGACCGCAGCGGCAGACCGACGAGCGCGAGCGCGTCCACGCGCCCGCCGCCGGCCAGCCACTTCAGCGCCATCAGCGCGCCGAAGCTATAGCCGACGAGGCCGAGGGGCAGATCCGGCGTGACGGCGCGCGCGTGCGCGACCGCGGCGCCGACGTCCTCCGACTCCTCGCGCCCGCCGGTCCAGGTCCCGGCGCTCGCGCCGACGCCGCGGAAGTTGAAGCGCAGGGCGTACCAACCATGCTGGGCGCAGGCGCGCGCGATACCGGCGACGAGCGGGTTGCGCATCTCGCCACCATGCGTCGGCAGCGGATGCGCGATCACCACGATCGCGCGCGGCCCGCCGTCGGGCACGCGCAGCGTGCCCTCGAGGCGGCCATCGATGCGCTGCGCTTCCTCTCGCACACCAGAGAGTGTCGCGGGAACCCGCGCGCAGCGCCGTTGTATAGGCTTTCGATATGCGCGCTCGGGCCGCCGGCATCGCGCTGCTCGTCATCACGGCTGCGGCCTGCCAACCGGCCGGCACCGCCGCTGTGGCGTCACCGACCGCCTCGAGCACCGCCGCTGCGCCCAGCGGTCCCGCGACGTCCACTCCCACGGCGACGCCGTCACTCAGCGTCGCGCCGCAGAGTGCGGAGTGCGGTCAGCGGATCACAGCGGACTTCGTGCTGGCGAACGACCTCAAGTGCAACGGGGACGCGTTCGTGGTCAATGCGGACAACGTCACCCTCGACCTCGGCGGTCGCACCATCACCGGCCCAGGTATGGGTCCGCAGACCTGGCCGCAGCCGCAGCTCGACAGCGTGGGCGTTCGCACCGGCGGCCACACCGGCGTCACCATCCGGAACGGCACGATCAGCGAGTTCTCCACCGGCATCTACTTCGTCGACATGGAGAGATCGCGCATCGAGGACGTCACGAGCCAGCGCAGCCGCTACGGCTTCTACATCCACGCTTCGAACGGGAACACCATTCGCCGCTCGACCGTCGTCGGGAACATCTACGGCCTGCATCTGCAGGATGCGAACGAGAACCTCGTCGAAGAGAACAACCTGATCCGGCAGACGTACAACAGTCCCGGCGGCTACGGCATCTACCTCTACCGCAGCACGGGCAACCGCATCCTCCAGAACACCATCGAGAACAACGTGAACTGGGGCATCTGGTTCAGCGACGCGCGCGACAACCGGGTCTTCCGCAACAACGTCGCCGGCAATTCACCGCAGGTCAGCGACAACAATCCCGACGCCAACCGCTGGTACGACGCCGAGAAGAAGGAGGGCAACTGGTGGGCGGACTACAAGGGCACCGACGGCGACCGCGACTTCATCGGCGACACGCCGTACGCGATCCAGGGTCCCGGCGGCGCGGTGGACGCGTACCCGTTCTCCGAGCGCGACGGCTGGAAGAAGAAGACGGGCTCAACGATCGACCATTACCAGCCGCCGCTCGCGCGACCGGCCCGCGAGGTGCGTCTAATCGTCGTCGCCGGCGGCGCGGTGGGCACGGGCAGGCCGCGCGACGCGGCGCTTGCGACGTCCTCGGTGCATGCGTCGTCCGTAGCCTTGCAGACCGACGGTCGGACGCTCCTGGCCCTCGATGGAAAGACGCTCACGACGTGGGATCTTCAGGGCGGAGAGACGAGCACCCGCACGGTCGCGATCGACGGCGGGATCGTCGGCGCGAATCGCGACGGCGTCTCGGCGCTCATCGTCGGCGCGCGCGGCGCCCAGCAGATCGATCTCACCACGGGGCGCCAGGAGTTCTTCTCATATGCGAGCACGCCGCACGAGCTCGCGCCGAGCTATAAGCACAACCACATCTTCGTCGCGACACCGCGCGGGATCGATCTCCTCTACCTCAACCTGGGCGGGCGCACTCCGTACACGATCCCGCTCGACGGACCCGCCGGCGCGATGTCGATGAACGGGTCCGGCACCCGCATCTACACGGCGATCCGCGGCCAGAACGTGATCGACGTCGTCGACACCGAGCAGTACGCCGTCGTTCAGCGGATCGCCATCGATGGTGAGGCGACGGCGATCGCGGTCTCTCCTCGCGAAGAAGCCCTCTACGTGGGAACGGCGAACGGAGTGCTGGCCATCGACCTCGGCAACGAGAAAGTGCGCGCGCGCACATCGTTCCTCGGCTCGGTCGTCGACATCGCGATCTCACCGAACGCCGACGAGCTGTACGTCGCGCTCGCCGGCCTCGAGCACGCGGTCGCGGTGCTCGACACGGCGACGCTGCGCACAGCGAACATCATCCCGCTGCAGGCCGACCCGACGGAGATCCTCGCCGCGTCGTACTGACGAGACAGGTCGGCCGCGATGCTCAGGGCGCGGGTGGCCCCTCGCGTCGTCCGCCGGTCGGCGGCGGGACGTTGGCAGCAAGCTTTGGCTCGCCCTCGAACCGGCTGATGATCACGAGGTAGTAAAGGACGAAGAGGATCACGGCGTTGAAGATCCAACCGCCCAGACCGACGTTCCCGAGCGCAGCGATGAGACTGCCGACGGCATCCGCGACAAGCCCATAGATGACCAGTCTCTTCCCGTCACGATCCCCCTGGTACATGCGGTAGCCGCCCCACGCCGTTACGGCCGTGCCGACAACACCGATGAGCGTGCCGATGACGAACAGAGCACCGAAGCCGGCGACCGCGGAGAGCGCGCCGGCCCCCAGCAGGGCGAGCACGCCGAAGAGCGTGCCGATGCCACCCAGGATCGCGCAGATCAAGCCGAGCGTCTTCGCGGGAATGTCCAGCTTCACAGGCGGATCCTTCGCGAATGACGGGTTCAGCAACATGTCCACAGACTTCTCTCCTCCCGACCGCCGTCGACGCCGGCCGTTAGAGACAGCCTATCGACCCGCGAGCGTCGTCGTGACCGGCTATCCCGGATCAGTTCAGCGCGGAGCGCGGACTGTTCGCGGACTCGGTGTGCTGCGGGACGTCCTTAAGGTCGGGGACGCGCGAAAGCCGACCCTGCACGTCCACGATGCTCCTCGTTCGGCGGCCGGTGTCCTTCAGCCGCACGGGCGCCCACGCGTCGTCGACGAGCGCCTCGATCGCGTAGTTGATCTCCCGCCCCTCGTCGAGATCGACGATCAGATCGAGCGGTGGCTCGAGCTGGAACTCCAGGTTGCCGTCCAGCGTCACGACCGCCGTGCCGCTCACGGCGACGATCTGACCGTCGCGGTCCATGACGCGCAGGCGCGTCGGGCTCTCGCCGGTCGCGGCGGTCTGAAGCTCGAGGCGGGCGCGCGGACCGTCGAGGTGTAGGCCCCAGGTGAAGTAGATCGCCTGGAACAGCGGCGGGAGGGGCGCCTCCTTGCCGGCATGGGTCAGCGATGCGGCCATCGCGATCTCGGTCAGGCGCTCGCGCAGCCGGGAGATTTGCCGGACGAGCTGCTCGTTCTGGTGCTCGCGCTCGCGACCGCGGTCTGTGAGCGTTCGCACGGACGCCTCTGCCTGCTCGAGCCTGCTCTTCAGCTTGGCGAAATCGCCGACCGTCCATTCGAACTGCCTGACGACGAGCTCGACGCGGCTGTCCGCGTCCTGCACGACCGCCTCGAGCTCTCTGGCGTGCGCCTGATGAGCGCTGTTCACGAGGCTGCGACGTGCCGACCAGACGTAAACGGCGCACGCCGCGACGCCGGCCGCCACACCACCGCCAAGCCATCCCGCGGGACCGCCGTCGAGGGCGGCGAGGACCAAGCCGGCGGCAGCCGCCACGGCGAGCGGCGCGGTGTGGCGCAGCTGGCGCAGCAGTGCCGCGGCGCCGGCGTCGGGCGAGCGCATCTCGGCGCAAAGACGGCAGTCGTCAGCGCTCTTCGCCAAAGCATGCCCGAACAGAACTGGGATCACGCCCATCCCGCACCCCCGGCGTGAGATTCCACCCAAGCACGCTTCTGCGTGTCGCGGCGCGGTATCAGCTGGCTGCCGCGGAGCGTCCGTTCGGTGTCTTCTCGAGTCGGTCTGGAGCCGGCCGAGCAGTGCGATACGCGGAACCTTCGCTGGAGCCACCCCGAGAAGCAGGCAAAGTTTGATGCACTCGCCGCGTCTGGCAGCTACCTCGAGACACTGGCGAGCACACTAGTCACGTTCTTCGCTACGGTCGGTAGAACAGTTGGATGCGGTGGTTATCGCTATCGGCGACGTAGACGTTTCCAATACTGTCGATCGCGACAGCCGACGGGTTTAGGAAGTCGCCCTTTAGGCTGCCATCTCGGCCCCAATCGGTCAGGAGGTTTCCGTCGGCGGTGACTCTCTGGATACGGTTGTTTCCAGTGTCGGCGACATACACATTGCCGACGGTGTCGGTGGCGACTCCGCGCGGGTAGGCGAAAATTCCGATCCCGTCGCTCGGGAGGATTTGATCGCCGACCGGCCGCTTCCAGACCAAGCTCCCCGTTGGTGTGAACTTCTGAAGGGTGTGGTTGTGGAGGTCGATGACATAGACGGCGCTGCCGAAACGGTCGGTGGCGACGCCGGTCGGCAGAGCGAACTGGCCGTCGCTGGTGCCGGAGGTGCCCCACTTCGCGAGAACGTCCCAGAGGTAGTGAACTTCTGGATGCGATCGTTTCCCGTATCGGCCACGTAGACGGCGGCGTCAAGACCCTCAGCCACAGCTCTCGAAGGTCTGGGATTCTGTCAGGGCTAACTGGTCCGGGATTCTGTCAGTGACCACGCGAGGGAGGGTCACTGATGGAAGAGCGCACGCGTGCCCTGGTGCTGAGCCGGGTGGTGGCCGGAAGACTCACGATCCCCGAGGCAGCGCTGCTGCTCGGCCTTTCCGAACGCTCGGTGTGGCGACTGAAGTCGCGCTTCGTCGCGGCTGAGCTCGATCCCGCCGCGCTCGCGCACGGCAACGCCGGACGGGTCGCGGCGCACCGACTCGATCCGGCGCTCACGAGCCGCGTCGTCGCCTTCGCGCGCGATGGCTACGCCGGCATCAACGACACCCACCTCGGTGAGCTGCTCGCCGAGCGCGAAGGGATCTCGCTGTCGCGCTCGAGCATCCGTCGCATCCTGCGCCGGGCCGCCATCGCCAGCCCACGCCGCAGGCGCGCGCCGGCGTACCGCAGCCGCCGCGAGCGCCGCGCCGCGGCGGGCATGCTCGTGCAGCTGGATGCCTCCCGCCACCGCTGGTTCGGAGCGCAGCAGCCCTTCGCGAGTCTGCACAGCGCGATCGACGACGCCACCGGCCTGGTGCTGGCCGCCGTGTTCCGCGAGCAGGAGGATGCCGCGGGCTACTTCACTCTGCTGGGCACGATCCTCGGTGGCTTCGGTGTACCGCTGGCCACATACAGCGACCGCCACGGCGTGTTCTGGCGTTCGGCGCGCGAGCGCGAATCGATCGAGGAGGAGCTGCTCAGGCGGCGTCAGCCGACGCAGCTCGGGCGCGCCTTCGCCGAATGCGAGATCGAGCTGATCCTGGCGAACTCGCCGCAGGCCAAGGGCCGCGTCGAGCGGCTCTTCGGTACCTTCCAGGACCGCCTGGTCTCCGAACTGCGTCTGGCACGAATCACCGATCTGGCCAGCGCGAACGTGTTCCTGGGCGACTACCTCGCACGCCACAACGCGCGCTTCGCGATCGCGCCCGCGGACGGCGAGTCGGCCTGGCGCGCGCTGCCCGAAGGGCTCTCGATCGAGAGCGTGTGCTGCTTCAAGTACAGCCGCATCGTCGCCGCCGACAACACCGTGCGGCTCGATGCTGTGGTGCTGCAGCTGCCGCCGCGGGTGCGTGGCAGCTGGTCGAATCTACGCGTCGAGCTGCGTCAGTACCTCGACGGCTCGTTCAGCGTGCACGCACCTGGCGGTCGCGAGCTCGCGCGCTCCAGCGTGCCGGGCGTGACGCCCAAGCTGCGCGCACGCGAGTGGAGCCGCGCGCCGGTCGCCGGGATCACGCCGCTGCCGCGCGACAAGAACCATCCCTGGCGGCGCTACGCTCCGGGCGGTCTGCGTGGCCGGCCGCCACTGACGGAATACCCGAACCGTTAACTGTCAGGATCCCGGACCTTCAACAATCTCACGCGGGCAACGGTTCAGAGCATCGCCACAAGTCCGTCGTCCGCGTTCACTCGCTCACGTGAGGCCATGTCGAACCCGCGGTCAGCTCGTCGAGTAGGAGCGCGCCGTGCGCCAGCGTCGGCGCTCCCCCAATCAAATCGGAAGCCCGGCCGGAGCCGGTGCTTTCCCAGCGAGTCGTGGTGGCGCTAAAGCAGATGAGCCAGGCGGCTCAGCAACTTGAACCAGTTGACTCTGCTCCGCGCGGGGGTAGGC
>JANNHF010000181.1:0-5209 GCA_031404235.1 Chloroflexota bacterium
GAGTACGCGGCGCTCCACGCCGCCGCCGATCGCGGCTGGCTCGATCTGCGGCAGGCGGCGCTCGAGTCGCTCACGGGGATCGCTCGCGCGGGCGCCGACGTGATCGTCACCTACTTCGCATTGGAGGCGGCGGGATGGCTGCGGTCATGAACGAGGGCGTGCTCCTCATGGCGTACGGCGCTCCCGAGCGTCTCGACCAGGTCGAGGCCTACTACACCGACATCCGCGGTGGGACGCCGCCCTCGCCGGCGCTCCTCGAAGAGCTCCGCGGGCGGTATCGCGCGATCGGCGGCGGATCGCCGCTCTCGCGCATCGTCGAGCGGCAGCGCTCGGCGCTCGCCGCGGAGCTCGCGCGACGCGGGCGACCCGCCTCGGTCTACGCGGGCATGAAGCACATCGATCCGTTCATCCGCGATGTCGTCGGTCGCATGGCGAACGACGGCGTCGAGCACGCAGTCGCGCTGGCCCTCGCGCCGCAGCACTCGCTGTTCAACGCACAGACGTACGGTCGCGCGATCGAGGATGCCGCCGCGGCGCTCGGGGCGACGGCCCCGCGCTTCCAGGTGATCGGGTCGTGGCACGATCAGCCGCGTCTGGTGGACGCGCTCGCCGCAGCGACGGCGGAGGCGCTCGGCCGATGCTCGGATCCCGCGCGTGCGCACGTCTTCTTCACCGCGCATAGCCTGCCGGCGCGGATCGCCGGCGGCACCGATCCCTATGCGCGCGAGGTCGCGGCGACTGCCGCGCTCGTGGCGGCGCGGCTGGGGCTCACGCACTGTGATGTCGCGTTCCAGAGCGCCGGCCGGACGCGCGATACCTGGATCGGGCCCGAGCTCGGCGCGGAGATCGGCCGTGTCGCCGCGGAAGGCGCGCGCGAGATCGTGGTGTGCCCGGTCGGGTTCGTCGCCGACCACCTCGAGGTCCTCTACGACATCGACGTCGAGGCGCGGGCGATCGCGAGCGCAGCGGGTGTTCGGCTCGAACGTGCGCGCTCGATGAATGACGATCCCGTCTTCATCGCGGGTATCGCGGATCTCGTTGCCGGGGCGCTCGCGGAGCCGGTGGCGGTCGCGTCGTGAGCGCTCCGCAGCCGCTTGGCGCGGTCCGGCCCACCGCGTACGTCTTCGACCGCGCGCCGATGCTCGTCTACTGGGAGATGACGCGCGCATGCCCGCTCGCGTGCCGGCACTGCCGCGCCGAGGCGATCCAGGCTCGTAGCCCGCAGGAGCTCACGACCGTGGAGGGCGAGGCGCTCCTCGACCAGGTCGCGGGCTTCGGGCGTCCCTTCCCGCACGTCGTCTTCACCGGCGGCGACCCACTCCGCCGTCCCGACCTCATCGATCTCATCCGTGCCGCGACCGCGCGCGGCATCGGGTCCTCCATCGCGCCGAGCGCCACGGAGGACCTCAGCCCCGAGTTGCTCGCGGCACTCGTCGCCGCGGGGACGCAGTCGATGTCCCTGAGCCTCGACGGGTCGAGCGCGGACCGGCACGACGGCTTCCGCGGTGTCGCGGGGACCTTCGACACGACCCTGCGGGCGGCTGGGTACGCGCGCGCAGCGGGGCTGCCGGTCCAGATGAACACGCTCGTGACGGCGGACACCGTCGACGACCTTCCCGCGATCGCCGCGCTGCTCCCGTCGCTCGATGTCATGCGCTGGAGCCTTTTCTTCCTTATCGGTGTCGGTCGCGGGGCCGCGCTGCGCGAGATCTCGCCGGCGCGGTCGGAGCGGCTGTTCCGCTGGTTGCTCGACCTGATGCGGACCTCGCCGTTCCAGGTCAAGACGACGGAGGCGATGCACTTCCGCCGGGTCGCGGTGCGGCGCATGGAGGCGGCCGGCATGGATGCGGCCGCGATCGCCCGGACGCCGGTCGGCCGGGGCTTCGGCGTCCGCGACGGGAACGGCATCGTGTTCGTCGCCCACGACGGCACGGTCCATCCCTCCGGCTTCCTACCGCTGGCCGCGGGGAACGTGCGCGACGCGTCGCTGGTCGACCTCTACCGGTCCGGCGAGCTGTTCGTCCGCCTGCGGGACCCGCGGCAGCTGAAGGGGAAGTGCGGCCGCTGCCCCTACGCGCTCATCTGCGGTGGCTCGCGAGCGCGCGCCTACGCGTGGACGGGTGACCCCTACGAAAGCGACCCGCTCTGCGCCTACGCCCCGCCGGCCGGCGCGCGAGTATGGGGCCTCTCCGCGTGAGGGCGCTCGTCGTGGGCGGGGGCATCACCGGGCTTGTCGCGGCGTACGCGCTCGCCCGCTCGGGCGTGGCAGTGACGCTCGTTGAGGCGGAGAGTCGCCTTGGCGGCAAGATCGCGACGGAGCAGGTCGACGGATTTCTCGTCGAGCGCGGGCCGGACGCGTTCCTCACCGCTCGTCCGTCGGCGCTGGCGCTTGCCCATGAGCTGGGGCTTTCCGGCGAGGTCACCGCCCCGACCGAGCCGCAGGGCGTGTTCCTCTGGTACCGCGATCGGCTCGTACCGATACCCGAGGGCAGCGGCTTCGGGATCCCCGCGCGCGTGCTGCCGTTCGCGACGAGCGGGCTCTTCTCTCCGCGCGAGAAGCTCCGTGCCGCACTCGACATCGTCCTGCCGGCGCGTGCGGTCGTGGGTGACGAGTCCATTGGCGCATTTCTGCGCCGCCGCTTCGGCGACGCCGTCGTCGACCGGCTCGCCGGGCCGCTCATCAGCAGCGTGTATGGCGCGAGCGCGGACGAGCTCAGCCTAGATGCGCTCATGCCGCGACTGCGCGAGGCGCAGCTGCGGCACCGCAGCCTCATCCTCGCGGGGCGCGCGGCGGGCCGCGCCCACGGCGCTCCTTCCGTCCCGCTCCTCGTCACGCTGTCGCGCGGCATGGGCTCGCTCGTCGACGCGCTCGCCGCGCGCCTCGCCGGGACGGACGTGCGGCTCGGCGCCCGGGTCGCGCGCGTGGAGCGCGGTCGAGGGCGCTATCTGGCGCGGCTCGAGGGCGGTGTATCGGTCGAGGCGGATGTCATCGTGCTCGCGTCGCCTGCTCCCGCGGCAGCCCGCGCTCTGGCGAGCCTCTCACCTGCCGCGAGCGCTGCGCTCGCGTCGATCGTCTACCGCGGCACCGCGGCGATCTCGCTCGGCTACGCCGAGTCGCAGCTCCCGGAACCGCTCGCGGGACACGGTTTCATCGTTCCAGACGAGACCCTCGCGATCGCCGCGTGCACCTGGTCGTCGGCGAAGTGGCCGGGCCGAGCGCCGGCCGGCGCTGTGCTCGTCCGCGCGACGGTCCGCGACGAGCGGCTCATCGCGCGCGGTGACGATGCGCTCGTCGATGCCGCGCACGCGGTGCTGGCGCGTGCGATGCGGATCGTTGGGCGGCCCGTCCTGGCGCGTGTCGTGCGCTGGGCGGCCGCGATGCCTCGCTACACCGTTGGGCATCTCGAGCGGATCGCGGCCGCGGAGGCGGCGCTCGCCTCGGCGCCAGGCATCGTGCTCGCCGGCGCGGCGTATCGCGGTTCGGGTGTCCCCGACTGCATCGCGCAGGGCGAGGCGGCTGCGGCACGCGTCCTCGCCGTGGAAGGGGTCGCGGCGTGACGGTGAGAAGCACCCCGAAGAACGCGGAGCTCCGCGCGCGCGCGAGCGTGCTCATGCCCGGCGGGGTGTCGAGCCCGGTGCGCGCGTTCCGCGCCGTCGGTGGCGAGCCGCCGTTCATCGTCTCCGGACAGGGTGCGCGCGTACGCGACGCGGACGGCCGCGAGTACATCGACCTCATCTGCTCCTGGGGCCCGCTCATCGCGGGTCACGCGCACCCCGCCGTCGTCGCCGCGATCACCGCGCAGGCGGCGCGCGGCACGTCGTACGGCATGCCGACGCCCGGAGAGGTCGAGCTGGCAGAGCTGATCGCCGCCGCGCTGCCGAGCATCAAGATGATCCGGTTCGTCTCGTCCGGCACCGAGGCCGCGATGAGCGCGCTCCGTCTGGCGCGCGCGGCAACCGGACGCGACGCGGTGTTGAAGTTCGCGGGCTGCTATCACGGGCACGCCGACGCGCTGCTCGCGAAAGCCGGCTCCGGCGTGGCCACGCTCGGCCTGCCGGACTCCGCCGGCGTGCCGGCGGCGACCGCGGCGGGGACGCTCACCGTGGCGTACAACGACCTCGCCGGCGCCGAGCGCGTCGCGGACGCCACGGCGCTCGCCGCCATCATCGTCGAGCCGTACGCGGGGAACATGGGCTGCGTCCCGCCGCGCGAGGGTTTCCTCGAGGGTCTGCGGCGGCTCGCGGATCGCACCGGCGCGCTGCTCGTGTTCGATGAGGTCATCACCGGATTCCGCGTTGGCCCGGGCGGCGCGCAGGGGCGCACCGGCGTGCGGCCGGACCTCACCTGTCTCGGCAAGGTCATCGGCGGCGGACTCCCCGTCGGGGCGTACGGCGGCTCGCGCGCGCTGATGGGGCACGTTGCTCCGCTCGGCCCGATGTACCAGGCCGGCACGCTGTCGGGCAATCCGCTCGCGATGGCCGCGGGCATCGCAACCCTCGACCTGCTCGACGACGCGGCGTTCGCGCGGCTCGAATCGCTCGGCGGACGCCTCGAGCGCGGGCTCGTCGCGGCCGCGCGGCAGGCGGGCGTCGCCGCGCGCGTTCAGCGAGTCGCGTCGCTGCTCACGCTCTTCTTCACCGACCGCGTCGTGTGGAACGAGGACGACGCGAGAACGAGCGATCGCGAACGGTTCGCCGCGTTCCACCGCGCGATGCTGCGCCGCGGTGTGCTGCTGCCGCCGTCGCAGTTCGAGTGCCTGTTCCTCTCGCTCGCGCACGACGAAGACACCGTCGATGAGGTCGTCGCGTCGGCGGCCGCGTCATTGAAGGAGACCCGATGAACGAGCTCTACCGCTACCTCACGCTCGCCGTTTCGCCGGAGTGGCGCCGCCTCGAGGAGCGCGTGCGTGCTGCGCAAAAGCAGGAGTTCGCCGCCGCGGCCGCGAGCGCCGCGGCCCGCGTGCACGCGTACTCGCTCGTTGGCACGCGGGCCGACGCCGATCTGCTGCTGTGGTGCGTCGGCGATGACCTGGACGTGCTCCGTGATCTCGAGCAGCGGCTCGCGGCGACGGCGCTCTGGTCGTACAGCACGCGGCCGTATTCGTACCTCGCCGCGCGGCGGCGCTCGCAATACCTCGCCGACCACGAGCACGCGGGCAGCGAGCACGCGCGTGGGACGGCCGGCCCGGTGGGGGACATGCCGTACGTC
>JANNHF010000182.1:0-2278 GCA_031404235.1 Chloroflexota bacterium
GGGCAGAGGCGTCGGCGAGCCCGCGACCGGAGCTACCTGACATCCGGCCAGCGCGAGGATGGCCGCGGCGATAACTAGGCGCACCAGCACTCGCCTCCTAGTTGATCACGACTCCGCCTTGAGCCGCGGGTCGAGCGCGTCGCGCAGCCCGTCACCGATGAGATACAGGCAGAGGACGGTCAGGAAGATCATCAGGCCCGGCGCCACTACCAGCCACCACGCACGGACGAAGTACGTCGTGGCGTTGGTGAGGAGGTTCCCCCAGGAAGGCGTGGGCGGGAGGATGCCGAGGCCCAGATAAGAAAGCGCCGACTCTACGAGGATGATCGCGCCGATGTCGATCGCGGCCAGCACGATGATGAGCGGCAGGATGTTGGGAAGGATGTGCTTGAACATGATGCGTCGGTCCCGTGCGCCGATCGTCCTCGCCGCGACCACGAACTCCCGCTCACGAAGCGCGAACGTCTGCCCGCGCACGAACAGCGAGATGCCGGTCCAGAACAGCAGACCGATGACGAGCGTCAGCTGCGCCGGGCCGGGCTCCCACAGCGCGGCGAAGATGAGCAACAGGAAGATGGTCGGGATCGAGTTGAGCGTGGTCACGAACCAGGTGAACAGATCGTCGACGCGACCGCGCATATAGCCGGCGGTGAGGCCGATCGCGACCCCGACGGTGAGGTTGACGATCGCGGCAACGAACCCCACGGCCAGCGACACGCGCCCGCCGTAGAGGAGGCGCACGACCTGGCTGCGACCGATCTCGTCCGAGCCGAGGAGGTATGCCGGCGTCTCGAACGTCGGCTTCTCGTAGGTGTGGAGCAGATCCTGCTTCTCGAACGTGTACTGGAAAACGTGCTGCGCGAGAACGTCCGCCGCCAGCGACAGGAGCCCGAGCACGACGAGCACAGCGAACGAGATCACCGTGAGGCGGTCGCGGCGCAGCTTGTACCAGGCGTTGGACCAGAGGCTGCGCGGCGGCCGCAACAGGAGATTCTCAGCGGCGGAGGGCGCCCGGATGGTCGCGGTCGTCGAGGCCACCTAACCCGTCTTGATCCGCGGATCGACGATCGCGTACGCGATGTCGCGTAACAGGTAGCTGATCACCAAGAGCACGCTCACGAACATCGTCGCGGCCTGCACGATCGGGTAGTCCTTCGCGATAGCCGCCTGGAACGTGAGCTGGCCGACGCCCGGCCACGAGAAGACCTGCTCCACCACGAGGGCGCCGCCGACGAGGCCCGCGAGGATGCCGCCAAGCGCGGTCACCACGGGGATGAGCGCATTCCGCAGCGCATGTACGAACACGACGGTCCGCTCGTGCAGACCTTTCGCGCGCGCGGTGCGGACGAAGTCCTGGCCCAGAACATCGAGCGTCTCGGTGCGCAGGATGCGCGAGTAGTTGGCGATGCCGGTGAGCGAGAGCACGAACGCTGGCAGAAGTATGTGTCGGAGGCGGTCGGGGATGTCCCAGACGTCCTTCCCAACGGTGAGCACGCCCTGGCTGGGCAACCAGCGCAACCCAACGGCGAAGATGATGATCAACACCAGCCCCAGCCAGAACGCCGGCACGGCGTGCCCGGCGACCCCGAATACGCGGATGACGCCGTCGATCCAGGTGCCGCGCTTCAAGGCGGCGATCACGCCGAGCGGGACGCCGATGAGCAGCTGCAGCCCGAGCGCGACGACCGCGAGCTGAAGGGTGTTTGGAACGCGGGTGAGCAGGAGCTGGAACGCGTCCTGGTGGTAGATGAAGGATTGGCCGAAATTGAGTTGGAGGACCGCGATGAGCCAATCCACGTACTGGATGGGCAGCGGCTTGTTGAGCCCGTAGACCTCGCGGAGGCGTTCGATGTCCTCGCCGGTGATGTCGCGCTGACCGAAGGTGAAGAGACGGATCGGGTCGCCCGGCGCCATCCGCACGATGACGAACGTGATGATCGAGATGCCGATCAGGGTGGGGATCGCGTAGATCAGCCGACGCAGGATGAAGTTGCGCAAGGCGCTCCTCCCCGGAGTGGGGGCGCCCCTGCGGGCGCCCCCACCGAACTACGTCGCTACTTCTTGATCCACCACTCGTGGATGTTGTAGATCGTGCTGTACGAGGCCGGGTTGAAGCTCTGCAGCGTCTTCTGCGAGACGGCCAGCGAGTTGTTCGAGTAACCGAAGTTGTACGGCTGGTTTTCATTGAGGATCTTGTTGAAGGTCTCGTAGTGCGCTTTGCGAGCGGCTGTCGAGCAGTTGCCGTCGGTCGGATTGCGGCCCCTGCTCGATCGCCCTG
>JANNHF010000183.1:0-3802 GCA_031404235.1 Chloroflexota bacterium
CGCGGCGGACGAGGCCGCCGCGCGCGATGCGGTGCGCGTCATGGGCAATGAGCTCCTCGCCAACCCGGTGATCGAGGACTACACGTACGAGCTCGGGCAACTGACCACAGGTGTGGCGTGAGGCCCGTCGGCTACACATACATCTCTTAGATGATGTATACTCACAAAACGAAGATGAAGAGGCTCCAGATCCTCATCGACGAAGACCTCGACGCGGAACTCGAGCGTCTTTCCAACAGCGAGGGCCGTTCCAAGGCATCGCTCATAAGGGAGTTCGTGCGCAAGCAGGTGAAGCCCTTGCCGCCACTCGAAGCAGACCCCATCTGGCAAATGGCGGGTCGGTACTCGTTCGAGCCGGTCGATCCGAAGGAGATCGATGACATCGTGTACGGAGACGCTGGGGCTGACGCTACGCCGCGACGCGCGGTACGCGAGAGTGCGCGCGCCCCTCGACGCCGCAGCGCTAAATGATCTTCGTCGATACCGCGTTCTGGTTGGCCTTCGGCGACCGGAAGGACACGAATCATGCCCAAGCCAAAGCCTTGATGGGCCAGCACGCCGCCGGACCGCTCGTCACGACCAATCACGTTCGCGGTGAAACGTGGACCCTGTTGCGGCGTCGTTCCGGTCATGGAGACGCCGTCGATTTCCTCGACCGCCTCGAGCGCTCCCCCAGGGTCCGCACGGTCTTCGTGACCGAGGACCTCGAAGAGGACGCGATCAGGTGGCTGCGACGCCACGACGAGCGCTCCTACTCATTCGTCGACGCCGCCAGCTTTGCCGTGATGCGCTCGCTTCGCATCACAGAGGCTCTTACTTTTGATCAGGACTTCGCGGTAGCCGGCTTCCGGATCGCAAGCGTGTCGAGCAAGCGATGAGGGTCGCCATCCTCCGCTACCCGGGTACCTGGAGCGAGCGCGACTTCCAGCACGCGCTGTCACTCGTGCCGGGTGTGGAGAGCGACATCCTGTGGCACGAGGACGCCGACCTCACGGGATATGACGCCGCCGTCGTCCCGGGCGGCTTCACGTACGGCGACTACGTCCGCGCCGGCGCGATCGCGAAGATCTCCCCCGCGACGCGGGCGCTGCGCCGCTTCGCCGACGCCGGCAAGCTCGTGCTCGGCTCGTGCAACGGCTTCCAGATCCTGTGCGAGGCCGGCCTCCTTCCCGGAGCGCTGGTGCGGAACAGCGGCCTCGAGTTCCGCTGCGATTGGGTCCACCTGCGCGTCGAGAGCGACAACACGCCGTGGACCGCGGGCCTGCGCGGACAGGTCCTCCGGATGCCGATCGCGCACGGGGAGGGCTGCTGGGTCGCGGACGACGAGACGCTCTCCGATGTCGAGTCGCGCGGGCAGGTCGTGTTCCGCTACACCGACGAGCGTGGCGGCGCCACTGCCGCCGCGAATCCCAACGGATCGCTCGCCAATATCGCCGGCGTCTGCAACGAGGGCCGCAACGTCGTGGGCCTCATGCCTCACCCGGAACGGTGTTCGGAAGCCCTCTTAGGGGGGACCGACGGGTATCGGGTCCTCGCCAATCTGGCCCCGGCCCTGGCAGGCATGGCTCCTGCCGTATATAGATAGGTATCGGGATGGACCTTTTTGAGAAACAGGCCCAACTCCAGTCGCTCTTTCAGACGAGCCCGGTGGACGCTGCCTACGGCCAGGGCACCCCCGCCGCGCGGAAGCTGGCCGGCGCCTTTGCCGATCAGAGCGTCGGCCTTCTCCTCCACGACAAGGTGCGCACGAACGAGTTCTTCGACTACCAGGTGTACTTCGTCAGCGAGCTCTCGAAGACGCTCGACACGCAGGGCCTCGACGTGGTGATCCTCAACCAGGCCTCATTGCTCCAGCGCGCTCAGGTCATCCGCAGCTGGAGCCTCCTTTTCCAGCGCGACCAGCGGCGCCGGGTGCAGTGGGAAGCGCGCGCGGTCATGGAGTACCTCGAGTTCCAGAAGTACGACGACATCCAGAGCAAGGCGCTCGCGGAGCGCACCAAGGGCGAGCGCTTCGCGATCGATGCGGAGTACGTGTTCGCGCGTCTCGCGCGCCTGCGCGAATACACGCAGCTGCTGTCGGATCTCCGCCCGATCGAGCGCACGAAGTTCCGCTCCGATCCCAAGCTCTACGGACTGGCGCAGTGGTACCTCCAGCAGGCGGTCGAGCTTTTGTTCGGCACCGGCGCGTACCTCGTGATGGCGCTCGCACTACCCAAACCCGAGGCGTACCACGACATCCTCGACGCCATCGCTAAGCACGGGATCATCGACAAGCAGCTCGCGTATCGCCTCGAGCAGCTCGCCAGCCTGCGGAATCTGCTCGCGTACGACCGCGAGCAGACGGACATCGACGAGGTGTACACGCAGGTCCAGACCCGCGTCGCCGATCTGCTGGCGTTCGCCGATCAGATCGAGCGCTTCATCGGAGCCGACACTCCGGCATGAGCTCGTCCCCCATGCTCACGGGGGCGGAAACGGCGCAGCCTAAGTTGGAGATCCTCTCGGAAGTCGGCCTCACACCATTTGAGGGCGCCAGCGTGCGCGAGCTCATGGGCCGCGAGCCGAATGCGCTGGAGTGGGCGATGTTCGGCGCGATGTGGAGCGAGCACTGCGCCTACAAACATTCGAAGAAGCTGCTTCGGACGCTGCCGACCACAGGCGCGCGCGTCGCGCTCGGACCCGGCGAGAACGCCGGCGCCGTCGACCTCGGCGACGGTCTGCTGTGCGCGTTCAAGGTCGAGAGCCACAACCATCCGTCCGCGGTCGAGCCCTATCAGGGAGCGGCCACCGGCGTCGGCGGCATCCTGCGCGACGTCTTCGCGATGGGCGCGCGGCCCGTGGCCGTGCTCAACGCGCTGTTCTTCGGACCGCCGAGCGCGCCGCGCGCGCGGCGCCTGCTCTCCGGCGTCGTCGGCGGGATCTCGTATTACGGGAACTGCGTCGGCATCCCGGACGTCGGCGGCCACGTTTCGTTCGAGCCCTGCTATCTCGAGAACCCGCTCGTGAACGCGATGTGCGTGGGTCTGGTGCGCCGCGACCGACTTTCGCGGGCGAACACGGCGCGGCCGGGGAGCGCGGTGTACCTCGTGGGCTCCGACACGGGCCGCGACGGCATCGCTGGCGCCTCGCTGCTCGCGAGCTTCGAGCTCGGAGCGCAGGACGACGCGAAGCGGCCGTCCGTGCAGGTGGGGAATCCATTCCTCGAGAAGCTGCTGATGGAGGCGACCCTGGAGCTGGTCGAGACCGATGCAGTTGAAGCGGTGCAAGACCTCGGCGCCGCCGGACTCACGTGCGCCTCGAGCGAGGTCGCCGCACGCAGCGGTGTCGGCATGCGGATCGACGTTGACAAGGTGCCGCGACGCGCGAAGGGCATGTCGCCCTACGAAGTGATGCTGTCGGAGTCGCAGGAGCGGATGTTGGTGATCGCACGGCCCGGCCGCGAAGCCGACGTCGAGCGGATCTTCCACCAATGGGAGCTGCACGGCGTACGAGTGGGAGAAGTCACCCAAGAAGAGGTGCTGACCATCCTGAGCGGCGACGAGATCGTCGCGACGCTGCCGCCCGCGTTGCTGGCGGACGAAGCCCCCGAGTACGACGTAATGCAGTGGGCGAAGGCGCCGCACGCGAGCGACGAGGTCGGCGGACAAGCGAACGGAAACGGCGCCGCCGAGGCCGTCCCCGACCGAGGCAACGTCGGCGGCGCCGCCCGCGACCGCAACGTCGTCGCCGCCTCGCTGACGCAACCGCTCCACAAGATCGGACTCGAGCTGCTCGGTCTGCTCGCCTCGCCCGCGGTAGCGTC
>JANNHF010000184.1:0-6556 GCA_031404235.1 Chloroflexota bacterium
CGATCCGGCATCCCCGACGACCTCCTCGACCGCGCCGGCGCGGTAGCCGACCACGGGAGTCCCGGCGGCGAGCGATTCGAGCGGGGTCAGGCCGAAGCCCTCCAGCAGCGCGGCGTGGAGAAGGCACTCCGCGCCCGCGTAGAGGGCCGCCAGCGTCGGATCGTCCACCCGGCCCGTCACGACGATGCGCTCGCGTGGCGCGCGCGTGCGCTCGAGGGCGCGCGTGAGGAACGAGGCAAGCTTGCCGAGATCCCCGGCGATGACCAGGCGCAGCTCGCCGTCAACGGCGGCCGCGCGGGCGAACGCGCTGAGGAGACCATCCATGTTCTTGCGGGGATCGAACTGGCCGACATACAGAACGTACCGGCCGGGCACGCCAAAGGTTGCCGCCACTCGCCGGCCTTCCTCGGGGGACGGCGGCCGGAACTCGGTGTCGACGGCCTCGGGGATCACGGTCACGCGTTCGGGCGGCACCCGCAGCAGCTCGACGACGTCGCGCCGCGTCGCCTCGGATACGGCGATGATCGCGTCGGCCCGTCGCGCGAGCGAGTACTCCCACGCATGACCGACGCGCGCATGCGGCAAACGCAGGTAATGCTCCGGCCAGCGAAGCGGGGCGAGGTCGTGGATCGTGATGACCGCGCGGCAGCGGCGCAGCGCCGGGAGCCCGAGCTGCGTGGAGTGATACACACGCGGCCGCGCGACGGCGAGCTCCGCCGACAGCAGGATCGGGTCGACGACGAGCATCGACAGCTCCGGTCGACGCAGACGCAGCGTGTTCAGATCGCGATGCGGCGGCAGCGGCGAGGGATCGGCCGGTGGGAAATTGCGGAGTCGCAGCAGCGTCCACTCGATGTCGTCCGGCGCGAGGCGCGCGAACGCCGCGAGCAGGTTGCGTGTGTAGCGACCGATACCGCGAACACGGGCCACCGTTTGCAGATGGCGCGCATCGAAGGTGACGCGCACGGACCCTAGACTAGCCGCACGTTCATCTCCGTCGTCGTTCCCACATACAACGAGGTCGGTTCGCTGCGCCAACTCGTGCCGCGTCTCGCGCAGGCGCTCGTCATGCACACGTGGGAGCTGATCGTCGTCGACGACGGCTCACCCGATGGCACGGCGGACCTCGCGGAGTCGTATGCCGACAAGCATCCCGTCCGCGTCGTGCGTCGGCCGGGCAAGGCCGGGCTCGCCTCCGCCGTTCTCGCGGGATTCGCGCAGGCGCGCGGCGACGTGCTGGTCGTGATGGACGCGGACCTGTCGCATCCGCCCGAGGCGGTGCCGAGACTCGTGTCGGCGATCGATGAAGGCGCGGACCTCGCCGTCGGAAGCCGCTACGTCACCGGAGGCGGCACCGAGGACTGGCCGCTGAGGCGGCGGGTCGTGTCGCGCGCGGCGTGTCTGTTGGGCAACGTGCTCGTGCCGATCCGCGACTGCACGTCGGGCTTCTTCGCGATCCGGAAGACCGCGCTGGATGGCGTGAAGCTCAACCCGATCGGCTTCAAGATCGGATTCGAGGTGATGGCGCGCGGCCGCTACAAGAAGGCGGTGGAGATCCCGTACGTGTTCCGCGATCGCGAGCTCGGCAAATCGAAGTTCGGGCGCCGCGAGATCATGCAGTACCTGGTGCAACTCGGACAGGTCGCGCGCGACCGTGTGCTGCGCCGGATCTGAGGGCGCGGCTAGTACAGCGCCTCGACACCGGGGATGAGCGACTTGAAATGCTTCAAATTGGCGGTGACCAGCGGAGCGCCAAACCGGAGCGCGACTTCCGCGATAAGGAGATCCGGCGTGTCGATCCCGGCGTTCGCTGGAAGATGCTTGCGACCCAACTCACCCGCTGTTTCCGATTCAGGCTCCATGACGGGTTCCCATTGGATCAGGCTGAGAAGCTGCCGAGTGCGAGCCTCCTCGCGCGATCGCATGCCGGCAAGGATCTCAGCCCGTACCACGATCGAACCCACGAGGTGCTCGTCTTGACGAACGTACGACCTCAGCAATTCCACAGCGGGTCCGTGCTTTCGGAGCACGTCAACGAGGAATGACGTGTCGACGGCGATCGTCATCGGCGCCGGGCGTGCGTTCGAGCAAGCCGACCAGATCTCAGTCGTTCGACGTACTCGGCGCCGGTTTCCGATCGGCCGGTCCATGCCCCGGCCGCCTTCTCCACGATCGATAGCCGCTCTTCGCGAGTGCGGACGTCGTGGCCCAAGTAGGCCTGGTCGATGGCACGCCGCACGAGCTCAGACTGCGACACTCCGGTCTCTTCCTTGATCCGGTCGAGAACCGAGAGCTCCGCGCGAGTGAGATAGATCTGGGTGCGCTCAAGATCGGCCATGGTGTATGTATACACCAACGCTGGGCCTCGGTGCAAGAGACTACCTGGCGCCGAGCTCCTCGCGCAGCCCGTCGATGACGTACGTCTGCTCTTCGTCGGTCATCGCGGCATAGAGGGGAATGAGCAGCGTGGTTCGCGTCGCCTCTTCCGTCACAGGCAGGCTCACCTTGCCGTAGCGCGAGATGTACGCCTTCTCGAGGTGCGAGGCCATCACGCCGCGGCGCGTCGCGATGCCGCGCTGCAAGAGGTTGGTCATGAGCTCCTCGCGACCGAGACGGCAGTCCTTCGTGAGACGCAGGCAGTAGGACTGATAGGTGTGCTCCGCGTACGGGGGCACATAGGGCACCGCGATGCCGCGGATCTCGGACAGCTCGTCGTTGTAGCGCTTCGCCCTCGCGCGGCGCACCCTCAGCAGCTCGTCGAGGCGGCGGATCTGCACGAGGCCGATGGACGCCTGGATGTCGGTCATGCGGTAGTTGAACCCGAGCTCGTCGTACTCCTCCATGATCACGTGGTCCGAACGGTGGCGCTCGAGGTCGGACACGCTCATGCCATGGGCGCGCAGCTTGCGCGCGCGGTCTGCGAGCGCGTCGTCGTCGGTCGTGATCATTCCGCCCTCGCCGGTGGTGATGACCTTGCGCGGATGGAAGGAGAACACCGTCTGATGGGCGTTCGCGCCGACCTTGCGTCCTTTGTACGACTCGCCGATCGCGGGCGCGGCGTCCTCGACGACCTCGATGCCGTGTCGCTTCGCGATGTCGTTGACCGCGTCGATGTCGCATCCGAGTCCCACCTGGTCGATGGGCACGATCGCCCTCGTGCGCTTGGTGATCCGCTTCTCGATGTCACTCGGATCCACGTTGAACGTACGCGCGTCGACCTCGCAGAAGACGACGTCCGCGCCGGTGTACAGCACGGCATTGGCCGAGGCGATGAACGTGAACGACGGAACGATGACCTCGTCGCCGCGGCCGACGCCGATGCTCGCGAGCGCCAGATGCAATCCGGTCGTGCACGACGTCGTCGCCACGCCATGCTTCGCGCCGACGTACGACGCCACCGCCTTCTCGAACTCCGCGACCTTCGGACCCTGCGTCACCCAGCCGCTCTTGATCGACTCATAAGGAGCGCGTGCCTCCTCCTCGCCGAGTGCGGGCCTGGTGATCGGGATCTTCATCAGTTCACCTGTTGCTGCTCGGCCAGCAGCACGTGGGGATCTGACGCACTCCGGCGCAACCAGTCGACGTAACGCCGGATCCCCTCCTCGATCGATACCGTCGGAGCGAAGCCGAGCAGCCGGCGCGCCAGTCCGATGTCCGCGAAGTGCCGGCGGACATCGCCGGGACGTTCGGCAGCATGGGCGATGCCGAGCCACTCACGGCCGAGGCTCCGCAGGATGATCTCGGCGACGCGCTTCACCGTCACCTCCTCGCCGCATGCGACATTCACGGCGCGGCCTAGAAGCTCGTCGCATTCCCCAGCGCGAACGATGCCGAGCGCGGTGTCCAGAACCCACGTGAAGTCACGGGTCTGCTCGCCGTCGCCGAAGATCGTCGGTCGGACGTCACACAGCGCTTGGATCACGAATCGCGGGATGACCTCGCCGCTCGCGCCTTCGTGATGCTCCCGCGGGCCGTACGAATTGAACGGGCGCACGATGATCACCGGGAGCCGGTGCGTCCGGGCAAATGAGAGCGCGTACATCTCTCCCGCCAGCTTGCTCGCGGCGTACGGCGTGATTGGCCCCAGCGGATGGTCTTCGTTCATTGGCGCCGAGACCGCGGATCCGTACACCTCCGACGAGGACACGTAGACGAATCGCCGGACGTTCGCGTCGCGCGCGGCCAGGCAGGTGATGAGGGTTCCCGTCGCATTCACGTCGTGCACGAGCAGCGGGTCGTACAGCGAAACTCGCAGGCACTGCACTGCGAGATGGAACACCGTGTCTGCGCCACGCAGCAGCCGCGTCATCGCCTGCTGATCACGGACATCCGCTCGCTCCACGGTGACGCGTGGATCGCGTGCGTGTTGACCCAGGTTTTCCTCGCGTCCGACCGAGAAATCGTCGATCACGACCACCTCGTGTTCCTCCTCGACCAGCCGGTCGACGACGTGGCTTCCGATGAAGCCGGCGCCGCCCGTCACGACCATCCGCCCCATGCGGCTCAGCCTACTGAGGACCGACTGAACACGGTGGCCCCTCAGCCGTTAGCGGTTGAGGGAAGCTGGGTCCCCAGCCAGGGGTGCTCACTCGTAGGCTTTCCGCCAGACGGTAGGACCAATGTCCCCCTAGAGGGCAGCCGGTTGGGGGATGATGATGGCCTTCCAAGAGGGGCAGAATTCGCCCAACACCTCACTACCGGCGAACGCAGAACGAAGGGAAGGAGGACCAATCAGCAATGGATCTTCAGATGTTTCTCCGTGACGAGGACGGTCAGGGCCTTGTCGAATACGCACTCATCATCGCGGTGATCGCGATCGCGGTCATCGTGGCCATGATCTTCCTCCGCGACCAGATCTCGAACATCTTCAGCAACATCGGCAACAACCTCACGTAGCTCGGCCGCGGCGGCGGGCGCTCGTAAGGGGCGTCCGTCGCGGCCGGTAAACTTCGCCCATCGACCGCATCAAGGAAACGTGGGACGGCCGCGCGAAGGACACCCAGCTCCAGGGCACCTACGTCACGATGACCGACCGCAACCAGCGGACGCTCGAGATCGACGAGGCGCTTCGCTACATCCCAGCCGGACAGCGGATCCTCGACGTCGGCTGCGGCAATGGCTACTCGACCGCGATCTTTGCAAAGCACGCCGAGCACGTCGTCGCGTTCGACTACTCCGAGCCGATGATCGCGCGCGCGAAGCGTGAGTACGGGGAAATCAAGAACGTCACCTTCGAGGTCCGTGACATCCTGTCGCCGCTTCCCTACCCGGCGCAGAGCTTCGGCGTCGCGGTCACCCAGCGCTGCCTCATCAACCTCGCGACCTGGGAGAACCAGCAGAAGGCGATCGAGCACATCGCGCGCGTGATCCGACCCGGCGGGTACTTCGTGATGCAGGAGGGAACGCGGCAGGGCCGCGAGGGGCTCAACTCGCTCCGCGAGCAGATGGGTCTGCCGCGCATGCCCGACGTCCCGTTCAACTCGGACCTCGATGAGATGACGCTGTGGCCGTTCCTCCGCCGTCACTTCGAGATCGTGCAGGTACGGCGGTACGGCCTGTACGACCTCATCGCGCGGGTCGTCCATCCGCTACTCGTCGCGCCGGCGCAACCCGACTACGAAGCGAAGATCAACGAGATCGCGCGCCAGATGGCCGCCGCGACCGATGCCGCCGGCGAGGTGTCGCGCTGGTTCACGGCCTTCCTGCGGGTCAGGCCTTCTTCATGAACTCCGTGACGCCCGCGGCGACGCGGTCGATCTGAGCGTCGGTCAGCTCCGCGTACATCGGCAGCGACAGGACCTCACCCGCCACCTTCTCGGTCACCGGCAGGTCTCCCTTGCGATAGCCGAGGAACTGCGCGGCCTCCTGCATGTGGATCGGCACCGGGTAATGGATCTGCGTCCCGATACCGCGCTCGGTGAGGTGCGCGCGCAGCGCATCGCGCCGCCCGCCCGGCACGCGGATCGCGTAGCAATAGAACACGTGGCGGCCACCGAGCGGGATCTCGGGCGTGATGATGTGGCCACCGCCGAGAAGCTCGTTGTAGTGGGCGGCGATCGCCTGGCGACGCGCGTTCCACTCGTCGAGGCGCCGCAGCTTGATGCGCAGGATCGCGGCCTGTATCTCGTCGAGCCGCGCGTTGTATCCGACGATGGGGTGGTAGTAACGCGTCGACTGCCCATGCTCGCGCAGCGCGCGCAGATCGTCGGCGAGCTTCTCGTCGTTCGTCGTGATGCTGCCGGCCTCGCCATAAGCGCCGAGGTTCTTGCTGCAGTAAAAGGAGAAACAGTTGGCCCGGCCGCCGGTGCCGGCCCGCTTTCCGTCATCGAGCAGCGCGCCGTGTGCCTGCGCGGCGTCCTCGATGATCGTGATCCCGCGGTCCTGCGCGAGCTGGCGCAGCGGCTTAAGGTCGACAGTCCGCCCGTACAGGTGCACCGGGACGATCGCCTTCGTCCGCGGCGTGATGCGTGACGCGACCGAGCCGATGTCCATGAGCATCGACCGCTCGTCCACGTCGACGAGGATCGGCCGGGCGTTCGCGTACACGATCGCCTCG
>JANNHF010000185.1:0-6261 GCA_031404235.1 Chloroflexota bacterium
CACGAAGTACGGGCGCTTCAGGAGCTTGCTCTGTCCGAGGTAGATCACGATCTCGTCGCGCAACCGGCGCAGCGGCCGATCGCCCCGGTCCTCGTTGCGCCCCAGACGCAGCAGCCGGTACAGCAGCGACGCACGCCAGAAGAATCCGCCGAACCCGAGCACGATCAGCGCGAGCAGGAGGAGGACGAACCCCTCTGTCGGCGCGCTCAACGCTCGTGCTCCTTGAGGATCTCCTCGGCGATCACGAGATTCATGATCTCGCTCGTCCCCTCGTAGATCTCGGTGATCTTCGCGTCGCGGTAGTGGCGCTCGGCGGGGAAGTCGGTGAGGTAGCCGTAGCCGCCGAAGATCTGCACGCACTCACGCGCCGCGCGCACCGCGACATCGCTCGCGAACAGCTTGGCCTGCGCCGCGGCGAGGACGTAGCTGTCGCCGCGGTCCTTCAGCGTCGCGGCACGCCAGACCAAGAGACGCGCCGCGTCGATCTCGGTGGCCATGTCGGCGAGCTTCCACTGGATCGCCTGGAACTCGACGATCTTCTTGCCGAACGCCTCGCGCTCCTTGGCGTACGCGAGCGAGTCCTCCAGGCACGCGCGAGCGATGCCGACGGCCTGCGCCGCGATGCTGATGCGCCCGCCGTCGAGCGTGGAGAGCGCGATCTTGAAGCCTTCGCCGGCCTCGCCGAGGAGGTTCGCGGCGGGCACGCGGCAGTCCTGGAAGACCAGCTGCGCGGTGTCGGACCCGCGGATGCCGAGCTTGTGCTCGAGCTTCCCAACGCTGAAGCCCGGCGTCCCTTTCTCGACGAAGAAGGCCACGATGCCGTGGTGGCGGGCCTTCGCATCTGTTTGCGCGAAGACGAGCGCGAGGTCCGCGCTCGCGCCGTTGGTGATGAAGTTCTTCGTCCCATTCAGGACCCAGGCGTCGCCATCACGTCGTGCCGACGTCCGCATGGCGGCCGCGTCGCTGCCCGAGGCCGGCTCCGACAGCGCGAAGCACCCGAGCTTCTCGCCGGTCGCGAGTGGCCGGAGGAAGCGGTCCTTCAGCGCGTCGCTACCGTGATGGAGCAACGGATCGACGACCAGCGACACGTGCGACGACATGACGACGCCCGTGGACGCGCACGCGCGGTTGATCTCCTCGGTGACCAGCGCGTAGCTCAGCGCGTCGAGGCCCGCGCCACCGTATGCCTCGGGGACGTAGATCCCGAGGAACCCGAGTGACGCCATCTCCGCGATCAGCTCGTGCGGGATCTTTCCCTGCTCGTCGATGTCGTGCGCGCGCGGGAGGACCTTCTCGCGTGCGAAGTCGCGCGCCGTGCGCTGCGCGAGCTCCTGCTCCTGGCTCAGCGTCAGATCGAAGCCGGTCCCGGTCTCAGTGGTCGTGACCGTCTCCACCATGCGCGTGCCCTCCATGTCCAAGATCCTCATTCGCGTGGAATCCGACGTAGCGCCCGTCGGGGTCGCGAGCGAAGAAAAAGTCGCCCTGGAATTCGCCGACGGCGCAGCCAGCGGCGCGTGCGCGCGCGTACGCGGTGGCCACGTCGTCGATCGCGAACCACACCACGAAGCCGCGCTGACCGCGCACGTCCGGCTCGGTCTGGCGGTCATCCGGGTCATGCACGACGAGCTGCGCGTTGTCGGCCGCGAGCCAGGTCGCGGTCCCCTGCTCTTCGCCCTTCAGCCCGGCGATGTCGGTATAGAAGCGGACGACCTCGGCGCGCTTCGCCGTGAAGGCCATCACCGGGCCGACGCTGGGCACATGCTCGTCGCTCATGACGTCTCCACCGCAAGCGCGACGGCTTCGCCGCCGCCGAGACACAGCGAGGCGATCCCGCGCCGCTTGCCCCGTGCGCGAAGCGCGTAGAGAAGCGTGACCAACAGCCGCGCTCCCGAGGCGCCGATGGGATGACCGAGCGCGACGGCGCCGCCGTTGACGTTGAACCTCTCCTCGCGGATCCCTAGCTCGCGGCGCACACCCTCGATGCCGCTGAACGCCTCGTTCACCTCGAAGAGATCGACAGAGTCGAGGTCCCAGCCGGCGCGCTCGAGGACGCGCGTGATCGCCCCGCTCGGTGCGAGCAGGAAGAGCTCGGGCTCGCGCGCGTACTGCGCCTGCGCGATCACGCGCGCAAGGGGCGAGGCACGCAGCTCGCGCGCGCGGTCCGCCGACGCGACGACCAGCGCCGCGGCGCCGTCGTTCAGCTTCGACGCATTCCCGGCGGTGATCGTGCCCCCCGGCTTGAACGCGGGCGCGAGCTTGGCGAGCGCGTCGAAGCTGGTCTCGCGAGGCGTCTCGTCCTTCGCGACGGTGGTGACCGCGCCTTTCCGCCCCGGGACGTCGACGCTCACGATCTCCGCGTCGAACGCGCCGCTCTGCTGCGCGGCGAGCGCCTTCTCGTAGCTGCGCGCAGCGAAACGATCCTGATCCTCGCGCGTGAGCGCGCAGCACTCCGCGGCCTTCTCGCCGCCGAGCCCCATGTGTCCGCCGCCATAGGCGTCGAGCAGGCCGTCGACCAGGTTCGCGTCCTCGATCTTGTGCTCGCCGAGCGGCAGCCCCGTGCGCAGGCCGCGCGCGAGGTACGGCGCATTCGACATCGACTCCATGCCGCCCGCAACGATGCAACGCGCTTCGCCGGCGCGGATCTGCGACGAGGCGAGCATGACGCTCTTCAGTCCCGAGCCGCAGACCTTGTTGACCGTCGTGCACGGAACGCTCTGCGACAGTCCCGCCCCGAGTGCGGCCTGTCGCGCAGGGGCCTGTCCGACTCCGGCCTGCACGACGTTGCCCATGTAGACCTCGTCGACCGCCTCGAACGGGACCCCGGAACGCTCGAGGGCGGCGCGGATCGCGATCGCTCCGAGCTTCGGCGCCGCGAGCGGCGCGAGACCGCCGAGGAACGCGCCGATCGGCGTGCGCGCCGCGCCGACGATGACGACGTCAGTCACTCGTCGTTCTCGAGGAGCCGCTGTGTGACGTGCTCGCGATACGACCGGATCTCATCTCGAAGCGCGCCGAGCTCGCCCATGCGGTCGTTCAGCGTCGCGAGGTGAGCGTCGAGCAGCTCGATCAGACGCGGCAACACGCTGCGGTTCGACCTGTGCCGCTGGTACATGCGCTCGAGCTCGAGCATCTCCTGCAGCGTGAGTCCGAGCATCTTCAGCTTCCCGACGTAGCGGAGTCGCCGAACGTCGTCATCGGTGTACACGCGCACGCCCCCGTCGAGGCGCTTCACGGACTCCAGCAGGCCGAGCTCTTCGTAGTAGCGGATCGTCCGCTCGGTCAGGGCGACCTTCGCGGCCAGCTCTCCGATCCGGTATTGGCCGACCAACGTCGCCACGACTGTCTCCCCCGCGGCTCTTTGCCAGTTCACGTCAACTGGCGGGGCGAGTGTACTGCCGGCCAGACCTCAACTCGCCAGCCGGCGCAGCGCGAAGGCCAGCGCGTCCGCAGCGAGCGCGGCATCGACGGTCGCAGCCGATTCGCGCGGGGTATGGCTGCCCCCGGTCGACCGGATGAACAACATGCCGGTCGGGACGCCGGCGAGCTGCGGGTTCTGCGCATCGTGCCCGGCACCGCTCGACAACATCGGCGCCTCGACACCAACGCTCGCCGCGGCCCTCGTGAAAAGGTCGCGCATCGAGAGATCGAGTGGCGTCGGCGGGACGGCGTTGAAGACGTCGATCGTCGTCTCGAGGCCGCGCGCCTCCGACACGCGCGCCGCAGCCGCCCGGAGGTCCGCCATAACGGCGTCGATGCGCGACTGATCGGGAGCACGCACGTCGATCGAGAAGCTCGCCTCTCCGGGCACGACGTTCTTCGCGCCCGGACGCACGCCGATCTCCCCCACCGTGCCGACGGTGTTCTCGCGCGAGCGCGCAGCGGTCTCGAGCGCGAGCGCCATCTCGGCGGCGCCCAGCAGCGCATCGGCCCGCGCGGTCATGACGGTGGTGCCCGCGTGGTCGGCCCGCCCCTTCACCGTCACGCGCCCATGCACGATGCCGACGATGTCGCCCACGACGCCGAGCGCGCGATTCGCCTCCGCGAGGCGAGGGCCCTGCTCGATGTGAAGCTCCAAGTACGCCGCGATCTCGCGGGGGTCACGCGCAGCGAGCGACGGATCACCCTGCTCACCCAGCGAGCGCAGCGCATCGGCGATCGAGATCCCGCTGCGATCGGTGCGCTCGGCGGCGCGGGCCGGAAGCCGCCCGAACGCCGAGGCGGAGCCGAACAGGCCGATCCCGAACCGTGCGCCCTCTTCGTCGGCCCAGGCCACGACCTCGACCGGTCGCTGGAAACGCGTGCCGACGTCGAGCAGAGAGTCGATCGCCTCGATGGTGCAGATCACGCCAAGGGCGCCGTCGAAGCGGCCACCTTCCGGCACCGAGTCGACGTGCGATCCGACCAATACGACCGGGTCCTTGTCGCGCTCCCCGGGGAAACGCGCGAACAGATTCGCGGCCGCGTCGCGACGGAGCTGGGCGCCGCGAGCGGCGCACCACGACCCCACGAGATCGCGCGCGGCCTGCTCTTCAGTGGATAGCCCGAGGCGCGTGACCCCGCCATCCCGCGCGCCGATCGCGGAGAGCTCGTCGATGTGCTTCTGCAGCCGGAAGAAGTCGCTCATGTGATCAGATTGGCCTCCAGCTCTTCCGGTGCGAACGGCAGGCCCGCGAAGACCTCGCGCTCGATGGTCTGCGCGATCGGTATCGCCCGCTCGATGTCCGCCGCGAAACGCGGATGCCGCCTGGCGGTATCGCGCGCGCGGACCTCCACCGATTCGACGCGCATCCCGCCGCGGCGATCCGCGACGTACACGATCTTCTCTGCCAGCGTTGTCGGTGCCGTCGCACGATCGAGGACGGTGTAGATCGCGTGACGGCGCGCGGGCTCCACCGCGCCCGCGAGACCTTCGGCCGCAAGGATCAGCGCCGACAGCTCGTTGTGCTCGCGCGTGTCGCCGGCGACGAGCGGGCTCCGCCCGATGTCGTGGAGATACGCCGCTAGCGCGATGTCCCGTGCGTCCGCGGCGACGTCCCCGCGCGCCGCGACGAGCGTCTCGGCGATCCGGCCCACGAGCACACAGTGCGCGCGAAGCCAGTCCGGATAGGCATACCGGTCAAAGAACCCTTCCGCTTCTGTGGATATCTTCGTCAATTGGCTATTGACACCCTCTTCGCACCTGACTAGGTTGCCGCCGGGGAGCGTGGCGACGATGGATGGACCGGCGAGCGGCGAGCGCATCATCGCGCACCTTGCCTTCGCGCGAGCGGTCGCGGCGCGATCACTCGACCCGCGCTGCCGCTGGGCAGACCGCGAGGACCTGATCGCCTGGGGTGTCGTGGGCCTCGTCCACGCCGGGGGACAGATGCGGCCTGTCAGAGCTGCCCGCGTTAAGTGGTTGTGGTGGAGAGAGCGGCGACGCGCGTGTTCGTCACGCGCCCTGCAGAGTCTTTCGGGCGAACTGCTGGATCTGTGGCAGGTGCTCGCGGTGGTGGCCCCAGCACTGTCCGGGGAGAATCGCGAGCAGGGTCTTCCCCTTTGTGAAGGGCAAACGATTCGGGTCCTCGAAGTCGGCCTCGTCGCAGGCCTCGGCGGCCTCCACCAGCCGATCGTGGGCGGAGCGGAACTCGGCCAGCACGTCGTCGACCGGCAGCGTCCGAGCGTGCGCCACGACCCAGGCGTTCACGGTGTCGTCGTTCTGGTCCTCGGCCTCGCTAGGCGCGTCGTCGCGGCCGTAATACTCCTGCTTCGTCGGCGTGCGGCCCTCGAGGGCGCCGAAGATCGCCGCCGCCACCCATCGCTCGTACGACTCGTGGGCCAGCACGTCGCGGACCGACCACGCGTCGGTCACGCCCAACTCGGTCAGCCTCTTGCGCGGGATCGTGTCGACGACCGCCATCACCTCGGCGAAGCTGGCGCGCATCTCGGCCAGGCAGGTTTCCTTCGTCGATGTCTTCGCCATGAGTCGCAAAGTCTATGTGTGCTCGACGCCGCGACGGTCTGAGGATGAGCAATGCGCCGGCTACCGACGAGCGCATCCTCGCGCACCTCGGGTTCGCGCGAGCCGTGGCCTCTCGCACCCTCGATCCGCGATGTCGCGGTGCCGACCGCGAGGACCTAATCGCAGCTGGGGTCGTTGGTCTCGTCCAGGCCGCACAGCGCTACCGGGGCGAAGTCGGCGCGTCGTTCGGCGCGTATGCCGCACGCCGCGTCCGCGGCCAGGTGCTCGACGCCCTCCGCGAGCGCGATCCGCTCACCCGC
>JANNHF010000186.1:0-4623 GCA_031404235.1 Chloroflexota bacterium
GGCGCGAGATCCAGCAGCGCGCGTATGGCGTCGGACGCGCCGGCGCGGGCGCGCATCTCCAGCCAGTGCCCGAAGAGCACGAATGCGAGGAGCACGACCGCGGCCTCATAGAAGACCTCGCCCTCGAACAGGAACGTCGCCGCGACGCTGAAGATGTAGCCGCTGCCCACCGAGAGCGCGACCAGCACCGACATGTCGAGCGTCCGGTTGCGCAGCGCGCGGTACGCGCCGACGAAGAAGATCTGCCCGCTCCAGAAGACCGCCGGGGTCGAGAGGATGAAGAGGAGGAGTGCGTTCGAGATGCCGAACGGCGTCGGCAGGCGGAGGTCGAAGACCTCGGTCGCGAGCGACGAGTACGCGAAGACCGGGATCGCGAGCGCGATCGCGACGAGGAAGCGGTTCCGCATGTCGCGGACCATCTCGTCCATCGACATGCCGGCGCCGTGACCCATGGCGTGCCCCATCTGCGCGGTCTCGCCGCTGGGCACCGAGGCGGCGTGACCGGCGTGCTCTGCGGCCGCGGGCATCTCGTGGCCTGCGTGCGCGGCTCGCGGCACCGCGCTGCCGACGATCGCGGTCTGCTCGTCACGACACAGGTGCTCCGGCACGATCTCCCCGCCACAGCGGCAGCCGAAGTCGCCGATGAGCTGCCGGATGCGCTCTGCGCCGATCTGCGTCTCGTCATAGCCCACGGTGACGACCTGGCTCACCGGGTTCGCCTCAGCGTGGTGGATCCCCGGCTCGCGGAGCAGATGGCTCTGCAGCGCGGCAGCGCTGCTGCCCCGCAGCAGTCCAGCGGCTTCGAAGACGGTCTCGGTCATCTCGCGACTATGCACGCCCTACGCCGGGCGCGCGTCGGCGCGCGCTACCAGGCGGTACACGCCGCGGATGCGCCGCAGCTGACGGAGCATCACGGCGACACCCACGAGGTTCGTGGCGATCCCGAGCAGCATGAGCGGCGTGCGAAACTCCACCAGGAACACCGCGAGGCCCGAGAGACCGACGATCGGCAGCACATCGGCGAGGTGATGCGCGCAGCAGGCGACCATCGAGACGCTGGACGTCGCCGTGCCAGCGCCGGCGAGCGCTACGGACTCGCGCGCCATCGCGCGCTGCAGCAGCCGCAGGTACGTGAACAGTCCGACCTGCGTCCCGAATCCCGCGCTGATGAGACCGACGAAGACGCGGTCGCCCCACAGCAGCTCCAGCGCGTGCTCCGGACCCTGCGCCCAGGTGACCAGCCCGAGGTAGAGCGCGATGAGCGCGGCCGCGCCGAGCGCGCCGAGCGCGATGGAGAGCGCCGCGCGACGGGTCATCGCGGGCGCTCCCAGCGCAGGATGCGGGAGGGCAGGGCGACATCGCGGACCTCGAGCTCGATGATCCTGGCGGCGTCGAACGAGGCGCGATCGAGCGCGCCGAACGCGAGCGTCCCCTCGCGATGATGCCCGCCCTTCGGCGCGTCCCAGGCGCTCGGCGCCACCCACGGACCGCCGTCGAGCCGCATGCGTGCGAGCGTCCCCAGGTCGAACCCATCGAGATCGACCGAGTGCGTGTCCATGACGATGCGGACGGCCGGCACACCGGTGCCGAGCCAGCTCGCGCCGACGGTGACGGCCGCGGCCTCGCTGCGCTGCTCGCCCAGGCCCATGCTCGTTCCCGCCGCCGGCGTCTGCGAGTCCGCCGCAGGAGTTGCGAGGCTCGTCGATCCGCACGCGGCGGTCAGGGCGGCGACGACCAGCGAAAATGCGGCCAGGCGGATGCCCACAGTCAGCTCGCGCGCACGGCACGCGTGAGATTCGTCGGCGGAGAGCTCTGTTCGGAGCGTGTGCCGACCGACGCCGCTTCGCTCAGGTGCGGGGCGAGGTGCCCCCGGCAACATTCAGGCAGCTCGGCGCGCAGCAGATCGAGCGTCTGCTTCGCTTTCACCAAGAACTCGGCGTTCGCCTGGACCGTGAACCTTCGCGCATGGCCGTCCCATTCCAGCGCGATCCGCTCGTCGATGACCGCCGCCTCCGCTGCCGACTCGACGCGCAGCGGGTTCTGCCGGTCGTAGCCTTCGGTGGAGGAAGGCGTGCGCAGGTGGATCACCGCGTCGTACCGCGCGAGTTGCTCCAAGCGCGTGGTGCCGACCGTGGACCAGAGCGTGTCGGCACCGGGCCAATACGCGGCGCCGTCCACCGTGCCGCGGTCGCACAGCACGATCGCGGGGTCCTCGGTATTCGCGGCGCTCTCGAGCTCGCGCTGCACGTAGAAGATCGCTCGCTGCGCCGCGCGCCGCAGCCCGTCGCTCGGGCCGCGCGGGAAGCCGCCGCCGAAGACGATGCTCGCGGACTCGGGGACCACCTTGACGTGCTCGCAGAAGGACTGGCGGATCAGCTCGAGCACCGCGGTCTTGCCTGCACCCGGCCCGCCCGTGAGCACGACGCGCCGCAGCGGGTGCGGGTCGCGGCACGCGCAGGGCTTCACCGCACGACCAGCTTGCCGCGGAGCATGCCCATCTCGCACTGGAAGCCGTAGTCGCCGGCCTTTGACGCGGGAAGGTCGACGACGACGCACTGCCCTTCCGGAAGCGGCGTGCTCTTGCGGAAGTCGGGGAAGACGACGCGCTCGGAGCACGCGCTCGACTCCTCGCGCACGAAGCTCAGGCGGATGGGAATGCCCGCCTGGGCAACGACCACGTCGGGCGCGTACCCACCCTTCACCAGGATCATCGCCTCCTGATAGCCGGAGGAGCCGATGATGGTGCGCGTCTCCGTGCCCTTGGGAAGCAGGAAGAATGCGCCGATGCCCGCGATCGCGAGGATGCCGGCCGCGGTGACGAGGATCTGGTCAATGGTCATACGAGCGTCTCCTTGGGGCGAAAGTGCCGCAGGCGGTTGGCGTTGGTGATCACGGTCACCGAGCTGAAGCTCATGGCTGCCGCGGCGAGGAGCGGCGACAGCAGGATCCCGAAGATCGGGTAGAGCACGCCGAGCGCGACCGGCAGGCCGAGCGTGTTGTAGATGAAGGCGCCGAAGAGATTCTGATAGACGTTGCGCATCGTCGCGCGCGAGACTTCGATCGCGAGCACCACGCCCCTCAGGCTTCCGCCGATGAGGGTCACATCGCCGGCCTCGATGGCCACGTCCGTCCCGGTGCCGATCGCGAAGCCGACATCGGCCTGCGTCAGGGCCGGAGCGTCGTTGGTGCCGTCGCCGACCATGCCGACCCGCTTGCCCTCGAGCTGGAGCTTGCGGACCTCCATCGCCTTGTCGCCCGGGAGCACCTCGGCGCGCACGCGATCGACTCCGATCTGGCGCGCGATCGCCTTGGCGGTGCGCTCGTTGTCGCCGGTGAGCATGACGACCTCGAGGCCGAGCTCGCGCAGCCGCTTGATCGCGCGGACCGAGTCCTCCTTCACCGTGTCCGCCACCGCGACCAGTCCAACCGGCGTGCCGTCGATGGCGACATACATCGGCGTCTTGCCATCTTCGGCGAGCACGGCCCAGGGCGCGGGCAGTCCATCGAGCTCGACGCCCGCATCGCGCAGGAAGCGCTCGTTGCCGACGCGGACCTCGCGACCGTCGATCCTGGCTGTGATCCCGCCGCCCACCGTCGCCGTGAAGTCCGACACCGGGCGCAGCTGGATCCGGCGCGCGAGCGCGCCTTTCACGATGGCGGCGCCGAGAGGATGTTCCGAGCCGTGCTCAGCGCTCGCGACGAGCTGCAGCAGCTGTTCCTCGGTAAAGCCCGCGAGCGCGACGACGTCGGTGAGCGCGGGCTCGCCCTTCGTGATCGTGCCGGTCTTGTCGAGCACGATCGTCTGCAGACGCTGCGCGCCCTGGAGCGCTTCGCCTGAGCGGATCAGTACGCCGTGCTCCGCCGCCTTCCCGATGCCCGTCGTGAGCGACATCGGCGTCGCCATCCCGAGGGCGCAGGGGCAGGCGATGATGAGCGTGGTGACCATGACGATCGTCGCGTAGGCGAAGGCGGGAGCGGGCCCGAAGTCGTACCAGATGACGAAGCCGGCCAGGGCGAGCATCACGACGATCGGCGTGAAGTACGCGCTCACCTGGTCGACGATGCGCTGGATCGGGACCTTCGTGGCCTGCGCGTCCTGCACGAGGCGGACGATGCTCGCGAGCGCGGTGTCCGCGCCGACGCGCGTGACGCGGAGCGTGAATGAGCCGTGCGTGTTCATCGTCGCGCCGATGACCTCGTCTCCGTAGCTCTTGTCCACGGGCATCGACTCGCCGGTGATCATCGACTCGTCGATGGCCGAGGCGCCGGATACGATCGCCCCATCGAGCGGGATCCGCTCGCCGGGTCGGACGACGATGAGCTCGCCGACGCGAACGTCAGCGACCGGCACGGTCTCCTCCACACCGTCGCGGATCACCCGCGCCGTGCGCGGCTGCAGGCCGATGAGCTTCTTGATCGCCTCGCTCGTCCGGCCGCGGGCCTTGATCTCCATCGCCATGCCGAGAACGACGAGCGCGGTGACGACCACCGTTACGTCGTAGTACACGTCGGTGAGCTCGGCCGACGGGAAGAGCTGCGGGGCGAGGAGTGCGACCGTCGAGTACAGCCAGGCCGTCCCGGTGCCGATCGCGATGAGGGTGTGCATATTCGCCGTGCGGTGCT
>JANNHF010000187.1:0-9721 GCA_031404235.1 Chloroflexota bacterium
CACCATGAAACAGCTCCTGGAGTCCGGGGTCCACTTCGGGCATCAGGCGCGCCGCTGGAACCCGAAGATGAAGCGCTTCATCTTCATGGAGCGGAACGGGATCCACATCATCGACCTGCAGCAGACGCTCACGAGGGTCGAAGAGGCGTACGCGTTCGTTCGCGATGTGGCCGGCGACGGAGGCCAGGTCCTCTTTGTCGGGACGAAGAAGCAGGCCCAGGAGTCGATCTCCGAGGAGTCGAAGCGCGCCGGCATGCACTTCATCAATCAGCGGTGGCTCGGCGGCTTCCTCACGAACTTCGTCACCATCCAGAAGCGCATCGCGCGACTGAATGAGCTTCACGAGCGCAAGGAACGCGGCGACTTCGCGACCATGCCGAAGAAGGACGCCCTTCGCCTCGACGACGAGCTGCTCCACCTCGACCGCTATTTCTCCGGCGTGCGTGAGCTGAAGCGTCCTCCAGCGGCGCTCTTCATCGTCGATCCGCACCGCGAGCACATCGCCGTCGAGGAGGCGCGCCGGCTCGAGATCCCGGTCGTCGCGATGGTCGACACGAACTGCGACCCAGATCTCATCGACGTGATCATCCCGGCCAACGACGACGCGATCCGAGCGGTGAAGCTCATCTGCCAGAAGATGGCCGATGCGATCATCGAGGGACGCGCGATGTTCGACGCGAGCCGTAAGGAAGCCAGCCCCGAGGACATGGGCTACGCGCCGTCCACGACCACAGCCGAGCTCGAAGGCATCGGCATGCCGCGCGCGAAGCGCACGCCACGCGTCTACGAGCCCGAGCCGGAAGAGGAAGAAGAAGACGTGGCCGCGGAGGCCGAAGCCGAAGCGACCACCGATGCCAAGACCACCGAGGAGAGCTGAGGGTGATGACGAAGATCGATCCGAAGGACGTCCAGCGTCTGCGCGGCGAGAGCGGCGCGGGCGTCATGGACTGCAAGCGCGCTCTCGAAGATGCGGACGGCGACTTCGACAAGGCGGTGGGGCTCCTGAAACAGCGGGGCCTCCAATCCGTCGCGAAGAAGTCGGGCCGCGAGGCGAAGGAAGGCCTCGTCGCGTCGTACATCCATGGGAATGGAAGGATCGGCGCACTGGTGGAGATCGCGAGCGAGACGGACTTCGTCTCGCGCGGAGACGACTTCCGTCAGCTGGCGCAGGAGGTCGCGATGCAGGTCGCGGCGATGGATCCAGAGAGCGTCGAGGAGCTGCTCGAACAGCCGTATATCCGCGACGGATCCAAGACGATCAAGGACCTGGTCACCGCGGTCGCCGCGACGACCAAAGAGAACGTGCACGTGCGTCGGATCCAGCGCTTCGCCCTGGGCGAGTCCTAGACTTCTGGCGATGACGCAGCGCAGCGCGGCCAAATACAGCCGGGTGCTGCTCAAGCTCTCCGGCGAGGCGCTCCTCGGCGAGCGCAAGTTCGGCATCTCGCCCCAATACGTCAAGTACCTCGCGGAGGAGATCCGCAAGGTGCAGCAGCTTCCGGCCGAGGTGGCCATTGTCATCGGCGGCGGGAACTTCATGCGCGGCGCCGCCGTCGCCGAACATGGCATCGACCGGGCGACGGCCGACTACATGGGGATGCTGGCCATGGTGATCAACGCCCTTGCGCTCCAGTCCGCGCTCGAGCAGATGGACGTCCAGACCCGCGTGCAGTCGGCGATCACGATCCAGGACGTTGCCGAGCCGTATATCCGACGGAAGGCGATCCGGCACCTCGAGAAGGGCCGCGTGGTCATCTTCGGCGCGGGAACGGGCAACCCGTTCTTCACGAGCGACACGGCGGCCGCGCTTCGCGCCGCGGAGATCGGCGCCGACGTGATCCTGATGGGCAAGAACCAGGTCGATGGCGTGTACGACGCCGATCCGCGGACGACGAAGGACGCGAAGAAGATCGACGAGCTCACGCACCGCGACCTGCTCGACAAGCGGCTCGCTGTGATGGATTCGACCGCCGCGGCGCTGGCCGAGGACAACCGAATACCGATCATCATCTTCGACATCTCGCAAAAGGACGCGATGGTGCGAGCCGCGCGGGGCGAGCACGTGGGCACGCTGGTGCACAGCTGATGGCGCTCGAAGACCTTCTCGCCCAGACCGAGGTGCGGTTCAAGAAAGCGATCGACGCGCTCAAGCAAGACGTCGCGACGGTCCGGACCGGCCGCGCCGCGCCGTCGCTGGTGGAGCAGCTCGAGGTCGAGGCCTACGGCGTTCCGACGCCGCTCATCCAGCTCGCGCAGATCAACGCACCCGAGCCGCGGCAGATCCTCATCCAGCCGTACGACCGGAGCCTCATCAAGGCCATCGAGAAGGCCATTCAGTCTTCCGATCTCGGCGTCGCGCCGAACACCGACGGTGCGGTCATCCGCCTGAACATCCCCGCGCTCAACGAGGAACGCCGCAAGGATCTGGTCAAGGTGCTGCACAAGAAGGTGGAAGAAGGGCGCGTGGAGATCCGCACGCTGCGCCGGCACACGCACGAGGAGATGCGCTCGAAAGAGAAGAGCGCGGGCGTATCGACCGACGACGTGAAGCGCCTCGAGGCGCAGCTCCAGAAGGTGACCGACCGCTACATCCTGATGGCCGACGAGGTCGGCGCGGCCAAGGAGAAAGAGATCCTCGCCGTTTAGCGAGCGCATGAGCGCCGTCCCGCGGCACATCGCCATCGTGATGGACGGCAACCGTCGCTGGGCGCGTGAACGCCATCTCCCGGCGATCGCGGGGCATCGTGCTGGCGTCGAGACGATCCGGAAGACGCTACGCGCGGCACGGGAGCGCGGTGTCGAGTACCTCACGCTCTACTCGTTCTCTACCGAGAACTGGTCGCGGGAAGAAGACGAGGTGCGCGGTCTCATGGCGCTCCTCGAGGAGACGATCCGCCGCGAGACCGATTCTCTCGTCCGCGACGACGTCCGCCTCGAAGTCATCGGCAGGCTGCACGAGCTGTCGCCCGGGCTACAGCGCTCGATCGCCGGCGCCGTCGAGGCGACCTCCAAGTGCGCGCACGGAGTGATGACGCTCGCGTTCAACTACGGCGGTCGCGCCGAGATCGTCGACGCGGTGCGACGCGTTGTCGGCGATGGGCTCGCGCCCGACGCCATAGACGAGGCGGCCATCGCGTCCCGGCTCTATGCGCCGGGCCATCCCGACCCCGACTTGCTCATCCGCACCGGCGGCGAGCTGCGCGTGTCGAACTTCCTGCTGTGGGAGGTCGCATACGCCGAGATGTGGGCAACGCGTGTGCTGTGGCCCGACTTCTCGGTGCGCGACCTCGACGACGCGCTCGCGTCCTACTCAGAGCGTGAGCGTCGCTTTGGCAGATAGGTGAGCGGGCTCGAGCGGCGCGTCGGCACCGCACTCGTCTACGGCGTCATCGTCCTCGCCGCGATCTTCGCCCCGCCGCCTACCTTCGTCGCGCTCGTCGCGATACTCGCCGCACTCGGCTACCTCGAGCTGCGCATGCTGTTCAAGTACCGGCCATATCAGCCCTGGCTCATCGGGGTCGTGTTCACGGTGCTGTTCGTCATCGCGCACCTGGCCCGAAGCGTATGGACCGACGGCCTACTACCTATGACGATCGCGCTCGGCGCTGCGTTCGGCGTGGTCGCGATCCTCGTCTTCATCGCTGAAGGCGTGCGGCATCGGCCCTCGCCTGCGGTGGCTGGCGCGGTCTTCACCCTCGGCGGCGCGCTCTATCTCGGATTGCTGTTCGGCTATCTCGTCGACCTGTGGATGGCGAACGGCGCCTTCACGCAGGGCTACCTCGGCCGATTCCCGGTGTGGCTCGCGCTCGCGTTCGCGCCGACATGGGCCGCGGACGTCACCGCGTACTTCGTAGGGGCGTCGATCGGAAAGCGCCACATCGCGCCGCGGATCAGCCCGAAGAAGACGTGGGAAGGGACACTGGCGGGCTTCGCCGCGGCGGCGGTCGTCGCGCTCCTTATCGCGACATCCGCGGGGATCAAGACAGGTCCGACGCTTCTCGTTGCCGCCCTTGTCGGCCCGGTCGGATTCGCGAGCGATCTGTTCGAATCAGCCATCAAGCGGTCCGCGGGGGCGAAAGACTCGGGCACGATGCTGCCTGGTCACGGCGGCGTGCTCGATCGCATCGACAGCCTCATCTTCGTCGCTCCGCTCGTGGCGTTGGCGCTGGCTCTCGCCGAGAGAGTGGGATGATGGTCAGGTGGTGACACGACTCGCGATCCTCGGTGCGACCGGCTCCATCGGCCGTCAGGCCCTCGACGTCGTCCGCGCGCATCCCGAGCGTCTGCGCGTCACCGCGCTCGCGTCGGGGCGCAACGCGTCGGCGCTCGAGACGATCGCGCGCGAAACGGGCGCAGGTGCGACGGTGCTGCAGGAGCGCGACGGCGACGACGCGCTCTGCGACCTCGTGACGCGAGCGGACGTCGATCTTGTGCTGGTGGCGACGCCCGGCATCGCCGGACTCGCGCCGACGCTCGCGGCGCTTCGCGCGGGCAAACGCGTCGCGCTGGCGAACAAGGAAGTGCTCGTCACAGGCGGACACCTCGTCGTGCCGCTCGCGGGCGGGGCAGGGGACCGGCTGCGTCCCGTGGACAGCGAGCACTGCGCGCTCTGGCAGTGCTTGTTCGGCGAGCGGATCGAAGACGTTTCGCGCGTCGCCCTCACCGCGTCGGGTGGGCCGTTCCGCGAGCGTCCGCTGAGTGAGGTCGCGTCGGTGACGCCAGACGACGCGCTCCGTCACCCCACGTGGAAGATGGGCCCGAAGGTCACCATCGATTCGGCGACGCTCGCGAACAAGGGCTACGAGGTCGTCGAGACGCACTGGTTGTACGGGATCCCCTACGAGCGCATCGACATCGTCGTTCACCCCGAGAGCGTGATCCACGCGCTTGTCGAGTTCGTCGACGGCAGCGTGAAGGCGCAGCTCGCGGAACCTGATATGCGCCTGCCGATCCAGTACGCGCTCCTCTGGGACAGAGCGCCGTCGCCCGCGGCGCGGCTCGACTGGTCCCGCGTTCGGACGCTGCGGTTCGAGGGCGCGCCGGACGAGCGGCGCTATCCGTGCCTCGCGGCCGTGCTCGACACCGCGCGCTCCGGCGACCTCGCGGCGATGATCGGGTTGTCGGCTGCCGATGAGGTGGCCGTCGCGCGCTTCCTGCGGGGCGAGATCCGCTTCGGCGAGATCGCCCCGTACCTCCGCCGCGGCGCATCGCTTGGCGCGGCGCAGCGAGCCCCCGCGTTGCCGGACCTCGGCGAGATCCTCCGCGTCGACCGTGCCGTGCGCACCGCTCTTCAAGCGGCGCCGGCCCTGGTGTAGCCGGGAATGGACTTCCTCCCGACGCTGATCCTGTTCCTGCTGACGTTCACCGTGATCATCGCGGTGCACGAGTTCGGTCATTACCTCACCGCGCGGCTGCTCGGGATGAAGGTGCTCGAATTCGCGTTCGGCTTCCCGCCACGCATCGCCGCGATCCGGCACGCCGGCATCGACTACAGCATCAACGCCATCCCCTTCGGCGGTTTCGTTCGCATCCTCGGGCAGGACGACTTCTCGATACATCAGGCGGGCGAGGGCGAGTCGGGGTCCTTCACCTCGAAGCCGTGGTGGGCGCAGGCGATCGTGCTCGCCGCGGGCGTGACGATGAACATGGTGCTCGCGCTCCTGGTGCTCACGATCGCGTTCGCGACCGGGACGACAGCCTCCACCGGCGTCGTTCGCGTGGACCAGGTCGCGCCGAGCTCGCCGGCGCTGCAGGCCGGCATCCAGGTCGGCGATGTGGTGCGCGCGATCGACGGGCGCGAGGTCAAACGCTCGAGCGATCTTGTCAGCTACGTGATCAGCCAGGCCCGGCTCCGTCCGGGTCAGGAGGTCACGCTCGAGATCGAGCGGAGCGGCGCTCCACTCCCGCCGATCAAGGCCGTGCCGCGATCCGAGCCGCCCGAGGGTGAGGGTCCACTTGGGATCCGGCTCGAAGAGGTGCAGGGATCGATCGCGGTCCCGTTGCCGGAAGCGTTCCAGCAGGCGGTGGCGCTGTCGGGTCAGGTGGTCGGGCAGATCGCAGAGCTGCCCGGCCAGCTCCTCGCGCCTCGCACCGGCCAGACCGCGCCAAGCGTTGGCGGGCCGATCGAGATCTTCCGCGTGACCGGACAGGTCGCGCAGTTCGGCATCCCGACGTTCCTCAAGCTCGTCGGCGTGCTGTCGGTGAACCTCGCGGTGCTCAACATCGTCCCGTTCCCCGGTCTCGACGGCGGGCGTCTCTTCTTCGTGCTGCTCGGTGGCATCTTCCGCAGGCGCCTCTCGCCGCAGGTCGAGGCCGCAGTACACGCGGTCGGCTTCGTGCTCCTGCTCGCGCTCCTGGTCGTCGTCAGCATCGCGGATATCCGCCGCGTCGTTGGGGGCTAGCGCGTACGAGGCCACCCGCACGCTCGCGTGGGACGCGTGCCTCAACGTTCGTGATCTCGGCGGGCTGACGACGGCGGATGGCGGGCGGATCCGAAGGGGCGCGCTCGTCCGCTCCGACCAGCTCTGCCGTTTGAGCGACCGCGGCCGCGCCGCGCTCCTCGCGCACGGGGTGCGGACCGTGATCGACCTGAGGACGCCGGCGGAGGTGGAGCGGGATCCCGATCCCGCGTGGAACGGCGAGGGTGTCGACTACGCGCTGATCCCGCAGCAGTCGGAACAGCTGTGGCGCGAGCTCGACGGGGTCGCGCGCACGCGACACGAGCGAGACGCGCTGGTGCTCGACCTGCGCTCGGAGCAGATCGTCGCGATGGCGCGCGCCGTTGCTCGCGCCGTACCGGGCGGAGTGCTCATCCACTGCCTGGCAGGCAAGGACCGCACCGGTATCGCGGTCGCGCTGCTGCTGGGGCTGGCCGGCGTCTCCGAGGCGGATATCGCGGCGGACTACACGCTGTCAGTGGCAAGTCTTGCGGCCGAGCTCACGACGGCACTCGCGGCCGCGCCAGACGACGAGGCACGGGCGCGTCTCGAGCGCGCCTACGACGCGCGCGCCGAAACGATGCTCGCGACGCTCGAGCACCTTCGGACCCGCCACGGCGGCGCGGAGGCGTACGTGGTCCGCTCCGGGCTCTCGAGCGCGGATGTCCAGCGCATCCGCGAGAGACTGCGCGACTAGCCAACTGTCGCGCAGTCCTCATTCGTTCGCGGCACCCGCGTGTAGGCTGTGAGCCCCATGGATGCGCCCGTCGTCGACGTGCGCGCGCTACGAAAGGTCTACCGCGTCACCGAACGCGAGACCGGACTGGCGGCGACGTTCCGATCGTTCGTCAAGCGCCGGTACCGCGAGGTACTCGCGGTGGACGGCATCACGTTCCGCATCGATCCCGGCGAGGTGGTCGGCTTCCTGGGTCCCAACGGCGCAGGGAAGACGACGACGCTCAAGATGCTGTCCGGTCTGCTGCATCCGACGGGCGGCGAGGCGACCGTGCTCGGGCACGTGCCCTGGCGCCGCGAGGGCACCTTCCTGCGGGGCATGACGCTCCTCATGGGCAACCGCTCGCAGCTGGTGTGGGACATCCCGGCCGCCGACTCGTTCCTGGTGCTGAAAGAGATCTACGCCGTCCCTGAGGCGCAGTACAAGAGGACGCTGGGCGAGCTCACGGAGCTGCTCGAGCTGGAGCCGCTGCTGCACAAGCCGGTGCGCGGACTGTCGCTCGGCGAGCGGATGAAGGTGGAGTTCGCCGCCGGCCTGCTGCACTCCCCGGGCGTTGCGTTCCTCGACGAGCCCACGCTCGGGCTCGACATCTCGATGCAGGGCCGCATCCGCCGCTTCGTCGCCGAGTACAACCAGCGCAGTGGCGCGACGATCCTCCTCACGAGCCACTACATGGACGACGTGGTGGCGCTCTGCCGCCGCGTCATCGTGATCCACCGCGGCGTGCTCCTGTACGACGGCGCTCTGGCGGACCTCGCCGAGCGGATGGCGCCCTACAAACGCATCACCGTGACGCTTCGCGGCCACGTCGGGGATCTGTCCGAGTTCGGCGACGTCGTGTCGAGCACGGACAACACCGCGACGATCCACGTCCCCCGCGCGCAGGCCGGCGAGCGCACGGCGCGCCTTGTCCGCGAGCTCGGCGAACAGCTGGCGGACATCAGCGTCGAGGACCCGCCCATCGAGGAGGTCATCGATAAGGTCTTCGCGTCCGAGCGGCCTCTGGCGGAGGCGCCGGCGTGATCCGGATCTATCGGCAGCTGCTCATCGCTCAGATCCAGGCGGCCGCGCAATACCGCATCCAGGCCGTGCTCTGGATGCTCTTCTCGATCATCCGGCCGGTCATCTTCCTTGCGGCCTGGACCGCCGTGGCGACCGCGCAGGGAGGGAGCGTCGGCGGCTACACGACGAGCGACTTCGCCGCCTACTACATCGCCCTCACGATCGTTGGGCATCTCACGACCGCGTGGAACTCGTTCGAGTTCGAATTCGAGGTCCGGCAGGGTCGGCTGTCACCGAAGCTGCTGCGGCCGCTGCACCCATTGCACTACTCGGTGGTGGAGAACCTCATCTGGAAGGTGACCACGTTCCTGCCGCTGATGCTGGTCTGCTTCGTCATCGCACTCACGTTCCAGGTGCAATGGAACGTCGAGTGGTGGCACCTCGCGCTGTTCGTGCCGAGCATCGTGCTCGCCGCAGCGCTCAATTTCATGATCGGCTGGGTCGTTGCCACTGCGACGTTCTGGCTGCAGCGCATCAACACCGTGAACACGCTGCTGCAGCGCACCTCGTTCATCTTCGCCGGGCAGATCGCGCCGATATCGCTCATGCCGACGGCGCTGCAGGTCATCTCCTACTCGCTCCCGTTCGCGTACGTGCTCGCGGTACCTGCGGAGATCCTGCGCGGCGGCGTCACGGTCGACCGGGGTCTTCTCTACCTCGTCGGTCAGGCGGTCTGGCTGGGGCTGTCCATCATCGCGTTCCGGTTCGCGTGGCGCGCCGGGCTCCGTGAATACAGTGCGGTGGGCGCTTAGTGATCCGTTACCTGCGCATGTTCCGGGCCTTCGCTTCGACGGAGTTCCAGTTCGAGATGGAGTATCGCGGGAACTTCTACCTGAGCATCTTCGAGATGTTCCTCGTGATCGGCACGAGCATCGGCGCGGTGCTGATCATGTTCGGCCACACGACGACGATGAACGGGTGGACGCTGCCGCAGATGATCGTGCTGCTCGGCGTGTACTACATCATCCAGGGTGGCGTGAACCTCGTCTTCTCCCCTTCATTCGAGCGGCTCATGGAGCATGTCCGTGTCGGCACCCTCGACTTCCATCTGCTCAAGCCGGTGAACGTCCAGTTCCTCGTCAGCACGCGTCACCTACGCGTCATGCGGGGGGCGGATCTCGTTCTGGGCCTCGTCGTCGTCATCGTCGGGTTGCTGCAGGTCGGCGCGCAGGTCGGGATCGCGGAGGCCGTGCTGTTCGGGCTGTCGCTTATCTTCGGGGTCATGCTGGTGTACTCGCTGCTCCTCGGCCTCGTCACGCTTGCCTTCTGGTTCGTGCGTGTCGAGAACCTGCTCGCGATCTTCTGGGCGTTCACCGAGGCGGGGCGCTTTCCGGTTGACGTCTATCCGCTCTGGCTACGCGTGTCGCTGAGCACCATCGTTCCGATCGGCATCGCGGTCACCGCGCCGGCGAACGTCATCGCCGGGCGTATGGATTGGATCGGCGTCGTGCTGCTCGGGGCCGGTACCGTGCTCGCGGTCGGGGTC
>JANNHF010000188.1:0-13415 GCA_031404235.1 Chloroflexota bacterium
ATGGAGCTGCAGCTCAAGCAGCTGGCGGAGAAGGTCAGCCAGATCGCGCAGAGCGGCAACTATCTGGAGACCCGCCGCATCGGCGAAGAACACGCCGCCCTCGAGCGCTCGCTCCGCGAGCTGTACGACGAGTGGGCGAAAGCCAGCGAGGCACCGAAAGAGTGACCGCTCGCGTCGTCGGCCTCACCGGTCCGATCGGGGCAGGGAAGTCGCTCGTCGCGATGATGCTGCGCGAGCTTGGCGCAAAGGTCATCGACGCGGACGCGCTCGTGCGCGACGAGCAGTCGCGCGGGACGGTCGGCTACAGCGCCATCGTGCAGACCTTCGGGACCGGCGTGCTCGGCGAAGACAAGGAGATCGATCGCGCCAAGCTCGCGGCCGAGGTCTTTGCCGATCCGAAGAAGCTGGAGCGCCTAGAGCGGATCATGCATCCACGCGTGATCGCGCGGGTCCTCGAGGCGCGCAAGATGCTCAACGCAGACGACGTGATGGTGGTCGAGGCGATCAAGCTGCTCGAGTCCGACCTGCGACACGCCTGCGACGAGGTCTGGGTCGTGATCGCGCCGCGCGCACTGCTGATCGAGCGCCTCCGTGCGCGCGGGCTGCCGCAGCCGGAGGCCGAGATGCGGCTGGCGCGGCAGGCGAGTGATGAGGAGCTCCGCGCCGCGGCCGACGTCGTGATCGTGAACGACGGCGACCGCGACGCGACGCGTGCTCGTGTGCGCGAGTCCTGGGAGCGCTTGCGGTCCGCGCCCCACGGTTAGCTGATTACGGGACGATCTTCTCCGGGATCTTGATGCGCATGTTCGTGTAGATGTCCCCGAACGTCGCACCCGTCGAGCCGCTGGCTCGCTCGTCCTTCGGTGCGCGAAGCAGGAACGCGATCTGGCCACCTGACGACTGCAGGTACGCGATCCGCTCGGCGGTGAGCGCGTCGACACGGATCGTGTAGACGGCCGCGAGCCGCGCGAGGATCGGCAGGCGCTCGAGGATGATCTTGGAGCTGAAGTCGACGGCCTGTTGCGGCGTCGGGTTCCGAAGTTTCGTCTGCGGGTCGAACTGCAGCGTGAACACCATGTCGACGATGTCGCCAACGAGGATCGTGCCACCGACGGCGTTCTGGTCCGGCACCGTGATCGACATCGCGCGGTAGTTCGGCGAGTTCGCGATCGGCGCGCCGTCGGGCCCGATGAAGCTCGCAGGGATGACGACGAACGCGGGATTCTTCGGGTCAGAGAACTTGCTCGGCAAGATGGGCTCACCGACGCTGATGCTCTGGATCGTGATCTTTCCGAGCGCGGCGTCGGCCGTGGTCATGGCCGCGGCCGGCTTCGCGTCGAGGTTGAAGTCCTGAAGCTTGACGTCGGCGGAGGTGAGCGTCGTCTTGGCGGGGATCTCGCGTGCGGCGACCAGCACCGCGACCGTGGGCACTGCTACCGGCTGATCGCTCTTGGCGCCCGACGCGTAGACGAACGTGCCCACGCCCGCCACGAGTGCGAGCGCGACACCGACGATGAGAATGAGCCGCGCGCGGCGGCGTGAACCGTCCTGCACCTTTGTGTTCCCTCTCTCCTGTGTGCTGTGCTGCTAGTGGACTCTAGCCAATCCTTGGTCGATTGACGACGTTTTAGTTGACGACGACCGTGATGCGTCCAGGCAGTCGGATCCACGGCGCGCCGTTGACCGGATCGTCGGGCAGGAACTGCTGGAGCAGCGGGATGAACACCTGCAAGTGGTACCAGGTCTGGACGTCGAGGTAGTAGCCGCGGCGCGGGTCGTTGACCGTTACGCCGGCGGGGACCGAATAGCAGATCGTTACGTCCGGATTCGCGCTGCTGGCGCCGTAATACCAGCCAAGCACCGGGGCGGGTATCTGCACCGGGCACGACCCGGTCGCGAGCGTTCCGGTCGTGGCGGTGCTGAAGTTGCTCGACGCGTTGCCGCGCGTCGGGATGCTCAGGATGCCGCGCGACTGGTAGATCCGGTCGACCATACCGTTGTTACGCGCGACGTCATTGTTTGTGATGCTGATGGTGTTGTCGTACACATAGATCGATCCCCAGCGAGCCGCCTCGCGGACCGAGTTGTTGATCGTCACGTACACCGCGAAGATCAGGCCGAACTGGATGATGCCCATGAGGATGTACAACAGAACGGGCAGCAGGAGGGCGAACTCAACGAGGTTCTGCCCCTGCTCGCCGTGTATGAAGCCGCGAAGCTTGTCCAGTGAGTGCCGTCCCTTCTTCTGTGAACCACGGGTGACGCTAGGGAGCGGTAAGGGGTACCGCAATAGCGCTTTGGTGGGAAAAACGCGGCAGATAGTCGGCTGGTGCGCGACAATCGGGGGAGTCGGGGGAGCTTTCGCGGTCACCGAACATCTGTTCTAGAATGAGGCGCCCGTGCCCAAGAGCGACATCCTTCAGGTTCCGATAGATCGCCCGGGCGGCCCCGCGCCGTTCGACCTGGTGCTGCCTTGGGATCTGGCCGGGGACCAACCCCGCGCGTCGGCCGCGCTCACGCGAGGGCTGCGCGAGGGGATGAAGTCGCAGACGCTGCGCGGCGTCACGGGTTCCGGGAAGACCGTGACGATGGCGAAGGTCATCGCCGACGCCGGCCGACCGGCGCTCGTGCTCGCCCACAACAAGACGCTGGCCGCTCAGCTGTACGGGGAGTTCAAGGAGTTCTTCCCGAAGAACGCCGTCCAGTACTTCGTCTCGTACTACGACTACTACCAGCCTGAGGCGTACGTCGCTCGCAGCGACACCTACATCGAGAAGGACTCCTCGCGGAACGAGGAGATCGACCGGATGCGCCACTCCGCAACGCGGGCGCTCTTCGAGCGGCGTGACGTCCTCATCGTCGCCTCGGTCTCCTGCATCTACGGACTGGGCGCGCCGGTCGACTACGGTGCGGTCACCGTGCGCCTCAACAAGGGCGAACGGGTGCGCCGCGACACGGTCCTCCGCCACCTCGTCGATATCCAGTACGAGCGGACCAACAGCGACCTCGTCCGTGGGAAGTTCCGAGTCCTGGGCGACACGCTGGAGATCCAGCCCTCGTACGAGGAGCTTGCGGTGCGGGTGGAATTCTTCGGCGACGATGTTGACCGCATCACCGAGCTCGACCCGCTCACCGGCGAGGTGCTCGCAGAGCGCGACCGCATCGACATCTATCCTGCCCGCCACTTCGTCACGCCGCGCGAGAAGCTGAATGAGGCGATCCGCGACATCGAGGCGGAGCTGGTCGAGCGCGTCAAGGAGCTGGAGGACGGAGGCCGTCTGCTCGAAGCGCAGCGCCTGCGCCAGCGAACGAACTTCGACCTCGAGATGATGCGCGAGACCGGTAGCTGCGCGGGGATCGAGAACTATTCGCGTCATCTCGCGCGCCGCCCTGCCGGGAGCCGCCCGTGGACGCTGCTGGACTACTTCCCGCCGGACTTCCTCATGTTCGTCGACGAATCGCACATGAGCATCCCTCAGGTGCACGGCATGCATGGCGGCGACCGCGCGCGCAAGACGATCCTCGTCGACTACGGATTCCGTCTGCCCAGCGCCCTCGACAACCGTCCGCTCACGTTCGAGGAGTTCGAGGCGCGACTGGACCAGACGATCTTCGTCTCGGCGACGCCGAGCGCGTACGAGATCCAGCGCTCCGGCCAGGTCGTCGACCAGCTCATCCGGCCGACCGGCCTCATCGACCCGGAGATCGATGTGCGAAGGACGGACGGCCAGATCGACGATCTGCTCGCGGAGCTCCGCCTGCGTGTTGATCGCGGACAACGCGCGCTCGTCACGACCCTTACGAAGAAGATGGCCGAAGACCTCGCCGATTACCTGCGCGAGATGGGTGTGAAGGTCCAGTACCTCCACTCGGAGATCGAGACCATCGAACGCATCGAGATCCTGCGCGACCTGCGCCTCGGGGTTTTCGACGTCGTCGTAGGCGTGAACCTCCTGCGCGAGGGCATCGACCTCCCCGAGGTCACGCTCGTCGCGATCCTGGACGCCGACAAGGAGGGCTACCTGCGCTCCGAGGGCTCGCTGATCCAGGTGATCGGCCGCGCCGCCCGGCACGTCGAGGGTCGCGTGATCATGTACGCCGACCGCGTGACGGCCTCGATGCGGGCGGCCATCGACGAGACCGAACGCCGGCGCGAGGTCCAGCTCGCGTACAACAAGGAGCACGGCATCGATCCGCAGACGGTCGTGAAGGCGATCCGCGATGTCGGCATGCGGCTGCGCCAGGTCGCCGACGTCGAGGGCGTGTACGAGAAGGGCGGCCGCGCGATCTCAGCCGGCGCGCTGCCCAAGGATGAGCTGGTGCGTCTCGTCAAGGACCTCGAGCTGCAGATGAAGACCGCGGCGAAAGAGCTGGCCTTCGAGAAGGCCGCGGCTCTGCGCGACGAGATCGTGGACCTGCGGGGACTACTGGTATTGCAGAGCGGACCGGAAGGGCTGGATGATCCCGCGATGTCGGCCGGCCCACGCACGGCGAAGCGCGCGACGGGCCGGCGCCGGAGGGGAGGCTGATGCTCACTGTCCTCATCCCTGTCGCCGTCATCGCGCTGATCGTGATTATCGGCGTGATCGCATTCCAGCGCGGGCGCGAGGGCTTCGACCTGTCCGGCAACACCGTGCTTCGCGCGTACCTCTACCTGGGCTCGTTCGCGGGCGTGATCGCGCTCGCGTTCGGTCTCGCGGCGCTGCTCAACGGCGCCCTCGCGTCGGCCGTGGGGAATGACTTTGTGTACGGTTCCTCGCCGTCGCCGATCCGTCCCTGTCCCATCGGCGTGGACTGCCCGCTGCCACCCACGGCGGTGTTTGTGCCCGTCCAGGACTTCGTCGACCGCCGTCGTCTCGAGGATCTTGTTCGCGGAGCGACGTTCACCGTGTTCGGCGTGCTGTTCTACGGCGCGCATCGGTGGGCACGCGGCGCGATGTATCCACGCGGCATGACCGTCGGCGATCACGGTGGACTGCGGCGCGCGTACCTCCTGCTTGGCACCGTCGTTTTCGGCGTCGGCGCGATCGCGCTCCTGCCCGCGGGCGTGTACCAGATCCTCGCGAACGCGATCCTTCCGACCTCGCCGAACTTGTTCCGACCGGGCATCGCCGACACGCTGACCGGTGGCATCGTCAGCACGGTGCTCTGGCTGCTGTACCTGCGCGCGGTCCTGCGGGACACGAGGGGCGGCGACGGACGGATCATTGAAGCGCAGCCACTGCGGGAGCGCCCGTAGTGCCGATCACCCATATTCACGTCAAGGGCGCGCGCGAGCACAACCTGAAGAACATCGACATCCAGATCCCGCGCGACAAGATGGTCGTGATCACCGGCCTATCGGGATCCGGCAAGTCGTCACTCGCGTTCGACACGATCTATGCCGAGGGCCAGCGCCGCTACGTCGAGTCGCTGTCGGCCTACGCGCGGCAGTTCCTGGGACAGATGGAGAAGCCCGACGTCGACTTCATCGAGGGCCTCTCGCCAGCGGTCTCGATCGATCAGAAAGGCACGACGCGCAACCCGCGGTCGACCGTCGGCACGGTCACCGAGATCTACGACCATCTGCGTCTCCTGTTCGCGCGCGTCGGCGTGCCGCATTGCCCCAATCACGGCGTCCCCATCGTCGCGCAGACCGTCCAGGAGATCGTCGACCAGATCCGCGAATACAAAGAGGGCTCGCGGCTGCTGATCCTCGGGCCGCTCGTTCGCGACCGGAAGGGCGAGCACCAGCAGCTCCTGGTGACCGCTCGGCGCGGCGGCTTCGCGCGCGTGCGCGTGGACGGCAGCGTCCGCGACCTGAGCGAGGACATCAGCCTCGACAAGATGAAGAAGCACTCGGTGGAGGTCGTCGTCGACCGCATCGTCTTGAAGCGCGGCGAGGACGGCGACGCCGACCGCTCGCGTCTCACCGACTCGGTCGAGACGGCGCTGCGACTCGGCGAGGGACTCGTCGTGGTGGCAGAGGCCGCAGACGTGCGGACCGGCCCGGGTTCGCCGGCCCGGTCCGAGCCCCCCTCAAAGGAGCGCCTCTTCAGTCAGCGTCTGGCGTGCCCCGAGGGCGACTTCTCCATCGGCGAGATCGAGCCGCGGAGCTTCTCTTTCAACTCGCCACACGGCGCGTGTCCCGCCTGCACAGGACTCGGCACGAAGCTCGAGCCCGATCCCGACCTCGTGCTCGCGAATCCCGATCTTTCGCTCAAGCAGGGCGCCGTGCTGCCCTGGCAGAAGTCGGGCGGCACCGCGCAGTACCGGATGGCGATCATCGAAGGGCTCGCGCGGCGCTTCAAGTTCTCGCTCGACACTCCGGTCAAGGATCTGGCCAAGCAGGCGATCGAGGCGCTGCTCCGCGGGACCGAGGACCCGCTGAAGCTGTCGTACGAGAACCGGAGCGGGAAGCGCCGCTCCTACGAGTACGAGTGGGAGGGCATCATCCCCTGGCTCGAGCGCCAGCATCGCGATACGACGTCCGAGTTCATTCGGCTGGACATCGAGAAGTACATGAGCGAGCGCCCGTGCCCGGTCTGCAAGGGTCGCCGGCTCAAGCCCGAAGCGCTCGCGGTGACGATCCTCGGAAAATGCATCGTCGACGTGACGGGTCTCACCGTGAGCGAGGCGCTCAACTGGGTGTCGGGGCTCGAGCGTGAGAAAGGCGGACTCAAGGTCCGTGACCGTCAGATCGCGAAGCAGGTCCTCAAGGAGATCCGGACGCGTCTCGGATTCCTCGTCGACGTCGGCCTCGACTACCTGACGGTCGATCGGTCCGCCACCACGCTGTCTGGCGGCGAGGCGCAGCGCATCCGCCTGGCGACGCAGATCGGCTCGGGCCTGATGGGCGTTCTCTACATCCTCGACGAGCCCTCCATCGGGCTGCATCAGCGCGACAACGCGCGGCTCATCCGCACGCTGCTCGGCATGCGCGATCTCGGCAACACGATCATCGTCGTCGAGCACGACGAGGAGACCATCCGCACCGCGGACTGGATCATCGACATCGGTCCCGGCGCCGGCGAGCACGGTGGCGAAGTCGTGGCGGAGGGTCCGCTCGAGGCCATCCTCCGCGAGCCGCGGTCGTTGACGGGCCAGTATCTTTCTGGCCGCCGCCGTATCCCAGTGCCCGAGCACCGCCGGTCGGCCAAAGGTGACGCCATCGTCGTGCGCGGGGCGCGCGAGCACAACCTGAGGAACATCGACGTGCGCATCCCGCTGGGTGTGTTCGTCTCGATCACCGGCGTCTCGGGCTCCGGGAAGAGCACGCTCGTGAACGAGATCCTCTACCGGCGCCTGGCCCAGGTGCTCACCAAGGCCAAGGAGCGTCCCGGCGCGCACGACAAGATCGAGGGGATCCAGTACATCGACAAGGTCATCGACATCGACCAATCGCCGATCGGGCGCACGCCGCGTTCGAATCCCGCGACGTACACCGGTCTCTTCACGCCCATCCGCGACCTCTTCGCCGCGGTGCCAGAGGCGCGGCTTCGCGGTTACAGCGCCGGCCGCTTCTCGTTCAACGTGAAGGGCGGGCGGTGCGAAGCCTGCGCGGGCGACGGGATCATCAAGATCGAGATGCAATTTCTTCCGGACGTGTACGTGCCGTGCGAGGTCTGCGGCGGGAAGCGTTACAACCGTGAGGCGCTCGAGATCCGCTTCAAAGGCAAGACCATCTCCGACGTGCTCGAGATGACCGTCGAGGAGGGTCTCGCGTTCTTCGCGAACGTGCCGGCGTGCGGGGCCAAGCTGCGCACGCTCAACGACGTTGGCCTCGGATACGTCCATCTCGGTCAGCCCGCGACGACGCTGTCCGGTGGTGAGGCGCAGCGCATCAAGCTGGCAACGGAGCTCTCGCGCCGCGCGACGGGGCGGACCCTCTACATCCTCGACGAGCCGACGACCGGCCTGCACTTCGCCGACGTCGAACGCCTACTGGAAGTGCTGCACCGCCTGGTGGATGCCGGCAACACGGTCGTCGTGATCGAGCACAACCTCGACGTGGTGAAGACCGCCGATTGGATCATCGATCTGGGGCCCGAAGGGGGCAAGGCAGGCGGGGAGGTGATCGCGGAAGGAACGCCGGAAGCCGTGGCGCGATCGCGACGATCGTTCACCGGGCGCTACCTGCGCGAGCTGCTAGCGACCGGCGAAGTTCGCGGCATCGCGTAGAGATCGGGAGTCGGCCCCCGCGGGTGACGCGGCGAGACACATGCTCGCGAGCGAGAGTGGAGGGGCCCCGCCGGTAGAAGAGCGACGAGCGAGCGGTGAGGCGGGGAGGCCAACTCGCGAGCGAGCAGTGCGAGCCGCGGCAGGACCCGCGGGGCCACAGGCAACTGATCGATGAGATGCCGTGCGGATTTGGTCGTTAGCATCTCGCGCACGTGAGTCTACCGTTCTCCCCAATTGACGCGGCCATCTTTGTGCTCATCGCCGCCGCGGTATGGGGTGGATATCGGTCGGGATTCATCGCGACGACGTACGGACTCGCCACGTGGATCGTTTCGTTCGCCGCCGCGGTCGTGTTCCAGGCACAGGCCGGCCTGCTCGTCGAGAAGCTCGGTGTACTCCCGGCGACGGCGCGGCCGATCGGCTTCATCGTCGTCCTCGTATTCGTCGAGGCGCTCTTCTCCCTCGCGGGGTTCTTCGCCCTGACGCCGATCGTGCGGGCGGTCCACCGCGTGCGCTCGATCGAGGTCACCGACCGCGTGCTCGGGATCTTCCCGGCGGCTGCCCGGGCGCTGTTCGTCATGGCGATCGTGCTCGCGGCGTTCGTCGTGTCACCGGTGAGCAACGAGCTCAAGGCCGGGATCGAGAGCTCACGCATCGCGCGCGGGCTCATCGACCAGATCACCTCGCTTCAGCCGACGCTCGCGAGGCTTTCGGGCCAGCTTGGTGAGAGCGTCCCGCTCTTCGTCACCAAGCTTGGCGAGGACCAGAGCGAAGCGCTCGACCTTCCGGGCGATCTACAGCTTTCGACCGACGCCGCCGCCGAGCGTCAGATGTTCGAGCTCGTGAACGAGGAGCGCAGCGCGGCCGGTCTCCGGCCGCTGACGTGGGACGACCGGCTCGTGCCCGCCGCGCGTCAGCACTCCGAGGAGATGTTCAAGCTCAAGTACTTCGCGCATCAGTCGCCGGTGAGCGGCTCACCGTTCGATCGTCTTAAGAGCGCGGGCGTCGCGTACTCGCGGGCGGGGGAGAACCTCGCCTACGCGCAGTCGGTCTCGGTCGCGCACCGCGGCCTGATGCAGAGCCAGGGCCACCGCGAGAACATCCTGCGGCCGGAGTTCACGCGCATCGCGATCGGCGTCATCTCCGCCGGCCCGTACGGCCGCATGTTCACGCAGCTGTTCGTCACGCCGTGACCGAGCAGTCCGAGAGCAAGATCGACGAGCTCGACGTGGCGGCGAGCGGCGCTCTTGGCGTCGGGGCGGTCGCGGCTCAGCCGCCGCAGACACGCTTCGCGGCGCTCGATGTGCCGGTATTCCGCTGGTACTGGGTCGCGAGCTGGATCTCGAGCATCGGCGACGGCATGGAGAACGTCATCCGCAACGTCCTGGTCGTCCAGCTCGCGGGCGCCGCGGCCCCGTTCTGGCTCGGGATGATGGTCTTCGCGCATTGGTTGCCGTTCACGCTCTTCTCGCTGTACGGCGGCGTGCTCGCCGATCGCTACGACAACCGCAAGGTGCAGTTCGTCGCGCAAATCCTGCTCATGGCCGCGGCCATCGGCGTCGCCGTGGCGACGCTGACCGGATTCGTCACCACCTGGTGGATCTTTGGATTCCTCCTGCTGCACGGTTTCGCCGGCGCGATCGGCAATCCGGCGCAGCAGACGCTCATCCACGCGATGGTCGGGCCGTCGAAGCTCCTCTCGGCGGTCAGCCTCAACTCCAGCGCGCGGCAGCTCTCGCAGGTCATCGGACCGGCGGTCGCTGGCTTCATCGTCGTCGCGTTCGGACCCGGGACCGGATTCCTCATCAACGCGCTCACCTTCGTCCCGCTGCTGATCTTGCTCGCCGTCATCCGCGTGCCGCGGCTCGGCGCGACCGTTCCTCAGCCTCTACTCGCGTCGCTACGGGGTGGCCTCCGCTTCGTACGCGACCGTCCGCTGATCGCGGCGCTCATAAGCGTGGAGATGATCAGCGTGATCTTCATCGGTCACACGTTCCACTCGTTCCTCGTCCTGTTCGCGTACGACGTCCTTCACGTCGACGCGCTCGGATACTCATTTCTCCTGGTGGGCAGCGGCATCGGCGCGGTCGGCGCGGCCGTATACCTCGCCTACGCGCGTGGTCGACGCCACGGCGGCGTGTTCATCGTCGTCGCGGCGATGGCGGAGATGGCCGCGATCTTTCTGTTCGCGTTCTCGACCAGCTACGCGCTGTCGTTCCTGCTCCTTCTCGTCGTTGGGGCGAGCGCGGTGCTCACCCAGGCGCTCACGAACACGCGGATCCAGCTCGCCGCTCCGAACGAGATGCGGGGCCGTGTCATGGGCGCATACACGTTCGGAACGCAGGGCATGCGGGTCCTGAACGGACCGATCCTCGGCGGCGCGGCCATCGCGTTCGGCGCGCCAGCTGCCGTCGCCGGCGCCGCCGCGACCGTGTTCGCCGCCATGGCCGTGATCCTCGCGCGCGTGAAGCAGCTGCGGGACGGCGGTCCTTCCTGATGGCCACCCTGGCACTCGACGATCTGGTCGCGAACGGCACGATGTCGGCGGAGATCGCTTCGACGCTCGGCGCGACCGCGCGCGGACGGCTGTCCTTCCTCGTCGTTGCCGTGCCCCGCCTGGCCGGGAAGAGCACGGTCCTGGCCGCGATGCTCGCGCAGGCTCCCGACGCCGCCCCGGTGACGACGTTCGGAGACGACGGTGTCGACATCGACGCGCTCGCGGCCGCAAGCGCCGGCGGGTATCTCGTCATCCCCGAGATCTCCGAGTACCCTGTTACGGCCGGGTACATCTGGGGCGCCCCGGTCCGCGGCATCTTCGAGCGGATCGGCGAGGGCGTCGCCCTGGCGGCGGCGCTGCACGCGCCCGGCGCCGAGGAAGCCATGGAGATCGTGTGCCGCGGCAACGGCGTGCCCGACGCGCAGGCCGCGCGCATCGCGGTCGTCGTGTACCTCCGCTCGCTCGGTAGGGATTGGCGCCGGCCGACCGGCCGGCGTGTCGCGACGGTGCATGAGATCGGGTCGGTCCGGGATGGCCGGCCGGGGATCCGCCTCCTGCACCGCTGGGACGAGCGGACCGATCGCTTCGAGACGCTCGCCGAGCCGCGGCGCCTCGCCGCCCGCTGATCGCCGCGTTAGCATGATGCAGAGACCGATGACCGAAAGAGGTGACGCGATGATCGAGATGACACCCGTCGCGGCCGAGAAGCTCCGCGAGCTCCGTGGCACGGACCCGTCGCGCGCCTTCCTTCGGATGTACGTCGCCGGCAAGAGCTGCTGCTCCACTCAGTTCGGTCTCGCGTTCGACGCCACCCCCGACGAAAAGGACACCGTGAGCGACGTCGCGGGCATCCCGCTCGCGGTGGATCCACTGAGCCAGCCGTACGCCGACGGCGCGATCATCGACTTCGTCGATGGACCGGACGGGTCCGGCTTCCTGGTGAAGAACCCCACGCTCAGTAGCGGCTGCGCGTGCGGCGGAGGTCGCGACTAACTCGACCTAGTCCGGCGCGGAGAGCGACTCCCACAGCACCTCGGCGATGTGGCGGACCTTGATGCGCTTACTGCGTGCGTCAAGCCCACCCCTCAGGTGCGTCAGGCATCCCGGGTTGTCAGTGATAACGACGTCGGCGCCGGTCTTCGCGATGTTGGCCAGCTTCGCCTCCAACACGAAGTTCGCGACGTCGGGGTGCTCGAACGAGAACGTCCCGCCGAAGCCGCAGCAGACGGCTGAGTCCGCCATCTCGGTCAGCTGAACACCCGCCACCCTGCGTAGGAGCTCGCGCGGCTCGTCGTGGAGCCCCAGAACGTTCGCCGACTGGCAGGCGTCGTGGTACGTCGCGCGGATCGCGAGATGACGGCCGGTCGTGCCGCGCTCGATGGCCAGGTCGTGCGCGAAGCGCGTGAACGACACGATGCGCTCGCCGAGCCGCCGCGCACGCTCTGCCCACTCCGGTTCGTCGGCGAGTATCCGTTCGTAGTCTTGGGCCATCGTGATCGCGCACGACGATGAAGGCGCGACGAGCTTGTCGGCCTGAACGCGCTCGAGCGCGGCGATCATCTCTTTCGCCATCGCGCGCGCGTTCTGGCGGTCGCCGCTGTTCATGTGCGGCAGTCCGCAGCACCGGCGGCCCTCGACGACGTGCACGTCGGCTCCGAGCGCCTGCAGCGTGCGCGCTGCTGCGTAGCCGGCGCCCGGCAGGAAGTGGTCGACCATGCAGGATGGAAAGAGCCCGACGTGTACGACCGGATCGGTCGGGTTGGTCTGCGTGATCTCACGCGCCCGGTAGTGGAGCGGCTGTTCGGCGACCGCGGGGAGGCTCTTCTCCTTGCCCAGGTCGCCGAACGGCAGGCGCACCAGGCTGCCGTGACGAAGGGGACCCTGCAGCGCCGAGAGCCAGCCGGTCATCCGATCGATGCGCTGCGGCGACGTCCATTGCGACAGCGCGATGCGCTTGGCCCATGAGAGCCCCGTGCGCTGGACGGCGAGCGCGCGCACGTCGGTGATGAGCGAGGCGATCGGGATACCGACCGGGCAGACCGTGTCGCAGGCATTGCAGCCGACGCACATCTGCTGCTCGTAGGCGACGCTGTCGAGCCCGTGGTGGAACGGTGAAACGACGAGGCCGATCGGCCCGGTGTAGATGTGGCCGAAGACATGGCCACCGACCACCTGGTACGTGGGACACACGTTGCTGCAAGCGCCACATTTGATGCAGCGCAGCGCCTCGCGGAAGGCTGGGTCCTCGCGCATGGCGGTGCGGCCGTTGTCGATCAGCACGAAGTGCAGCTCCTTCGGGCCGTGCACGCCGATCTGCGTCTTGAGCTCGATGTCCGCGGAACGGGACGGTCCGGTGATGAACTGCGTGTAGGTGCTGATCTTCTGACCGGTGGCGCTCCGAGCGAGGAGCTTCAGCACCGCCGCCGCATCGTCGAGCGACGGGACGACCTTTTCCACGCCGACGACCGCGATGTGCACCGCCGGCAGGCTGGTCGCGAGGTCGGCGTTGCCCTCGTTCGTGACGAGCACGAGCGTGCCGGTGTCGGCGATCAGGATGTTCCCGCCGGTGATGCCGATGTCGGCCTTGAGGAACGAGCCGCGGAGCTCATCGCGCGCTATGGCGACGAGCGCTGCCGGATCGTCGCTGACCGGATGCCCGACGACCTTCGCGAACAGCGCCGCGATCTCTTCGCGGGTCTTGTGGATCGCCGGCGCGATGAGGTGTGACGGGCGCTCGCCCGCGAGCTGGATGATCCAC
>JANNHF010000189.1:0-5038 GCA_031404235.1 Chloroflexota bacterium
GGTCGGTGACAACGAGCGTCTGACGTGCGATTGCGATCAGGTCGCCGCGCTCGGTCGTGAGCGCGGAGCCGACATAGATCTTTCGTCCATCACGGCCGATCGGCCACGCCAGCACGAGTGCGGTCTCGCGCGCGGGGACTGGACGCATCTGCAGGACGGTCATGCTGCCGGTCACCCCTTTCTCGCCAGTGCCCGTGCTGACGAAGATATGCGCCCAGATACCAGGACAGTCGAGCGCGGACCACACGATCTCGGTCGGGACCGGCGCGTCGCCGAGGTGATCGGCGGGACGCCATGGCGCCGCAAGTAGCGTCCCATCGACGACGCCAGGGAAGATGCGAAGTCCTTCACCCGCGCGGCGCGTGGACCCGCAGCAGAAGCAAGTGGCGAAGAAGTGGTGCTCGAGGCCGAGGTAGGACGCGCTCGCCGTCTCCGCGGCTTCTCGCGTGATGATCTTTGGCGGATGCAGGTCGAGCGCGACAGGCCGCGCTGTCGCGACGGCCCCAGCATCGTGCATGAGGGCCGCCCCGTCCGGCTGGAGCTCAAATTCATCTCCGATGCGAACGGCGCGGTGGAGCCTCACCTCGAGCGCCCCCACGTGGGTGGAACTGGCAGCGAGAACACCTGCGACATACCCTCCAAGGGCGAGTCCCGGGAACCCCGAATATCTCTCGTTCACACGCACCTCGGGATTGTGCGATGTGGCCGGCAGTAACGTCAGGCGTTCCTGGAATCTGGCACCACAGCGAACCGAAATGCACCCACTGGCATCGGTGTTGGGATCAGGATTGGCATCAGGTCGCTGTTCTACGTAAGGCGGATACTGAGCAGTGATGTCGTGGCTCCGCCATCCCCGCAAGTGGGCGTGGATCGACCGCGCGCTTGCGCCTTATCGAGCGTTCAACCGCCTGCTACCCGCGAACGACCGCTGCAAGCGGTGCTGGGCGCCTCTGAGTGGTCCGTTCTCCGTCCTGCACAACATCTTGTCGATTCGTCCCTCGCGCAAGAATCCGCGGCTCTGTACCAGCTGATACGAGTTCTCGCCTCCCGGTCGGGAGGTCACGATCTCGCTCTTGGCGATCGACCTGGGCGGCGTGACCGAGGCGCTGCGTCACCGGTCGCCGAGCGAGGTCGTTCCCGGACTCAACCGCTTCTATGCCCAGGTGACTCGCGCGGTCATCTCGCGCGATGGGACCATCGACAAGCAGCACGGCGACCAGGTCGTGGCGTTTTTCGGTACGCCGTACCGTGAGGAGCGGCACGAGCACCGTGCGGTCGATGCCGGCCTCGAGATCATCCGGTCGCTGACTGGTTTCTGGGAGCACGAGGCCCTCGTTGGAGGCGCCGTCGGGACGGGCGTCGCGTTCGTCGGGAACCTTGGAGAGGGCGAGACGCGCGATTACACGGCGGTCGGGGAGATCGTCACGCAGGTCACAGCTGCGGCGGATCAAGCGCGGCCGGGCGAGCTCCTCGTGCTCCCGTCCACGGGTATTGCGCTCGGCGCGGCGTATCCGGAGGCGACCGTGCGAACGATCGACGTGAAGGGCCAGCACGGCCCGCTCGGTGTGCGCGTTATCGCGGCGGCCAGTCCGAGCGTGCGCGCCGCGACCGACCGGCGCTTCCTCGCCACGATCCTCTCGCTCGACCTCGTTGGCTCGACGGAGCTCGCCGCCCGAATCGGCGATGCCGCGTGGCGCGACCTCCTCGCTCGCCACTATGCGGACCTGCGCGCGCTCCTCCTTCGCCACGGCGGCGATGAGATCGATACCGCCGGCGACGGGCTCCTCGCGACGTTCGGTGCGCCCGTCCAGGCAATCCGCTTCGCGCACGAGGCACAGAGCGCGGATCGCGCGCTTGGGCTCGCAGCCCGCGTCGGGATCCACACGGGGGAGGTCGAGCAGGACGGGCCCGCTATCCGAGGCATCGCCGTCGTCGTCGCGGCGCGCATCACAGCGCTCGCCGGTGCGGATGAGGTGCTCGTCTCGAGCACGGTGCGCGATCTCTCTGCCGGCTCCGAGATCAGCTTCGTCGATCGCGGGGTGCACGCGTTGAAGGGCGTGCCCGACGCGCGTGCGGTCTACTGCGCGCGGGCGACCGCGGCGGGTCCTCCTAGCAACGCGCCCTCGCCCACGCCAGCCATTCCGAGTAGAAGCGCTCAGGAGCGAGACTGATCGCCTTCGCGTAGGCGGCGGCCGCCCCCGGCCCGTCCTGGTACGCGAGCACGAGATCCCAGTACGCGCGCTCACCATGGGCAGCGCGCAGATATTCGACCATCGAGCGTGCCTGCAGGAATGCCCGCGGCGTCGTGGACGAGATGAACGCGGCGTATGTCGGGGCGAGGGCGTCGCCGCTCATCCCGGCGCCTCCCATCGCACTCTCCCGCTGTGGTCCGTCGAACATTTCCTTCAACGAGAGCGGCTCGGCGCAGACGCTGCGGATCGCCGGTCCCGGGTCGGGTCCGCCTGCTGCGAGCCCGAGGCCATGACGCAGCCACCAGTCCATGCGGAGGTAGGCAAGTGGTGCCAGCTGTTCCCGGGCCATGCCGAGGAGCTGGTCTCGGAGCACGAAGCGCGAGAAGGGCGCGAGTTCGCCGGACGCGGACGCCCACCAGAGGTCGTAGATGCGCAGGATGCGATCCCGGGAAGCGTCCACTGCGTGCGCCGCTGCGGCTCCCGGCACCGCGGCGAGCCCGATCGTTTCGGACGTCGGGTACAGCCTCAGCGATAACGTGGATGCTGGTATCCACGGGCTCGTCTGCGCGATCTCCGCACGCAGGGCGGTCACCTCACGCGCGACGACCTCGACGATGTCGTCGTCGATGGCCCAGAGCTCGATCTCGATGTCGTCGATCCGCCGCCGCGTCGCCTCGCCGAGCTCATCGGTCCTCGGCTCGGAGAGGAGCCACGCGCCGGCCTCCTGCCGGAAGTACACGCGCCGGTAGCTCGGCGGACCGCTCGTGCCGAGGAGCATGCGTTCAGGGGAGTCATCGACGTACGCCCGCGTGTAGGCGCCGTACTTCTCGACATTGATCACCTTCGTCATCGTCGGCGCGCCGCCGCGGGCACGAATCATGTCGAACAGATCCTGTTGCGTCCGCCGAAGTGCAGGACGGGCGGCGTCAACGGTCGAACGGAACGTCGCAACGTCGTTCCGAGCGACGGCGTCGGCGCGCCGCTGGAGCACCGCGTCGATCGCCGAGCGCGCGTCGGACGTCCCACCCATCGGCATCGTGCACGAGAGAGCGAGGGTGAGGGTCAGAGCGAGCGGCAGTCGCGCAGCCATGCCTCGGGCCACGCTAGTGATTCTCGCTGCGACCGTCTACTGGCCGCGCGTCACGGGATTCGAAGTGCACCAGATAAAGAACCCGTCTCCAATCTCCAGTGGAGAGTGGCGCCCGGTGTTTCTCGGCTTGGCTCTGTGGATCGGCGCCATGTGGCCGTCGGTTCCGACCTGTCGTGCTGGCGGTACTCGATCTGTCCGCCGTGTAGGCTGCGGAAGTGAGCGAATTTACGCTTTAGGATCTCGTGGACAACCAGACGATGTCACGCTCGATCGCCGAAACGCTACGTACAACCACGGTTCGGTCCCATTCGGGAAGGGCTCTCGCCGCCTCCGATGTGACCGGGTCGTGCAGGATCGACAGTCGTTCCCTGAAGACGAGCTCGACCCGGACTTCATTCATAATCACAGCCAACGGCCCGGGCCGACGCCGATCGCTGAGTGAAAGAAGGTGAGCTCTGATGAATCCAAACCAGACCCTGTGGGAAAAGGGCGACTTCACTCGCATCGCGCAGAGCATGCGAGAAAGCGGTAAGGCGCTCGTCGGCGGACTGGGGATCACACGAGGCCTCAAGGTCTTGGATCTCGGATGCGGCGATGGAACGACGGCCCTACCAGAGGCGAGACTCGGCGCGGACGTGTTGGGCGTCGACATCGCGAGGAACCTCGTCGAAGCTGGCAACAAGCGGGCGAAGGAGGAGGGCCTCACGAACTGCACGTTCCAAGAAGGTGACGCGTCCGATCTGCACGAGCTAAAGGACCAGTCCTTCGACCTCGTCGTCAGCATCTTCGGGGCGATGTTCGCGCCGAAGCCGTTCGACGTGGCCAAGGAGATGGTGCGCGTGACGCGGCCTGGTGGCCGGATCGTCATGGGGAACTGGATCCCGAATGATCCGACGTTGGTCGCGCAGATCCTGAAGATCAGCTCTTCGTATTCCCCGCCGCCCCCGGAGGGCTTCATCAGCCCCATGACGTGGGGGATCGAAGATAACGTGGTCGAACGTTTCGGGAGCGCGGGTGTCCCGAAAGACCAGATCTCTTTCGCTCGAGACACGTATACCTTCAACTTTCCCGGCACGCCGTCCGAATTCCTCGATGTCTTCCAGAGGTATTACGGCCCGACCATGAACGCCTTTGAGGCGGCCGATAAGAATGGCCGGGCCGACGAGTTGCGGCGGGAGCTCGAAGCGCTCTTCACGGGCAAGAACAAGAGCCCGAGCAACAGCTCGACCTCCATCCCGGCGACCTTCCTGCGCGTGACCGTCGTGCGCTGAGGCAGGCGCGCCAACGGCGCGTTCAGCCCCGCGCCGCGGCGCCCCGCGCGCAGATCGGCTAGCTCTGCACGCCGCCACGCGTCATGGGCAGCGGGTCCAGGACGCGACGGAGATCAGCCTCAGGTAGGACCTTCCCGTTGCCCTAGCGAGGCACGTGTCTTGGGAGCTAGAAACACGTCAGCCTCACGTTGCACCGAGTTGCATTGGTTGCTGGCATCAGGTTTGGCATCAACCGTGTGCGGTTCTCGGCGCTCGGTGCGTTACACGTCCGATGTTTATTAGCGATTCTCCATCCGGAGGGGTGGCGGAGCGGTCGAATACATGTTGCGCTGACTATCCTTTCAAGGTGACAACGTTTGCGCTGGTCCACGGGGCCGGACACGGCGCATGGTGCTGGGATCGCGTCGTCCCTCGCCTGGAGACACGCGGCCATCGCGTGATCGCGATGGACCTGCCGTGCGAGGACAACGCGGCGACGTTCACCA
>JANNHF010000190.1:0-2663 GCA_031404235.1 Chloroflexota bacterium
GCCAAACTAGCTGAAGAAGAAAAAGTCGCGGCAGCGGCGGCGAAGAAAATGTCTTCTGACGCTGTGTTTGAACGCCTAAAGGCAGAAGTGAAGGCCCACCAAGAACGCGAAAAATCAGATAGTGTCGAGGATCCTAAGGCAGCCATTGAAGCCCAGTTAGCGGCGGAAATGAAGGCGGTCAAAGGGCCGGCCCTTTCCCAGTTCGCCTTGTTGATGTCCTGCGTCTTCTGACGAACGGCGTTGACCGTCGTCTGGTAGGTCATGACGAGCTTCACGCCACCCTTGGCGCGAATGTTGTCCGTGCCGAGCTTCCAGCCGTTGTCGTCGAGCAGCTTCGCTGCCCCCGCGACATCGAACTTGTTGCAGAACTCGGTCGTGTTCTTGGACTCGTACTCGGCCACGCCGGTGACGATGTTGCATCCGGGCTTGCCGGCGTCGCCGTAGATCTGTGTCGCGACCGTCTTACGGTCGGTCGCCATTGCGAGAGCCTGGCGCACGATCTTGCCGTCGACGCCATTGAAGTACGGGTGCTTGGTGGTCGGCTCCGAGCGCTGGTCGCCGAGCGACGGGCTCGGGTTGGCGAAGTTGATGACCAGACGCTCTGAGCTGGAGCCGTAGGCCAGAAGCATCTGACCCTTGGTGCTCGTGTCGGCCATCGGCTTCAGCACGCTGGCCTCGACCTGGAGGTTCCATGCGTAGTCGACATCGCCGGTCTGGAAGACCGCGCGAGCCGAAGAGGGGGCATCGCCGCCACCCTTGAACGTCACCGTCTTGAAGTACGGCTTGTTGGGGTCGCGGTAGTTCTCGTTCATCGCGTAGGTGACCACGTCGCCCGACTTGAAGTCGACGACCTTGTATGGTCCGGTCCCGATCGGCTTCACATTGCCGGGAGCGTCCTTGAGCTTCGCCCCGGTGAACGCGCCGAACTGGGCCTTCTGGAGGATCAGCGACTGACCGGCCAGGCCCCACTGGTACGAGTTCGGCGTCGGTGCGTCATAGGTGATGACGACCGTGTTCGCGTCCTTGGCGACCACGGACTTCACGCCGGTGGTCGCGCCGTTCGTGGACGTCGCCGCCACCTTGTCCTTGGTAAGCGCGAACGTGAACGCAACGTCCTCGGCGGTGAACGCCGTTCCGTCAGACCACTTCACGCCCGTACGGAGCTTCCACGTCACTTCGGTGAGGTCAGCCTTGATGCCGCCGTTGGCGATGGTCGGGACCTCGGCCGCGAGACCATTTGCCAGCGGCTTGCCGTCCGGACCCCACGAGGCGAGCGGCTCAAGGACGAGACGCGCTGCGTCGAAGTCCTTGGTGCCGGTCGAGAGATGCGGGTTCAGGATCGTTGGCGCCTGCCAGTACAAGATCTTCAGGTCATCGCCCCTGCCTCGCGCCACCGGCGCGGTCGTGGCGCCAGCCGTCGCCGATGGTGCCGGCGCTGCCGGGGTCGGCGTACACGCCGCGAGTGTCAGTGCTGCGACGAGCCCGATGCCCGCCGCGCGTTGCCATTGAATGGTCATTCCGTGTTGATACCTCCCACGCCTTCTCAGCAATCCCGCATCGCGGAACAGCCCGCGCTGTTCGCAGGCTACCTTCGTACCCCTCGGAGGGCAAGACGGTTCGGTCTGTATGACCCGGTCTGTTGACAGATCTAGGTGCGGAGGGTCGCCCCGAGCTGGTGGAGGAGGCGACCCTCGATCCGCTTCACCGCGCGGTCGACATCAGCATCGGTGAGGGTGCCTTTGGGCGACCGCAGGACCAACCGGACCGCGAACGACTTCTTGCCCTCACCCGCCTGTGGGCCGCGATAGACGTCGCGCAGGGAGACAGATGCGACCAGCGCCTTACCGGCGGCACGGATCGCCTCCTCCACCGCCGCGTACGGCGTGGCTTCGTCGAGGATCAGCGCGAGATCGCGGTTTGCCGCCGGATACCGCGGCGGCGTCGTCACCTGCGGCGGAGAAACGCGATCGAGCAGGGCGGCAACGTCGAGCTCCGCGACGAAGGTCTCGACGGGCAGCTCCCAGAGATCGGCCACGCGCGGATCGAGCTGGCCCCACGTCAGCGTCACGCGATCGACTGACCCACGGCGCTCGGAGCGCCCGGGGTGAAGGCCCGGCGCGCCGGGAAGGGCATCCCCGACATCGCTCACGCGGAGCTTCGCGAGCGCGCCGTCGATGATCGACTTGAGATCCCAGAGATCGCATCGCCGGGCCGGATCGAGCCAGCTCTCCCCGTGCGCGACTCCCGCGAGCAGCACCGCGGCGGTCCAACGCTCCTCCGGGAGATCGTGTTCGCGTGGCAGATACACGGGCGCGATCTCGAAGATGGCGATGCCGTCGCGATGTCGAAGATTGCGCCGGGCGGTGTCGAGGAGGCTAGCTCGCAGCGTGGGGCGTGCCGCGGACTGCGCGGGCGTAATCGGATTCTGGATACGAAGCGGGCAGGGCGCGATCGCGCTTCCGTCGGCGCTGAGCCGCTCGAGCCACAGCGGATCGATGAGCGAATACGACAGCGTCTCCTGCAGACCCATCCCGACGAGCGCATCGCGCAGGCGCTCGCGGAACTCCTGGAGTGGATGCGCTTCGACGAGCGGCAGCGGTCCGTCGGGCACGCGGGTCGGCAGCCGGTCGTAGCCAACGATGCGCGCGACCTCCTCGACGATG
>JANNHF010000191.1:0-9969 GCA_031404235.1 Chloroflexota bacterium
GGCGAGTTCCAGACCTCGCTCGGCCCGGTCTTCACCAACCTGCTGCTGGCGGACGAGATCAACCGCGCGCCGGCCAAGGTGCAGAGCGCGCTGCTCGAGGTCATGCAGGAGCGGCAGGTCACGATCGGCCGTGAGACGCACAAGGTGCCCGATCCGTTCCTGGTGATGGCGACGCAGAACCCTATCGAGACCGAGGGCACCTACGCGCTGCCCGAGGCGCAGGTGGACCGCTTCATGATGAAGGTCCTCATCACGTATCCGAGCGAGATGGACGAGTTCGTCGTCGTCGAGCGCATGACCAGCCCGCTCACCGCGGTCCAGGCGGTGCTGACGCCCGAGCAGCTCACCCTGTTGCAGCGTGAGGTCGACAAGGTCTTCGTCGATCCGGTGCTGATGGAGTACGTCGTCCGGCTCGTCACCGCGACGCGGCAACCGAAGGAGTACGGCGTCCCAGACATCGCGAAGTACATCACCTACGGCGGTAGCCCGCGCGCGTCGATCAACATCGTTCTCACCGCGCGTGCCCTTGCATTCATGCGTGGCCGCAGCTATGTGCTCGCTCAGGACATCGCCGACGTGGCGGTGGATGTGCTCCGTCACCGCATCGTGCTGTCGTACGAGGCGCTCTCCGACGACATCACGCCGGACACGATCGTCGCGAAGGTCATGGAGCGCATCCCGGTTCCGGCCGCGCCGATGCAGGGTCATGCTCTCGTCCGCTAGCACGCCGGAGCGCACGCTCCGCCGCCTTGACTGGACGATCGTGCGCCGCTTGGACGGTCTCCTTCAAGGCGACTACCGCACGATCTTCCGTGGCCAAGGCCTTGACCTCACGGACATTCGCGAGTACGTCCCGGGTGACGACGTACGCAACATCGACTGGAACGTCACCGCGCGGCTTGACCTCCCACACGTGCGCGAGTACCTGGAGGACCGCGAGATCACCGCGCACTTCCTGCTCGACCTCTCGCCGTCGGTCGACTTCGGCACGGCCAGCGCGCTGAAGCGGGACAGGCTCGACGATTTCGTCGGCGTCGTCGCACGGCTCCTCACCGGTCACGGCAACCGCGTCGGCGCGATCCTGTACGGGAAGCACGTCGAGAAGGTCGTGCCGCCGCGCGGTGGCCGGATGCAGGTGCTGCGCCTCATCGATGAGCTGCAGCGGCGGCCGCGCCTCGAGAGCTCGCCCGCGACCTCGCTCGCGGAGCTGATCGAGGCGGCGCTTCGTACGATCAAGCGGCGGTCGCTCGTGTTCATCGTCTCGGACTTCTTCACGATGCCAGGGTGGGAGAAGCCGCTCGTGCTTCTGGCGCGCCGGCACGAGACGCTCGCGATCCGTCTCACCGATCCGCGCGAGCGCGAGCTCCCCGACATCGGGTTCGTGATCATGACCGACTCGGAGACGGGCGAAGCGCTCCACGTCGACACGCACGACGCGCGCTTCCGCAAACGATTCGCCGAAGTGGTGGAGCGCCGCGAACGCGCCCTCGGCGCTGCCTTCCGCCGCGCCGGCGTCGACACGCTCGAGCTTTCGACCGAAGAGGACCTGGTGCGCTCGGTCGTCCGCTTCGCCGCGACGCGTAAGCTGCGCCGCGCGCGTCAGCGGGCGATGGGGCGAGCGTCGTGACCTTCCTCTTCCCGCTGGGACTCTGGCTCACCCTGATCGTCCCGATCCTGGTCGCCCTCTACATCTGGGCACAGCGCCGCCGTCAGAAGTACGCCCTGCGCTACGCGAGCCTGTCGCTGGTGAAGGAGGCGATGGGTCGCGGCCCGGGCATCCGGCGCCACATCCCCCCTGCGCTGTTCCTCGCCGCGCTCTTCTTCATGACCGCCGCGGTCGCGCGCCCCGTCACCGTCGTCACCGTCCCGTTGCAGGAAGGCATCGTGATCCTCGCGATCGACGTCTCCGGAAGCATGCTGGCCGAAGATCTCAAGCCGAACCGCATCGAGGCCGCGAAGGAAGCCGCGAAGGCGTTCGTGGCGCGCCAGGGCGAGGACGTCTCGGTCGGCATCGTGTCCTTCGCCGGCGACGCGTCGCTCGTGCAGTCGCCGACGACGGACCACGACCTCGTGATCAAAGCGATCGACCGTTTGCGCACCCAGCGCGCGACCGCGATCGGCCGCGGCATCCTGACCTCGCTCGACGCCATCTTCGAGAACGACGAAGAGATCTTGCCGAGCGTGCAGGCGCTTCAACAGCTCGAGCAGAGCGGCGGTCAGGCTCGGCCCGCGGCAACGCCGCCGCCCGGTGGCACGCTGAATGCGCCCGCGACGATCATCCTGCTGTCGGACGGGCAGAACAACCAGTTCCCAGCCCCGCTGCAGATCATCGACGCGGCGATCAGCCGGGGCATCCGCGTCTACACCGTCGGCGTCGGCAGCGCGGAGGGCACGATCCTGCGCCTGCAGGGCCGCCAGATCCGCACCCGTCTTGACGAGGCGACGCTGAAGCAGATCGCCCAGATGACCGACGCCGAGTACTTCAACGCCTCGAATGCCGCCGACCTGCGGGCCGTGTACGAGAAGCTCTCGACCCAGCTCGTCCTCCGGGAGCAGAAGACCGAAGTGACCTCATATCTCAGCGCGATGGCCGCCGTGCTCTCGATCCTCGCGGGCGCCTTCTCGCTGCTGTGGTTCAACCGACTGCCCTGATCAACGCGCGCCACAGCACGCTCCGCGGCGCGTGACGATAATCAGGACGATGGCAATGGTCTCCGCCGCCGACCTCCGCTCACGGATCCGGGACCTGATGCCACAGGTGCGCGCCGATCTCGAGCGCCTGGTCCGCATCCCGTCGGTCAGCGCGGCGGGCCACGATCCCGCGCCGCTCGTCCGCTCAGCCGAGCTCGTCGCCGAGCTGCTGCGCGCTGTCGGCGCCGAAACGCGCGTGCTGCGTGCCGAGGGTGGACACCCGGCGGTGGTCGGCTACTTCAAGGCTCCGCCGGGGAAACCGACCGTCCTCCTCTACGCGCATCACGACGTGCAACCACCTGGTCCGGACTCGGAGTGGAAGACGCCGCCCTTCGCGCCGACGGAGCGCGACGGACGCCTGTACGCGCGCGGCGCCGCCGACGACAAGGCTGGTGTCTTGGCGCACATCGCTGCGCTCCGCGCGTACGACGGGAAGCCACCCGTCGGGGTTGCCGTGTTCATCGAGGGCGAGGAGGAGGCAGGATCCGAACGGCTGCGCGGCTACCTCGAAGGTGAGGGCGATCGGCTCCGCTGCGACGCCGTCGTCGTCGCCGACGGTGGCAACTGGCGCATCGGCGCGCCCGCGCTCACCACGACGCTTCGCGGCGTCGTCGCATGCGTCGCCGAGGTGCGCGTGCTCGAAAAGGCCGTGCACAGTGGCGGCTTCGGCGGTCCGCTCCCCGATGCGCTCACGACGCTTGCCCGCCTCCTGGCGACGCTGCACGACGACAAGGGCAACGTCGCGGTCGAGGGCCTGGTCCGCGGGAAGGCGCCCGCCTTGGACCTCACGGAGGCGGAGCTTCGCGAGCAGGCGGGCGCGCGAAAGAGCGTGAAGCTGATCGGCGACGGCGGTCTCACCGACCGCATGTGGATGATGCCCGCGGTCTCGGTGCTGGCGCTCGACGCGCCGAGGGTCCACGACGCTGTGAATCAGCTCGTGCCGGTCGCGCGCGCGAAGGTCAGCATGCGCATCCCGCCGGGTCAGGACGCGGCGAAGGCGCTCGACGCGCTCGTGAAGCATCTCGAGAAGAACGTCCCGTGGGGCGCGGAGCTGCGGATCGATCGTCATCCGGTGGGCGAGCCTTTCGCGACGAAGACGGGCGGCCCCGCGTACCGCGCGATGCACGCGGCGCTGTCAGAAGCGTGGGGCGCGAAGGCCGTTGACGTCGGCTCGGGCGGCAGCATCCCGTTCCTGTTCGACTTCGCGGAGCTCTTCCCCAAGGCGGAGATCCTCGTCACCGGCGTGGACGATCCGCAGTCGGGTCCGCACGGGCCGGACGAGGGGCTGCACCTTGCGGAGTTCGAGCGAGTCTGTCTCGCGGAAACGCTGTTTCTTTCTAAGCTCGCAGGCTGAGCCGGTCGCCGTTGTGATCGTCGCCCTTAGCCGACGTCCGGTCCGGCATTCGCGCGTCGCAGACGACGTAACGCGGCGGGTCGTTGTCGTCGGCGCGAACGAGGCGGCTGCAGTCAAGGCAACGATCGACGGGCACCGTGTCGTACCTCAAGGGCCAGAACACCATGCGGTCCAACGGCGACACGGCCTGTTTGTCCAACACCGTCTTCACGGCCACAGACTGCGCCGCCCACTGCGGTGGCCAAGGGCCAAACGGCGCAAGGCGGTGCGACGTACGGCACTACGAAGAGGACCGGGATGTGCGCGCTGCTCGCTCGCGTCGCAGACGATGTACGGCGGTGAGCTCCGCCGCTTCAGCTCCTCCAGCCTGTCGCAGCCGAAGCATTCGACGACGTCGACATCAGAGCGTCGTCACGGGCACTACACATGCCCTCCCGACAGGTAGGCGCGACCGAGGTCATTCACAAGGGCCTCCCCTACTGCCTCACCCTGCGTGGTGCGGCTCCGCGGCCCGTACCTGGACGCCCTCGTAGCTTGGCGCGCCAGCCATCGGCGATGTCCGGCGCGAGGATCGCGATAAGGTAGACACCCGCGGGCCACGCGAAGAGCGTCACGACGGCTACAGCGGAGCCTCGATCCGCATCGCTTTCGCGCCGGACCGCAGCGCTGCGGTCGCGAGGATCCGCTCGAGGCCCCGGCCCATCCACGAACGCTCGAAGAGCACTTTACCGACGTGCCACATCACGTTGGGCGTGCGAAGACGGATCGTGGGGGCCGGCGTCGCGTAGAAGTCGCCCTCCGCGAAGGCTGCGCGTCCGTCGCCAAGCTCGACCCAGCAGTAGCCCTTGCCGTCGAAGCTCCGCGGGTTGCCGCTCCCGAGCGACGAGCCGATCTGGTGCGCGACGGCGATGGCCTCGCCGTGAGCGAAGACGCCGGCCCGCGGGAGGGGCTTGCCGTTGGCCAGCGTGATCGTCGTGACATCGCCGATCGCATGAACGTCCGGGAAGCGCGTCCGTAGCGTGCGCGGATCGACGGGGATCCAGCCGCTCTCGTTCGCGAGCGGGGAGCGGCGCACGACCTCGGGCGGGCGGTGCGGCGGGACGGCAGCGAGGAGGTCGAACGGCTCCCGCGCGCCGTCGGTGAAGACGAGCTCGCGACGGGCGGCGTCGATCGTGGCGAGCGGACGGCTGGTGTGCAGCGCGATCCGCCGGTCGGCGAGGAGCTGCGTGACCGCGCCGCCGAGGACCGGTCCCGCGACCGGCATCGGCTGCGGCTCGGGCGTGAAGACCGCCACCTCGGAGCGGTCGCGCACCCCGCGCCGTCGCAGCGCGGCCTCGATGAGCAGCGCCGCCTCGTAGGGCGCCGCGGGGCACTTGTACGGGAGCGCGGAGACCGCGATGACGACGCGGCCGCCGGGGAACGTCGCCAGTGCTTCCGCGAGGCGCACGGCGCCGTCGAGATCGAAGAAGTCGTGCGCGACGTCCGCATAGCCGGGCATGGCGGCGGGCGCGAGGTCCGCGCCGAGCGCGACCACGAGCGCGTCGTACGCGAGCTCGCGGTCTTCTGCAACGATGATCTTGCGCTCCGGATCGATCGCGGTCACTTCCGCGTGGACGAGCTCGACGCCCCGTCGGAGCATGCCGGCGAGGTCACGCGTGAGCTGCTCCCGGCGGCGGTCGCCGACCATGAGCCACAGCAGTGACGGCGCGAAGAGGTGACCGGGCCGGCGCTCGACGAGGATGACCCGGTGCTCGGGCCCGAGCAGCTCGCGAAGCGTGTTCGCCGCCGTTAGTCCTCCGACGCCGCCACCCAGGACCACGACCGTCTTGCCCCCCGCCATTTCCGTCCTCCTCTACTATTCCAGCGAAGACTAGAATATAGTCTAGCAGTGACCACGAAGCCAGTGGACCCCCGCAGCGCCCTCCACGAGCAGTTCGCCCGCATCGGAAAGGCCGTCGCCTCGCCACGGCGGATCGAGCTGCTTGAGCTCCTCTGTCAGGGCGAGCGCTCCGTGGACGCACTCGCACGGTCGACGGGGATGGCCGTCACGAATGTCTCGCAGCACCTCCAGGCGTTGAAGGCCGCGCGGCTGGTGGCGACGCGGCGCGAGGGCACTCGCATCTACTACCGCGCCGCTGACGACCACGTGTGTCGCTTCACGTCCGAGCTCGGCGCTGTCGCGCGTGCGAGGCTCGTCGAGGTCGAGCGCATCGCGCGCGAGTATTTCGAGGGTCGCGACACGCTGGAGCCCATCACGCGCGAGAGGCTGCTCGAGCGTCTCTCGCGCCGGGACGTCGTGGTCATCGACGTGCGGCCGGAGGAGGAGTACCGGAGCGGGCACATCGCTGGCGCGATCTCCGTCCCGCTCGGCGACCTCGGTCGACGCCTGCGTCGGCTGCCGAAAAATAAGCTCATCGTGGCCTACTGCCGTGGGCCGTACTGCGTCCTCGCGCCGCAGGCGCTCGCGCTCCTTCGCGCCCGCGGCTTCCGCGCGCGCCGTCTCGAGGACGGACTCCCTGAGTGGCGCGCGGCGGGCCTTCCCCTCGCATCCGGATCGTGAGGTGTTGACCTGAAGACGCTGTTCATCCTGAACGACGCGCCCTACGGGTCCGAGCGCTCCTACAACGGATTCCGCCTCGCGCTGTCGCTGGCGAAACGCGAGGGCCAGGAGATCCGCGTGTTCCTCATGGGCGACGCGGTCGGTTGCGCCGTCCGCGGGCAGAAGACCCCGGACGGCTACTACAACGTCGAACGGATGGTGCGCACGATCACGCAGCGCGGCGGCGCTGTCGGCTGTTGCGGCACCTGCTCGGATGCGCGCGCGCTCACCGATGCGACGCGCGTCGACGGCGCAAAGCGGTCCTCGATGGAGGAGCTCACCGACTGGACGCTCTGGAGCGACCGGATCATCACCTTCTAGGAGAATGCCCGCGATAGGGCCCGCGGCGCCGCTGCGCCGAGGGGCTGCACCTCGCGGAGTTCGAGCGCGTCTGTCTCGCGGAGACGCTGTTCCTGTCGAAGCTCGCCGCTCCGTAGGCGACCTTGATTGACGCGAGCGCGTCGGTCACGGGCGTGGCGCCCCGGGCTAGGTCGGGCGGGACAGGCGGTGGTGCTGGTACCACCACGAGACGTAGAACGGGTCCGCCGTCCCCTGGGCCGCATCGCACACGACGAACGGTGGGGAGCTCTCCTTGTTGAGCTCCTTCAGCGAGGCGCAGCCCAGACACTGCGCGATGTCGCAGTCGTCGCGGCGGCGCCCGCAGTAGACGTGCCCTCCGGATAGGTACACCCGGCCAACGTCGTTCACCTGGGACCTCCCCTCAAGAGCACGCACCAGCCGTCGCGCAGATCCGGTGCGAGGGCGACGACGAGACACACGGCGCTCCCGGCGGCGAGCAGCGTCACCACGGTCCACAGACCGAAGGCGAGCTCGAAGCTCATCCGGGCATCTTGCGTCGCCCGCGCCCCGGGCCCAAGGGTCGAAGGTCCCGTCGAGATGAGCCGGTCCGGCCCTATTTCCGAAGTGTGTCAGAGACGAGTCTGCGCGCATGCTGGCGGAGCCGCCCTTCGTCGTCATCGCGAATGACGACCTCGGCGCGCTCGCCGCTCTCCGGGACGCGCTCCGGGTCGCGGGCGCGCAGGTCGCCTCCTGCAAGCACGTGAGCATTGCGCTCGATGCGATCACGTTCCATGTGCCCACGGTCGTCATCGTCGACGTCGGTATGGAGGACGGCAAAGGCTGGGATGTCGTGCACTCCGCGCGCGCCGCGGGGCGGCTCGCCACGATCGTGCTCGACCGCGTCGGCGACGTTGGCACGCGGCGCGCGGCCTTCGCGGCGGGTGCCGACGAGGTCGTCGCAGTTCCCTGCGAGCTCGACGAGCTCACGACGCGCGTGCTGACGTTAGCCAGCCGCGCCAATCGCGGCGCCTCGGCTACGGTCTACCGACTGCACGGGCTCAGCATCGACGTCTCGGCTCACGCGGTCCGTCTGCACGGCCGGCCGGTCGTCCTCACGGCACAGCAGTTCGCGATCCTGGCCGCCTTGTTCGAGGCGAACGGCGGGGCCCTTCCGCGCTCGCGACTGCTCGCGCGCATCGAAGGGCTCGACGACGAGCCACCGTCGGAGCGGGCGGTCGACCTGCACGTCGCGCGGCTACGCCGCCGCCTGGGCGACGACGCCAAGGTTCCCCGCTATGTCGAGTCGGTGTACGGCGTGGGCTACCGGCTGGCAACGGGTGCTCCCACCGAGGCAGCGCTCGGCGACCGCGCCGAGGACGTTCTCGCGGCGCTGCCCGACGCGCTCCTCGTCATCGACGCGCAGCGCGCCGTCCGTTTCGCCAACGAGGCCGCGACGCGCCTGCTCACGCGCCCACGCAGCGAGCTGCTGGGCCGTACCTGCGCCGAGCTGCTCGAGTGCACCGACTGCGCGGAGACGTCGCTCGACGGGCCGCGCTGTTTCGTGCGGTCGCTGTTGCCGGATACCCCGGCGCTTCGTGATGTGCCCGCGTGGATCCGAGCTGGCGACGAACGGGTCCCGGTGCTGCTCACCTACGGGTACGTAGGGGCTGACGGACTGGTCACGCTGCAGATCCGGCTGCGCGCAGTCGAGCATCCGAAGGGGTCCGCCGCGCCGGCCTGACATCGGTCGGACACGATCGAGTCATAGCGTCGCGGGCATGCGCACGGTCGCGAGCGCGCCCGGTCTCGTCAACCTCGACAGAGCGGATCTCGCGCGTCTGGGCGAGCTGTCCACGCGCCTCGGGGCCGACGTCACGCAGGAATGGTCGGACCGCCTCGGGCGCTCCGGCACGGTCGTCGTGGGCGCGGAGCTCGAGGGCCGGCTCGTCGCGTATGCCGCCGCCGAGGTGCGCCGATCCTTCGGGCGCGCCACGCCAGCCGCGTGGATCGATGCGTTCGGCGTCGATCTGCGCTACCGCGGCCACGGCATCGGGCGGACCCTCCTCGCTGCCCTGCTATCGCGTCTTCGCTCGCTGGGCGCCGATCACGTGTTCACGCTCGTCCCGCTGCACGACCGGACCATGGGGCCGTTCTTCCGCGAGCTGGGCTTCCGCGACGAGCCGATCACGCCGCTGGGGCGGGAGCTATGACGCTCGCCACGGTCGCGCAGATCGAGGCCGTCGAGCGGTACCGCGAGGCCGTCGAAGATCGTGCATTCCCGACCGTGCGCGAGTGGCGCGCCCGCACCGGACGCATGGTCACCGGGTGCTTCCCCGTCTACGCGCCGGTGGAGCTCGCGTACGCAGCGGGGATGCTTCCGGTCGGGCTGTTCGGCGCGGGCAACCAGATCGAGATGGCGCATGCCGACTCGCGCTTCCAGTCGTTCATCTGCTCGATCGTGAAGAGCACGCTCGAGCTCGCGTTCATCGATCGCCTCGAACCGTTCGACGCGCTGATGTTCGAGTCCATCTGCGATCCGGCCCGCAACCTCGCGAGTGTCATGGTGCGCAACTTCCCGCAGCGGCCCATGACGTACGTGCACCTGCCGCAGAACATGACCTCGGCGGCGACCATCGACTATCTGGCCGGCGAGTATCGGCGCGTCGCGGACGAGCTCGGCAAGGTCAGCGGGCACGAAGTCGGCGTGGAAGACCTGCGATCGGCGATCGGAGCGTACAACGGCCTTCGCGCACGCTTGCGGGAGCTCTACCTGCTGCGCGCGTCGTCACCCGAGAAGATCTCGACCGCCGAGCTCTACGTCCTCGCACGGCTCGCGACGCTCACCGATCCCGCCGACAGCGAGCCGCTGGTCGCCCTGAGCGTGGCGACGGCGCGTGCCCGCGAGTCGCGGCCGAAGGATCGCGTCCGCGTGGTGCTGGTCGGCTCGTTCTGCGAGCAGCCGCCGCTCGAGCTCATCGCGGCGATCGAGGAGTCCGGCTGCTACATCCTCGACGACGACTTCCTG
>JANNHF010000192.1:0-3075 GCA_031404235.1 Chloroflexota bacterium
GCGAGCGCGCGGATGAATGCCGACTGCGTGTTCGGCATCGGGACGCGCCGGTAACGCAGGCCCGCCGCGCGAGCCTCCTCAGCCGCGGCGATATCGAGGTCGTACAGGACCTCGAGGTGGTCCGCGAGGAACTGCACGGGCACCACGAGGACCTCGCGCGATCCGAGCGCGGCAAGCGTTGGGAACACCTCCTTGAGGTCGGGGCGCAGCCATTCCTCCTGCGTGTGGCCCGCGCTCTGGTAGGCCCAGTGCCAACCTTCGCGATCGAGGCCGGCGGCCGACGCAACGAGGTCCGCGGTCTCGTGGAGCTGGGCGATGTACTCCGGCTCCGCGTCGAAGACGCGCTTCGGAAGGCTGTGCGCGGTCAGCACGATCGCTGTCGCGCGATCGGCATCGGCGAGCGCCTCGCGCACGCGCTCCGCGATCGCTTCGATGAACGCGGGCTCGCGGTGCCAGGCCGGCGCGATGGCGGAGGGCACGCCTGCGCGGACCGCCGCGGCGCGCAGTGCCTCGCCGTAGCCGCCCATCAGGCGCGGCGACCATTGCGGCGACATGCAGATCCCGACGAGGCGGTCCGCGCCGCGCTCGACGAGGCCGCGCGCTGCGTCGTCGATCGAGGGATCCGAGAAGCGCATGCCCGCGGCTGCGACGCAGCCGTCCCCGAGCTCGGTCTCGAGCGCCACGGCCTGCGCGCACGTGATGCGCACCAGCGGCGATCCGCCGATCACCGAGTAGCGGCGGCGCATCTCCGTGACGAGGTCCGCGGCGGGCTCGCGGCCGCTCCGCACCGCGGCGAGATAGCGCGGCAGGTCCGCGTCGTCCCGCGGCGCCCCATAGGTCATGAGCAGGACGCCCGTCGTCACGCGGTCACCGCCGACGTCCGCTCCTTCACGAGCAGGCTGAGACGTGCGAGCGTGTCGGCATCGGTGTCCGGCAGCACGCCGTGGCCGAGGTTGAACACGTGCCCGGGCCGCCCCGCGGCGCGCTTCAGTACGTCTTCGGCGCGCGCCTCGACGACATCCCACGGCGCGAGGCACACGGCAGGATCGAGGTTCCCCTGGATCGCGCGGTCGTGACCGATGCGTTCCCAGGCCGCGTCGAGCGGCAGGCGCCAGTCGACGCTGACCGCCTCGCATTCGTCGAAGGACAGGAGCGGCAGGAGCGCGGGATTACCGGTCGCGAAATGGATGCGCGGAACGGTGTCGCCCACCGCCGCCAGGACGCGTCGCGTATACGGAAGCACGGAGCGCTCGTAATCCTCGGGCCCGAGCGCGCCGGCCCAGGAATCGAAGAGCTGCACGACGTCCACACCGGCGGCGACCTGCGCGCGCAGGTACCGCGCGAGGACAAGGGCGATCGTGTCCATCAGCCGCGCCCAGAGTGCCGGCTCGCCGAGCAGCATGGCCTTGGTGCGCGCGTAGTCGCGCGAGGGACGGCCCTCGATGAGGTAGGAGGCCAGCGTGAAGGGCGCGCCGGCGAAGCCGATGAGCGCGATCTCGCGTGGCAGGTCGCGTCGCAGCGCGCGGATCGTCTCGAACAGATAAGGCGTGGCCTCCTCGGCGGCGACGACGCGCAGCGCGGCGACATCGGCGGCCGAGCGCACCGGGCGCTCGACGATCGGACCCAGGTCGGGCTGGATGTGAAAGGGCACGCCCATGCCGTCGAGCGGCAGCATGATGTCGGCATAGAGCACCGCCGCGTCGACGCCAAGGCGGTCGACCGGCATGCGCGTCACGCGCGCGCACAGCTCCGGCTCGCGGACGATCTCCAGAATGCCGTGCTTCTCGCGCAGCGTCCGGTACTCCGCGAGACAGCGTCCCGCCTGCCGCATGTACCAGACCGGCGTGCGCTCGACGCGCTCGCGCCGCAGCGCGCGGACGAGGAGCGGCGCGCTCACGACACGGCCTCGCGCACGGTCGCGCCGTCGATCGCGTCGAGAGCACGTTCGAGCGGCATCGCCGCGCCAACGAAGATCGGGGTCTCACGCTCGGTGTACGCCGAAGACTCCGTCTCGCGCAGGTCGGCGACGAGCGAGAGGAAGCGCCGCACGTCCGGCACCTCGAACGAGACGACGAACTCCTGGTCATCGATGCCGAAGCTGTATCCGGTATGGATACGGATGTCGGGGTACTTGTGGCCGGCCGCAAAGTGCGCGCCCATGATCCGCGTGCGCTCTTCGTGCGGGAGCGCGTACCACGCACGCTTCTTGGTCAGGGGGTACACGACGACGTACGGCATATCCCCCACCGGGCCGGCGGTGCCGCGCGCGTGCTCGCTGCCCGCATGCTCGTGGCCGGCGAGGTACTGCGAGCGTCGCCGCGCGGCGAGGTACGCGTACGGCCGCGTGCTGTGCGACCAGAGAGCGGTCGCGGCGAGCCGCTGCTCGAGGTCGCGGAGGACGTCGAGGTCATCGCCGACGCACCAGAGCAGCAGATCCGCATCGGCGCGAGTGCCGACAAGCGAGTACGCGTGCACGCGGACCGCATCGTTCGCCGCCGCTGTGACGAACTCCTGCTTCTGCGCGGCGCGTTCACGCTCATCGAGCCGGCGCCACTCCGGCGACACGGCGAGCGTGAGGTAGCGGTAGAGCTCGTTCATGAGATCTCCTCCAGTGCGGCGACCGCAGCGGCGGCGACCGCGTCGACGGTGTCTTCGTCGTGCGCGAGCGACAAGAACAGGCACTCGAACTGCGACGGCGGCAGCAGCACGCCGCGGCTCAGCATGCCGCGGTGGAACGCGGCGAAGCGCTCCCGATCGCTCGTCTTCGCGTCGTCCTCGTTCCACACTTCGCGGTCCGTGAAGAAGAGGGTCAGCAGCGACGCGACGCGCTGAACGCGCGCGGCGATCCCCGACTGCCGCGCGGCTGCCGCGAGGCCTCGCTCCAGACGTGCGCCGAGAGCTTCCAGCCGGTCGAATGCCGCGCCGTCGAGAAGACGCAGCGTCGCAATGCCGGCGGCCATCGCCAGCGGATTGCCCGACAGCGTGCCGGCCTGGTACACCGGCCCGAGCGGAGCGACGTGCCGCATCAGCGCGCGCGATCCGCCGTACGCGCCGACCGGCAGCCCACCGCCGATG
>JANNHF010000193.1:0-1517 GCA_031404235.1 Chloroflexota bacterium
ACGACGCTGTACGTGACGATCGGCGATGAGGGCGAAGCGCTCGACCGCGAATTCGAGTCGCTCAAAGCGCTCCTCAAGAAACGGGCCCCGAAGGGACTGGAGTGGGAAGCGCTGAAGTTCGGCGACGAGGACCATGGCTCCATCGTCCTACCCACCCACTACGCCGGGCTCCGCCGCATCTTCGAGCCGTGGCGATTCGTGCTCGATCCGCGCGCCGACCCGCTCACGCTGCACGCCAGAGCGAAGGAGCATTTCGCCAGGACGTCCAAACGCGCCGGCTTCGACATCCCGGTTCCCGAGCCCACCACCAACGTCATCGGCTACCGGCTGATGGCTGCCGGCCATCTCCCCGAGGCCATCGCCGTGTTCCGAACGAACGCAGAAGCGTATCCGCAGTCGGCGAATGTCTACGACAGCCTGGGCGAGGCGTACGAGAAACAGGGCGACCTCGATCAGGCGCGGACCAACTACGCGCGCGCTGCCGAGATCGGGAAGAGAATCGCCGATCCGAACGCGGCCATCTACGAACAGAACCTCCAACGGGTCACGAAGCCGGCGGGGAGCGCCTCCACCGCACCGCACCATGTGGCGGCCATCGTGGCTCGCCTGGATGACAAGTGATCGAGGTCCGGCGGCTGTCGACGCCCGAGGAGGCGACGCTCTGTGCCAATCTCATGGCTTCGTCGGAGCCGTGGATCAGCATCGGCCGCACGGTCGAGGAGTCGCTGGCGCTGGTGAACGACCCCGCGCGCGAGGTCTACGTCGCGCGCGACGATGGCGCATTCCGCGGCTTCATCATCCTCATCGTCCGCGGAGCGCTGGTCGGCTACATCCAGATCATCGCTGTCACGCACGAGGCGCGCGGCACGGGCGTCGGTACGGAGTTGATCCGCTTCGCCGAAGAGCGCATCTTCTCCGAGTTTCCGAACGCGTTCCTCTGCGTCACCGACACGAACGTCCGGGCCCGTGAACTCTACGAGCGTCTCGGCTATCAGCTGATCGGCGAGATGAAGGACTACCTGGTGAGCGGGAGATCGGAGTTCCTGATGCGGAAGACCATCGCGCCGATTCGAGGGTTCAACGTCCGGAAGTGAGATAGGGACCGAAGAACCGAACCCTCATCTCCTTACAGCGCGGCGTCGCGGGGCGGTGTCTTTGCCCAGGCTCCAGAGAATCGCGCCGGTGATGTGTTGCTGAAACCAGTCCGAAGTCCAGACGTCTTCGCGATGGCCGAGGGCCGTGTAGAAGACGCGGCCGGACCCGCTGGATCGGTACCAGGCCAGCGGCTGCGTGGTTTCCCGCATCGACAACAGCATGCTCACACGGTCGGCCGAAAAGTTCTTGAAGGCGTAGTACTCCTCGAAGAGTGAGTGTGGCGACGGTAGCGCGGCGGTCGAGGGGTGTCTGGGATCGTCGACGACGACATCTGCAATCATCTGATCGGGATGCGACTCGAATTCGCCGCCCACCCCAGCAGCTCATGCCGCTGCGGCAGAGCAAGCTCCCCGGTCGTGTTC
>JANNHF010000194.1:0-2570 GCA_031404235.1 Chloroflexota bacterium
CCCAGAGAAGGATGACGTGGTCGTAGCTCGATGCGCCTGCGATCTCGCCGGCGAGCACGACATTGGGAGGGCCGCTGCCCGCGGCTCGGGCCGAGGACGGATCGAGGACGACAACACTCATGACCACCAGCGCGACCGTCAACAGGATGCGACTCACCGTGTGCCCTCCCCACCTCAGACCCCGCGCTAGGTTGCCTGGCTACCTACCGCCTCACTCTACTCAGGCAGCCTAATGCGCTGTGGCTCGGATCTGGATCAGCCTCCGCGCCGCCCTCACGTTCGCGCTCGCGCATGAAGGGGAACACCTGACTCGCAGAGGCGCTTAGCTAGTCCCGATGGTCGGACCAGGACCGTCTCGAGACGGAGCGTGTGGGCCTGTCTGACGCCGGCGCCCACCATGCCTGGCGCCTGAAAGCCTGCCAGTTAGGATGCACGCCTTTGTTATCGAATGCCCACGCTGGGAGGCGCGAGTTGCCGGTGAGACAGTCGGCCAAATTAGGCACAGAAAGCCGACCTTGTGCGCCTGCCAGCACCGAGCCGGCGCACGTGGAGGACTGCCGCCTTACACAAATCGTGCGTTTTGTGGTTGGCTCCGATCTCGTTATGTGTGGCGGAGCTCGACGCTATCGCCAGCCGATGCAGGAGGAAGCGAGAACTACTCGGCGCGTCTTGATCGCCACGAGTGGTTAGCGTCCCAGCCGTCCGGCGTCGATCGGTTATCTGGCTCAATACGCCTCCGTGCTACGCGGCGGTCGACCCCGGCCCTCGTCTGGACCGCCCTTCCTACACTCGCCAGATGCTCGAGGAGCGAAAGCTCGTCACGGTGCTCTTCGCCGACATCGTCGGATCGACAGCTCTGGGCAGCGTGGAGGACCCCGAGCTCGTCCGGCGCACCCTTGCCAAAGCCTTCGGCGAGATGCGCCGGCTCCTGGAAGCGCACGGGGGTACGGTCGAGAAGTTCGTCGGCGACGCGGTGATGACCGTGTTCGGCACCCCGCAGGCGCACGACGACGACGCCGAGCGCGCCGTCCGTGCCGCGTTCGCCCTGCGCGACGGCATCGCGACGCTGTCGGCGTCGCTGCCATTCCCACTGCAGCTACGCATCGGCGTGAACACCGGTCAGGTCGTGACGGGCGGCGAGGGCGCGGAAACGCTCGTGACGGGCGGGCCCGTGAATGTGGCCGCGCGGCTCCAGCAGAGTGCCGCTCCGGGGGAGATCGTTGTCGGCGCGCTCACGCGCAAGCTCGTCGAAGGCGGCGTGCGCTTCGGGCCGGTGCGACAGATCGATGCGAAGGGGCTCGGGCCACTGGAGGCCTTCCCGGCAGAGGCGCTCGTCACGGCGCTGCCCGAGCAGCACCGCGGCCTCGGCGAGCTACGCGCCCCGCTCATCGGGCGAGACGCGGAGCTTCGGCTGCTGCGCGAGTCGTACGAAAAGGTCGGCCACGAGCGCGCCGCGTATCTCGTGACCGTGTTCGGACAGGCCGGGGTCGGCAAGTCCCGTCTCGTCCGCGAATTTGTGGAGATCGTCGGCCCAGAGCACGTCCTGCGCGGCCGGTGCCTTCCATACGGGAGCGGCATCACCTACTGGCCGCTTTACGAGATGCTGCGCGCCGACGCGGGGATTCGCGGCGACGACCCGCGCGAGGAGGCGGCGCGCAAGCTGCGCGCGGCGGTGATCGCGGCGTTCGGCGATGCCTCTGAGGACGCCGAGGCGGTGGCGCGCCGCGTCGCCGTCGTGGCCGGCCTCGCCACGGTGGAGGAGGCGCTCCCCAACATCGCCGCCGCCGACGTGGGAGACGAGCTGCGCTGGGCGGTCCGCCGCTACTTCGAGCAGCGTGCCCAGCCGGCGTCGCTGGCGCTCATCTTCGACGACATCCACTGGGCCGAGGAGCCGATGCTCGAGATGATCGAGCACCTGGGCGAGTGGTCGCGCGCGCCGCTGTTCGTCCTGTGCCTGGCCCGACCCGAACTGCGCGACCGCAGGCCGAGCTGGGGCGGCGGTCTCATGAACGCGGCGGCCGTCCGGATCGAGCCTCTGAGCGAGGACGAGACGCGGCGGCTCATCGCCGCGCTGCTTTTGGTCGACGATCTGCCGGAGTCGCTCCGCGCGACCATCGTCGCGCGGGCGCAGGGCAACCCGCTCTACGTGGAGGAGCTGCTGCGCATGCTTATCGACGCCGGCCACATCGAGCGGCGCGACGGGCGCTTCGTGGCCGCACGGAACATCGCCGAGGTCGCGGTGCCCGCCACGCTGCAAGGGCTTCTCGCGGCTCGGCTCGATCAGCTGCCGCCCGCGGTGAAGCGCGCGCTGCAGCGCGCGTCGGTCGTGGGCAAGGTCTTCTATGCGGATGCGCTCAGCGCGCTCGGACCTCTGGAGGGGCGCGTCGAGGACCTGCTGCAGTTCGCCGCGCGCCGCGATCTCGTGGTGGAGCGCGACGAGCGCGGACCGGGGGGCGGCCGCGCGCACCAGTTCAAGCACATCCTGATCCGCGACGTTGCCTACGAGTCGCTGCCGAAGGAGGAGCGCTCGCGCCTGCACGCGCGTGGTTGGTGAACCACACCACCAACGT
>JANNHF010000195.1:0-2210 GCA_031404235.1 Chloroflexota bacterium
CGCTGACCGATTACAAAATAGAGGTCCCCGGTGTGAGGGTCGCGCTCGCTCCCGCCGAGGTCGTTCCCATGGCCAGTGTGCTCTCGAAAGCCGGGCTGAAGCAGTTCCACACCGCGGAGACCGAGAAGTACGCGCATGTGACCTACTTCTTCAACGGCGGAAATGAGCCACCCTTCCCCGGTGAGGACCGGATCCTCGTGCCGTCGGCGAAGATCGCGACATATGACCTCCAGCCTGAGATGAGCGCCGCGGGCGTCACGGACACGCTGGTGAAGGCGATCGAGGGTGGCAAGTACGACTTTGCGGTCGTGAATCTCGCGAACCCGGATATGGTCGGACACACCGGCGACTTCGAGGCGACGCGCGCGGCGATGGCCGCGACCGACGCCGCGGTCGGGCGTGTCGTAGATGCCGTGCTGGCCGCAGGCGGCTGCATGATCGTCACGGCCGATCACGGGAACGCGGAGGAGCTGCTGTTCCCGGATGGCGGGCGGAACACGCAGCACTCGATGAATCCGGTCCCGGTCGTGTTCGTCGCGAAAGACGGCGAGCGCTACTCGCTGCGTGACGGCGGACTGCGTGACGTCGCGCCGACGCTCCTGACGCTGCTCGACCTGCCGGTCCCCGATCGAATGACAGGGCGGTCGCTGCTGCAGCCGCGGGCGCGCTGATGCGCGCGCGCGTTGCGTGGTGGATCTACGCGGCCGTCGCGGCCGCGCTCGCCCTCGTCGTTGTCGCGAACTGGGTCTGGGCCGTCACGCTACGCGGACCCGTCCTCTATGGCGAGGGCGCGGTCGCGCATGCCGCGATCCTCGCTCGCGATCGTCTCGAATACACGATCGGCGCGCGCTACGGCGACGTGTCGCCGATCTTCACCGCGGCGAACTATCCGCCGCTGTACTTCCATCTCGCCGGGCTCGGCGATCCCTTCGAGGTCGGTCGCCTCGTCAGCATCGGGGCGACCCTCTTCGTCGCGGGCGCGATAGCGTTCCGCGCGCGCGCTGCGGGCGCTCTCGTCGCTGCGGCCATCGCCCTCGCCTGGCTGGGCTCGATACCGGTGATGCAATGGGGTCTCGCCGTGAAGCCGGACCCGCTCGCGCTCGCGCTCACCGTCGGCGCGACGCTCGCGCTGGCCCGCGCACGACCGCTTCCGCTGCTTGCCGGCGCTCTCATTGGCCTGGCCGTGATGGCCAAGCCGACCGCGCTCTTGCCCGGCATCGCACTGCTGGGCTATGTGGGCTGGCGCGATCCGGTCGGCGCGACCCGGGGCTTGGTCGGGGGGCTCGTCGCTGCGAGCGTCGTGGCGTTCCTGACGCATGGCCCGGACAAGAGCTTCAGGCTCCACGTGATCGAGTGGAACGATCTGCCGTGGCGACCGGAGCTCGCGGCACCTCTGGTATTCATCGCGCTGCTCGTTCTCGCGGTACCCATCGTGACCGTTGTCGTGACACGCGCGCGCGGCGGCGCGGTTGGCGCCTACCTCGTTGGCGCGATCGGCGTCCTCCTGCTGGGCGGCCGCGAGGGCGCGACCGTGAACTACTTCCTCGATCTATCGGCAGCGCTCGCGCTCGCTGCGGCCACGATCGCGCCGCGGCTCTCGCTCGGTTTCCGATATCCGGTCGCGTCGATCGCACAGCTGGCGCTCGGGGTCGTGCTGCTGAACCCGTTCCCGACGACGCCGAGTCTCTTGGCGCCGACCGGCAAGTGGAGTGACCCATCGCTGGTCGCCTACGTACGCGACCACGTGCCGGGTACGGTCCTCGTGGAGGACAGCGGGTTGCTGATCGGGAGCGGGCGTGAGCCGCTCGTCGACGATCTCTTCCTCTGGTCCCGCAACTACGCCTCGGGCAAGTCATTCAGGGAGGGGCAAATGCTTCTCGAGGCGGTGCGCGCCGGTCGCTTCGATGCGATCGTCAGCGAGGTCGAGCTCGAACGCATCGATTTAGGGCCGGGCTATGAGCGGCAGCGCTGGCATCCCGACCTCGTCGCTGCGGCGCTGCAGCGCTATCAACTTTCGTTTCCGCGAGTCGAGGGTCTCTGTCGCGGGTTCGTCTGGTGCCGGCAGCTCTACGTCTACACCCGCCGCTAGCCGTACTCGGGCAGCCTCGCTGCCCTCATCTGCTTGGCGTGTGGGCTTCGCCCACGCCGCAGTAATCGGGCAGCCTCGCTGCCCTCATCTGCTTGGCGTGTGGGCTTCGCCCACGCCGCAG
>JANNHF010000196.1:0-2738 GCA_031404235.1 Chloroflexota bacterium
AGCGCGCGACCTTCTGCGCGACGTAATAGACCTCGTTGGTGATGCCGCGCGCCGTGAGGTAGAAGCCCATGCGGTCCGGCTTGGCTGCGCGCACGCGCGCGGCGACAAGGTCGAGCGCCATGTCCCAGGAGACGCGATGGAATCCGGGCTCGCCGCGGCGGCGGAGCATCGGGTACGCGAGGCGCCCGAGCCCACGCAGCTCGGCGCCGCTCCGCTTTCGTAGCGCGGCGACGTCGGAGAGCGCGCCGGGATCCATCGCGCGCATGGTGTTGAGCGACAGCAGCGAGAGGCGCGTCGTGCAGAGGTGGATGCCGTCGATGGTCCAGTCGCGGAAGCCGCTCACGCCGAGCGCGCAGCCGTCGCACTCGCCGCGCGAGAGGTTCCGCCAGGCGTAGAGCGGCGCGTGGCGGTTGTCCCACGCGGCACGCGCCATCTCGAGGTAGTGGTGCGGCTTCGTGCGTCCGATGCCGAACGGCGCGAGGCCGGCCCAGAGCCGCGGCTTCAACTCCCTCGCTCCACAGCGCGCACGAGCCTTACTGTGACGCGGCGAGTGACACTCCGCATCAAGCTGCTGGGTCTGCCGCGCGTGGACGTCGACGGGGAGCACCGCGAGCTTGCGGGAAAGAAGCCGTGGGCGCTGCTCACCTACCTCGCCCTCGCGCCGCGCGCGCCGTCGCGCCGCGAGCTGGCGGAGCTCCTCTTTCCAGAAGCGGGCGATCCGCTCGCGGCCGAACGCTGGGCACTCGTGCAGGTGCGTCGAGCGCTCGGCGCCGACGCGATCGTCGAGCGCGACGGCAGGCTTGCGCTCGGATCGGCCGAGGCGGAGATCGATGCACGCGCGCTGTCGACGAAGACGCTCTCGCCCGAGGTCGTCGAGCGCATGGACACGGGCGAGCTGCTCGAGGGCTTCGCGTTCGACGACGCACCGGCCTTCGAACAGTGGCTCGCCCTCGAGCGCCGCCGGGTCGCGTCGGCGGCACGGGACGCGCTGCGCTGGGCGGCGACGCTGCTCGCGCGGAGCGCCCCCGAGCGGGCCCTCGGGCTGGTCGAGCGCGCGACCACGCTCGAGCCATTCGACGACGCGCTACACGAGCTCGCGGTGGACATCCACGTGACCCGCGGCGACCTGCCGGCGGCGCGCGCCTACGTCGACGCCGTCGACCGGCGCTATCGGGCGGAGCTCGGACAGCCGGCGCCAACGACGCTGCGGCGGCCCCTCGAGCGGAGCGCCACAATCGGATCGCGCGCGCACGTGTCGCCGGCGGTCACCGCGAAGGCCCTGTTGGAGACGGCGCAGGCGCGGCTCGCCGCGGGTGAGTACGAGGCGGCGGTCGACGCGGCGCGCCGGGCGGCGACGGAGTCCGCCACGACCGGGGATCGTGGCCTCGAGGCGCGCGCGCTCGTGACCCTCGGGACGGTGCTCATCCACAGCGTGCGAGGCCACGATCGCGAAGCGATCGGCCTCATGACCCGCGCGTTCCAGCTCGCGGACGAGACCGGCGACGGGGCGCTCGCGTCGGAGGCGGCGCGCGAGATCGGCTATGTGAGCTTCCTCGAGGCCGACTACGGCGCGGCCGAGAGCACGCTGCGGCGCGCGGTCGACCTGGCCGAGCGAGCCGGCGACGACGCGGCACTGGGCAAGGCGCTCACGTTCTTGGGCGCGACGCAGACCGATCGCGGCGACCTTGAGTCGGCCGATGCGACGCTCCGTCGCGCGATCGAGCGCCTCACAGCGGCCGGCGATGCACGTTGGCGCTTCTTCGCGCTGTCGCACCTCTCACGAGCGACGCTGCGCGCCGGTCGCGTCAAGGAGGGCGGCGCGGCCGCGGCCGAGGCGACAGCGGGCCTCCGCGCGAGCGGCTGGCACTCCGCCGTGCCGTGGGCGCTGGTCCTCGAGGGCGAGGCGGCCCTGCGACAGGACGATCGCGCGCTGGCACGCGATCGCTTCGCCGAGGCGTTCGCGCTTGGCACCGAGATGGGCGATCCGTGCTGGGAAGGGCTCTCCCTGCGGGGCCTCGCCGCGCTCGAGGCGGCGGAGGGCCACCGCCAGCGCGCGGTCGAGATGCTCTCGGAGGCCCACACGCGCTGCACCCGGGTGAACGACACGATGCGCTGGGCTGAGGCGCTCATCCTCACCGACCTGGTCGAGCTCGAGCACGCGGCGCAGCCGGACCGTCTCGCTGCGGCCCGCCGCCTCACCGAGCAGGGGCCGATCCCCGACCTAGCCGAGCGCCTGCGCTCCGCGGCCAAACGCTGAATCAAACGCCGCTCACAACGCTGGCCCAAACGCCCGCTTTCTAACGTCGCCTCCAAGAACGGTGCTTGGAGGACAGAGATGGAACTGCTGATCGCGATCGCGGCTTTGGTGGCCTTCGCCGGTGCCGGCATGCGCTGGGGGTACGACAGCCGCGCGTGGCGGTAGCCTGAGTCGGTGCGCGAGGTCAAGGTCGGCGACACGGCGCGGCGCTCGATGCTCGTGACCGACGAGCAGATCGAACTGTTCGCGCGCCTTTCCGGCGACCGCAACCCGCTGCACTTCGACGAGGACTTCGCGCGTAAGACGACGTTCGGCCGCCGCGTGGCCCACGGCGGCGTGACCGCCGCGATCCTCAACGCGCTGGTGGCGGAGGATCTGCCGGGACCGGGCAGCGTCTTCATGGAGCAGCACCTGAAATACACCGCGCCCGTGCACCCCGGCGACACGATCACGGCCGACCTGGTCGTGCTGAAGGCGCGCG
>JANNHF010000197.1:0-12596 GCA_031404235.1 Chloroflexota bacterium
GCCTTCTGGTCTCGCACGACGACGGAACGCTTGAGGCTTATCTCACGGCGTGAAAGCTGATCCCGGCGTGTCTCAACTGCCAGCCGCCGGCAGCGTCAAAGCCGGCACCTCGTGAACGGGGAGCCGCGACCGCAGCCCCCCGTTCACCTTGTCCGTTCTTCGTTAGTCCTCTTCGTTAGTCCTCTTCGTCTTCGTCTTCGTGTTCGTCTTCGTTCTTATCCTTGTCGCAGCGACGTGCTTCGGCGGCCGGAATGAGATGGTTCGGCGCGCCGGCGGGCAGGACGTAGGTCGCGTAGAAGTCCGCCCCAGCGGAGCCGGCGATCGCCCGGTGGACATGGCCGAACCCACTGTCGACGAATCCCTGGCCCGGACCGTATGTCGCTGATCCGCACGCGTCCTGGTAGGTCAGTGATCCGCTCACCACTGACACGAGGACTGGTCCCGGATGCGTGTGCCATGGTGTGCTCACGTTCGGGCCGAGGCGAGCGTGCTGGACGAAGACGTCCGCACTATCGAGCTTCGACACTCGCTTGAACGCGTCCTTCGGGACGTCGTTGATCCTGTTATGCGCGGCCAGGATGCCCACTGGCACCGTGGCTGGGTCGACCTGCGTGACGTGCGCGGCGATCGCGGCGCCCGCACCGGCTCCGACGACGAGTGCCGCGCTTAAGAGCGCCAAGATCCACTTGAACCGCATGGCTGCTTCCTCCCTGTGCCGGTCCGGGTGCCAGGACCCCCCTCGCTCGGCCGCGACGAGTCTCGACCTCGGCACCGCGGTGTGTCAACGGAGTCGGAAGGGAGCGGTTAGCGCGGCCACGGCGGCCCCGACTCGGAGCCGACCCCGGGAAACTAGACCGCGCATGGCAGACGCCGATGCTGTCGTCTTGCATGAGAACGGTGCCCTTGATGCGTACCTTCCGCTCGCCGCGTAGGGTGACGTCATGACGCGATACCTGTCCGTGTCCGAGGCGGCTGAGACGCTAGGACTGCCAGGGCCGTGGACCTTGCGCCGACTCGAATCCCGCGGCGTGTTGCTGCCGGCCACACGTTCCAGCCTGAGCGGCGAGCGCACTACTACGTGGAGGATCTGGAATGGATCTCACACGCGCTATCGAGCGTCGACCGGCGTCCGCACATGCGGATCGTCCGACGTTCACCATCTCTGAGGTCGCCCGACTCCTCGACGTAACCCCAGACGCGATCACTAAGGCCGAGCGCGTGGGTCATATCCCGAGTATTCCGCGCGAGGTCGGCGGTGCTCCACAGCGAGGGACCTTCGATCAGGCCGGCATCTGCGCTGACGCTCCCCGCTGTGCATCGCGCGAGGTCCACAAGAGCACCGCACCGTAGACGACCGCGACGACGGCGCCCGATACAGCGCCGGCGACGATGTGCGCCGTCTGCCAGTCGGCGCTCCGGGGATCGGCGATCGTCACACCGACGATCACCGCGAGGGCGAAGACGATTCCGCTTGCGAGCGCGAGCGACACGCGGTCCCCTCGACCGCGCAGGGCGACCCACTGCGCGAGAAACATGACCACTCCGCCCGCGACGGCCAGCGGCGGCCACTCAATGGATGTCGGCAGTCCGTCTCCGAGCGCGTGCGTCACGCCCACCGCGACGGCGGTTGCCGCAAGCCACCGCCAGGAGATCCCTAACCACCTGCGTAGCACGAGCCATTGGAGCGTGCCGATCACGAGTCCACCGACGGTGCCGATGATCATGCCGTAGAGCGCCGCCCCCGAGTCGAACGTTGTGAGAACTCCGCTCCCGACTGGGAAGCTGCCGGGGAAGTGCGTGCCGACCGCCGCGAACAGATAGCCGAGCATCGTGGCGAGGAACCAGAGCAGGACATGCACGAGCGAGCGCTGCACGCGCAGAAGTGTATTCAGTCGGCTCGCGGGAGATGACCTCACGCGCCTCGTAGATCGTGTGACACCCGAACTGGACGACCTCAAGGCTGCACCGCAGGAGCCGGTGCCACTCATGGCTCGTCGTGAGGAGCTACGGCGCTCGTAGACGACCGGAACGCCGCCTCGGTCGAGACCCGTCACGCATTGGTGGCCTCGATCTTCGAGACGCTGCAGGTGACCTCGAGCGGAGGGTTTGTCGCTTCGCCGCAGCTGCCCAGGCGACGGCTGTGAACTTGTCTGCCGTCGGAGCCGACCCCGGGTCTCGAACCCGGAACCTGCGGTTTACAAAACCGCTGCTCTGCCAATTGAGCTAGGTCGGCGCGACGAGATGAATGCTACCTAGCGACAACACTCGAAGCAGTGACCGACGAGGGCGCCGCGGGGCCCACCAGACGAGCAGCGTTAACTCCATCTCCGGCAAGGGCAAACTTGCTTGACTTGAGTACAGTGCAGTGGGAGGTGGGATCCATGCGTGTTCTCACTATCGCGATCTCGCTCTGTCTGCTTGCCTCGGCGAGCGTCGCAGTCGCATCGACCAATAGCATCGACTTCGACTCATACGCGCTCGGCACGATCAACGGCCAGGATGGGTGGAGCAGCCTCGGCGCGGCGGGCTCCGGCTGCGCCGTGTATGACCACCGGGTCGTGGCCAACTCGTACGGCTACACGAGCTTCGGCACGAAGTCGCTCCGCATGTCCAACGCGGTCACCAGCGGGTGCTTCGGGGACCAAACGTTCTCAAAGTCGCTAACGGAAGCGGCCGGCGAGCCCACCGCGTCAGACGGTGGACTCTCTACCCCGCCGCTCAAGACGCACTTCGAGGCGGAGTGGGACTTCGCATCCACGACACCCGGAGCCGAGCAGGTCGGTCTGTCCGTGGTCGCCAGCCCGGACCGCGGCGACGGCTCTCGCATGAGCTGGGTGCAGATGACCGACGCGCCATCAGGGCTCGCGGTCAACTTCTTTGACGTCCATGGAACCAGCGACCCCGCGAACTTCGTCGGACCGAGATCCGTCGCGACAGGTCTCGACCGGACCATCCCGCATACGATCAAGATCACCGTCGACTTCGTCGACGGCCCGAGCAACGACGTCGTTCGCGTGTACGTAGACGGCGATCTGCGGCTGACGGGGACCACCTGGGAGAACTACTACCGGTACGACTCCGAGGCGCTGCCCGAGGGCGGCCCGCGCACCGTTGACTCGATCCTCTTCCGCACCGGTGGCGCCGCTGTGCCTTCGGTGTTTGGGAACGGATTCCTCATCGACAACCTGAGCTTGTCCTCATCCAACGTGCTGTCGCTGCCGTCGCAGTGCAAGGACGGCGGCTGGGAAACCAGCAGCCGCGCCGATGGGAGCGAGTTCAACAATCAGGGCGACTGCATCCAATACGTGAACACCGGGAAGTAACCGGTCGCGTTCGACCAGCGACGAGAAAGGGGCTCCCGAGCGGGAGCCCCTTTCGTGTCGTTACTCAGGCTTCTTCTTGGCGCGAGACCGCGTCGTCGCGGTCTTCTTCCGAGGGGCGGCCTTCTTGAGCGCAGGTGGCGCGGCGCCCTCGACAGCCTCGGACGTCGCGTCGGCTTCGTCGTCATCGGCAACGTCGTCGGCGTCATCGTCCGCGTCGGCCTCGTCGCTCTCGATCGCGCCGGTCACGCCGGCGTCCATGTCAGCAGCGGCATCGATCCCCACGTTCTGGGTCTCCGCCTCCACGATCACGTCCTCGTCACCCTCGGCGAACTCGACGTCGTCGGCCGCGTCCTCGGGGATCTGCAGCGGCGCGGGCGGTCGCGGCGTGCGCGTGTCAGGTGGCGCGACGTCGCGACGCCGCTGGCGCAGCGCCTCGTAGAGCATCACCGTACCGGCGGCCGCCGCGTTGAGCGACGCGACATGTCCTTCCATCGGGATGCGCACGACCTGGTCGCAGCCCTCGAGCACCAGACGGCGTATGCCTTCGGCCTCGCCGCCGATGACGATCGCGCTCGGGCCGCGGTAATCGACCTCGTCGTAGAGCATGTCGCCGCTCTCGTCGGTGCCGATGACCCATACGCCCTTCTCCTTCAGCGCGTCGATCGCCTGCCGGAGGTTCGCGACGTCGGCGATCATCAGGTGCTCGCTCGCACCCGCGCTCGTCTTGGCAACGGCCGGCGTGAGGCCGACGGCGCGATGCCGCGGGATCACGACGCCGGCGACGCCGGCGCCCTCGGCCGAGCGCAGCAGCACGCCGAAGTTCTGCGGATCCTGCAGCGAATCGACGACCAGGACGAGTGCGGGCTCGGACACCGCGTCAAGGTGTAGCAGCAGCTCGTCGAGATCGACGCCCGCCTTGCCCTCGACGATCGCGACGACGCCCTGGTGGTTCTCGATCGGCGACAGCCGCTGTATCTCGAGCTTGTCGACGTAGTTGACGAATAGACGACGCTCCTGCGCTTCGGTGAGGAGCTCGTTCACCGGGCCGGTGCGCGTACCGCGCTCGCTCGAGATGTAGAGGCGCTTGATGACGCGACCGGCGCGTATCGCCTCGAGGACGGCGTGCGGTCCCGCGATCGGCTCGCCTGCGTCGTGCGACGGGGCAGCCGACGTCCGCGGACCCGCGGTCGCTCGACGGATGTTCTCGGTGTACTGCGCCTGCCCCACCGGGCCGCGGCGTGGGCCGCGCGCGGCGCTCGAATAGAAGTTCCCACCGCCACCGGCACTGCCGCCAGTCCCGGAGCCGACGCCCGGCACCCAGCCGCGGTTGCCACCGCGCCAGCCACCCTGCGTGCGCTGTCGCTGCGCCTGCTGGCGGCGCTCGTAATTCGCGAGCTCGCGGGCCTGCGAGTTCTCTTCGTCATCGCGCGGCGCCATCGGCCGCGGCGGCATCGGGCCGCGTGGCGTCATCGGACCGCGGGGCGCGAACGGTCGTGGCGGCATCGGTCCGCGCTGCGGCGCACCGAACCGCTGACCGCCGCCGCGTCCGCGCCGTCCACGACGGCGGCGACGCGCGAGCTCGTCCGCGCTTGCCGGTCCCGACCCGGGCTGCATCGGCCTCTCGTTGGGTCCGGGTCCCGCCTCGGACGGGCCGCTGTCAGCCGGTCCGTTGTCGGGCACGGCTGCCTCCTCGGGGCGCTTCTCGAATTCTTCCATCGTCATGCTCCCTTGCGGACGCGCTCCCAGCGCGTTCCGTCCTTGGTGTCCTTCACGCGGATCCCGTACCTGCGTTCGAGCTCCGCGCGAAGCTCGTCCGAGCGCTTGTAGTCACCCTTTGTGCGCGCCTCGTCACGCTCGGCGAGCGCGGCCCGCTCTTCGGTGCTCAGATCGGCGTCGCTCGCGCGCTCACGCAGCGACAGGCCGAGCACCTGATCCATGTCGAACAGCACCTCGAGCACGTGGCGCTTCGCCGCCACGTCACCCGTCGCCGCGAGATCCAGGACGGCTTCCGCCTGCGCGAGCGCCGCCGGGGTGTTGAGATCGTCGGTCAAGGCGGCGACGAAGGCGGTGCGTCGCGGATCCTCCGGCGAGACGTCGATCGGCGTGCCGCCGGTCGCCTGCCAGGCCTCGGTGATGATGCTGCGCCAGCGATCGAGCCGGTTTTGCGCCGACTCGAGCCCCGCGCGCGTGAAGTCGAGCGGCTGCCGGTACTTGTTGTTGAGCACCAGCATCCGGAAAGCGAGCGCCTCGAAGCCCCACGCCTCGAGATCCCGGAGCAGATACGCGTTGCCGGCCGACTTGTGCATCGCACCACCGTCGACCTTGAGGAAGCGCACGTGTGTCCAGTAGCGGACGAACGGCTTGCCCGTTGCGGCCTCGGACTGCGCGATCTCGGACTCGTGATGAGGAAAAAGGTTGTCCTCACCGCCGGAGTGGATGTCGAATGTCTCGCCGAGGTACTTCATGGACATTGCCGAGCACTCGATGTGCCAGCCGGGGTTGCCCTGGCCCCACGGTGAGTCCCAGAACTGCAGGTCGCCTTGCTTCTTCGCGCGCCACAGCGCGAAGTCGGCGGGGTTCCGCTTATTGGGGTTCACGTCGACGCGGGCGCCTGCGACCAGGTCCTGCGTCAGCTCCCCGGCGAGCCGCGTGCCGTAGCCGGAGAACGTCGAGATGTCGAAGTAGACACCGTCGGTCGCAGCGTACGCGTGTCCTTTGTCGATGAGCCGCTTGATCAGCTCGATCATCTCCGGAACGTGCTCGGTCGCCTTCGGCATGACGTGCGGCTCGAGGACGTTCAGCTTTCGACGATCGGCCAGGAACTGGTCGGTGTACCTGCGCGCGAGCGTCTCCGGATCGCGGCCTTCGCGTTTCGCCGCGAGCATCATCCGATCCTCGCCCTGATCGACGTCGCCGACGATATGGCCGACGTCCGTGATGTTCATGACGGCCTTGACGCGGTAGCCGAGGTACTCGAGCGTCCGGCGCTCGACGTCCGACACGATGTAGCGATACAGGTTCCCGATCGTCTGCCAGTCGTAGACGGTCGGGCCGCAGTCGTAGATGCGCGCCTCGCCCGGAACGAGCGGAACGAACGGCTCGACCTTACGGCTCGCGCTGTTGAAAAGCCGGACACCCGGCGGGGCCATGACCGTTATGGCTCTCTCCTTACTCAGTCGAGTAATGCGATCGCGAGGGCCGCGATGGCGTCGCCGGAGCCGACGACCCCCAGGCCGTCGTTCGTCGTCGCCTTGACGCTGACACGTCCGCCCTCGATCCCGAGAGCGCCCGCGATGGCGTCCCGCATCGCGCCGACGTGCGGCGCGAGACGCGGCGCCTGCGCGATGACCGTCGCGTCCAGCGACGCCACTGCGAAGCCAGCCTCGCGGATGAGCGCGCCCACCCGCTTCAGCAGTCCCAGACTGCTGGCGCCGGCGTAGGCCGGGTCGTCACTCGAGAAGTGCCGTCCGAGATCCCCGAGATTCGCTGCTCCTAAGAGCGCGTCCATCAGCGCGTGAAGAAGGACGTCGCCATCGGAGTGACCAGCGAGCCCGGTCGGGTGCTCGATCGCAACACCGCCGAGGACGAGGCGGCGATCCGCCGCGAGACGATGGATATCGTAACCGATGCCCGCCCGCGGACCCGTCATCTCGCCACCTGCCGTGCGGCGAGGCCCACCAGGCCCTTCGCGACGAGCTCGCGCGCGTACCCGAGATCCTCGAAGGTCGTGATCTTCAGATTGCGGCGCTCACCGAGGACCATCTTCACCGACAGGCCCGCGGCGACGACCGCGGCGGCGTCATCGCTGAAGGACCGGTCGAACGTCGCCGCACGGGTCATCTCGAGCACGTCACGGCGGAACGCCTGCGGGGTCTGCGCCGCCCAGAGGCCTTCCCGTTCGATCTCCTCGCGCGCCGCGCCCGCTTCGTTCGCGCGACGTACGGTGTCGGCCAGCGGCAGCCCCGCGACGGCGGAGCCCTCGGCCGCGGCGATCTGGACGCAGCGCTGAAAGAGACTCGGGGGCACGAACGGACGAGCGGCGTCGTGTACGGCGATGACGTCCGCGTCGCCGGCGGCATCGAGGGCGGCCCACGACGATGCTGTGCGGGTCGCACCGCCGGCGATGACGCGCACTCCCGCGCGGCCCTCCGTCGCGGCCGCGATGGCGGCGACCTTCTCGGCGGGCGCGACGACGATGATCTCGCGGAAACAGCCCGCGACCTGACCCGCGTGCAGTGACCAGAGAAGAACGGGGTGCCCGCCGAGGTCGGCGAGCACCTTGTCGACTCCGGCGCGCGACGAGCTGCCGGCGGCGAGGATCGCGAGAACCGCGGGCACCTAGTGGCTTGCGGCCCTCGGGCGGCGCGCCTCGACGATCTCGCCCTTCGGCTGCGCGAAGATCATGCGACCACCGACGGTCTGGAGCACGCGCATGACAGTGACGGTGAGCTCCGTGTTGAGGTGGCGCGCACCGTTCTCGACGACGACCATCGTGCCGTCCTCGAGGTAGCCCAGGCCCTGCGCCGGCTCCTTTCCCTCCTGCGTGATGCGCACCGTGATGTCCTCCGACGGGAGCACGACCGGCCGCACCGCCTTGGCGAGATCGTTGACGTTGAGGACCGTCACGCCCTGCAGCTCGGCAACGCGGTTCAGTCCGTAATCGTTGGTCATGATCGGCACGCTGAGCTGGCGCGCGAGCGCAACGAGCTTCCCGTCCGCGCCGGCGGCGACCGGATCGGCATCGAGCAGCTCGATGTGTACGGTCGCCTCCTTCTGCATCCGTGACAGCATCTCGAGCCCGCGCCGTCCGCGTTCACGCTTCGAGTTGTCGGGAGAATCGGCGAAGAACTGCAGCTCCGCGAGGATGAAGCGCGGCACGACGAGCGTTCCGCGGATGAAGCCGCTCTTCACGACGTCGGCGACTCGTCCATCGATGATCACCGAGGTGTCAAGAAGCGCGCGCTCCGCACCCGGCTCGCGGTCGCGCCGCCCCTGCCGAATGTCACGCGCGAGCGCGCCGAGCTCCTCGCGTTTGATCGTTCCCGCGGCGACGCCGATCGCGCCGAGCACTATCGCGCCGAGGATCGGTGCGAACCGTCCAAAGTTGTCCGGTAGGAAAGACAGCGGCAACGCGAGGAAGAGCCCGAGGATCAGCCCGGCGCCACCTCCGAATGCCGCGCCGACCAGGTCGCCGGCCGATGTCGCCTGGATCCGTGCCCTGATGCGGCGGGCCGGTAGGACGGTGACGTAGGGTGCTCCGAGCCAGCCGAGGATCGCGCACGCGGTCGCGAGAAGAAAGACGACGAGGGCCTGATTCGTGGGGGGCGTGACGACGGTGACCTCGAGCAAAGAAGCACCGAGGAAGAAGCCGAAGAACCAGCCAATGAGTGCTGCTCCGAGACGGATGAAAGCCACTGTGCTCTCTCCTTTCTATGTGAGTGCGGCGAGCGCTCCGTCCGGCCGATGAAGATGTGGCCGCCGACGGCGACGCGACGCCGGGATGAGATGAGACGGATCACTCCACGAGTCTAGAGACCGCTCGCTAGGGGTCGGCGAAGCAACGCAGTACCGGCCTGCATGAGAACGTCTCAGACGTCGACCAATGTCGCCACGACCTCTACTCTGCGTGGCGAGGACACGGGATAGCGAAACTGCGGCTCCGGCGATCGACCTCAGGGGCGGTCAGTCCCCCACGTCTGGCTGTCACCGTCATGGTCGCCGACATCTCGGGCTCGACCCCATTAGGAGAGCGGCTTGATCCTGAAGAGCTTCGGACGGTCCTCGGCGTGTACTTCCGTCGGCTCTCGGGCGAGATCCACCGCTTCGGCGGGAGGATCGAAAAGTACATAGGCGATGCGGTTCGTGCGACCTTCGAGGGTGAGACAGCCGAGTCGACGGCTGTGCGGGGAGTTCTCGCTGGGCTGGCGATGCTCGACGCCATCGCCAAGGAGAACGAAGAGCTCGAGCGACGGTACAGCGTGAGGCTCTCCCTGCGCATCGGACTGAACACGGGCGAAGTTCTTCGTCACTCGGATGAGACTGCGGCGATCTCGCCAGCGGTCGACCGGACTGTCCGCGTCGCCCAACGACTCGAGAGCACAGCCGTACCGAACACGGTCCACGTCGGCGGCGCGACGTATCGTGCTGCCCGCCGCGGATTCAAATTCGAGACCGCCCCACTTATTACGGTCGACGCCCCCGATGACCTCGAGCGCACGTATCGAGTCGTCGAAGCGCGTCTTTCGGCGTCGAGCGCGGCCGTCTCAGCATCCGTCGAGACCAGTGGCGCGTCACTGCAGGTCGTCGAACAACGGGCGTACGTTCTCGAAGAGCAGCGCAAGGTCGTCACTGTGCTCTTCGCCGATCTCGCGCAGCCCCTCAGTGGCGTCGATGTCGAGACGACTCGCACCGTGCTGGGCATGTACTTCTCGTCGGTCGCGGCGGAGATACGACGCTACGGCGGGACGATCGACAAGTACATCGGCGATGCGGTCATGGCCGTCTTCGGCGCGCCTATCTCGCACGAGGATGACGCGCCCCGCGCTGTGCACGCAGCGCTGGGAATCCAAGCCTCCATCAACCGCTTGAACGAGCGTCTTGCTCGCGAATACGGAGTCCGGCTTGCGGTCCGGGTCGGCGTGAACACCGGGGAGGTCGTGGCTGGCGTCCTCGCCGGAGAGGTGCCCGCCTACACGGTCACGGGCGACGCGGTCAATACCGCGCAGCGCATCGAAAGCGCCACCCCGCCGAACGAGGTCCTCGTCGGTGAGGAGACCGTGATGCTCGCCCGCAAGAGCTTCGCGTTCGAGCCGGTCGCGCCCCTGACGCTCAAAGGAAAGTCGCAGCCCATCCCCGCCTACAGGGTCAGTCGGTCACTCGAGGCGGCGGCCGCGGGAGGACCAGCGCTTGTGGGCAGGCGCGTCGAGCTCGAGCGGCTCGGCGCGCTTCTACGCGAGGCCGAGGCCGGTAGCGGTGTGCTCGTCCATCTTCACGGCGAGCCGGGTGTCGGGAAGTCGCGTCTGCTCGCGGAATTCCTCGCGACCCTGCCTCCTGGCGTGCGACCGACGTCGGCACGTTGCAACTCGTACGAGGTGGCCAGCCCGTATGCCACGGTCGCCGATGTCCTACGGCGGTGGTTCTCGCTCCAGTCGGCCGACGACGAGGATACGGCTCGACGCGCAGTCGAGGAGGCGATCGCTCCGCTTGCCCTGCCATCTCACGAGAGCGCGATCGCGCTGATGCTCGAGGTGCTCGGCTACGGCGAGCATTCCGCGCTCGATCCCGAAAGCAAGAGGCGCCAGCTCGTCGTTCTCATTCTTCTCCTGCTCGCTCAGCGCAGCGTGGGCGCCGGCTACGTCATCACGATCGAGGACATCCACTGGATGGACTCCGCGTCGGCGGCGTTGCTCGGCGACGTGATGGGACGGTTGGCCGATCTTTCCTGCTTCGTCCTCACGACGTCGCGCGAGGAAGCCCCGGGATCGTGGCCGGTGACCTCGATCGCCGTGCTGCCATTGGACGAAGCCCTCGCGAGCGAGATGGTCGACCGCATCGCCTCCGTGCGGCTCGACGAAAAGACGCGCGCCCTGGTCCTCGAGCGGACAGCGGGAAATCCCTTCTTCATCGAGGAGGTCGTCCGCTCGCTCGGCTCCCGCCGAGCCGGCGCCGTGCCCGCGAGCGTCCAAGAGCTTTTCGAGGCAAAGCTCGACGCACTGGACGAAGGGCCCAAACGCGCTGCGCAGTGGGCCGCTGTGATCGGTCGCACATTCTGGACCCGCGTGCTCGGCCGTGTGATCGGTGACGAGCCGGTCCGCCCCGCTCTTGCGACCCTCGAGAGCCAGCGATTCGTGGCGCCATATGAGATCACCCCCGAGGAGACGTACGCGTTCCGTCACGCCCTGGTCCAGGAGGTCGTCTACAGCACGCAGCTCTTCGCGCGGCGCCGGGTGGCGCACGCAGCAGTAGGCGGCGCGATCGTCGAGCTCTTCGCGGAACGCCTCGACGAGTTCACCGACATCCTTGCCTACCACTTCGGGCGGAGTGATGACGACGCCAACGCTCGGCGATTCCTACTTCGTGCTGGACAGCGCGCGCAACGCCTCTACGCGAACGACGAAGCGCTCGCGTACTACGAGGGAGCGCTTGCGCGGAGCGCTGACGACGCGGCCACTCGCACGGCCGCGCACGAAGGGATCGGCTCGGTGCGGCGATTCCAAGGCAGGCTGGGCGACGCAATCGTGAGCTTTGAACAAGCGCTCGCCGCGCTTGCGGAAGATGATTCCCTGGGCCGATCGCGGTTGCGGGCAAAGATTGCCGCGATCCGCCGACTCCGCGGTGAGCGCGAACAGGCGCTCGTACTGCTCGGAGCCACTCTGGCGGACCTACGGGCTGACGCCGACCGTGAGCGGACGCTGGTCTTGCTCGAGCTGGCCGAAACGCACTGGCATCAAGGCAGCTTCGATGCGGCCGTTGCGGCACTCGAGTCAGCGACAGTGCACGCAGAGCGCGCCGGCGCGAGCGAGAGCCTCGCGGAGGCGTACAAGCATCTCGGCACGGTGCACACGTTGAAGGGCGAAATTCCTGAGGGCCTACGTTGGTACGAGCGCAGTCTGGCGCTCTTCGACTCGCTCGGCGATCCATCAGGCCAAAGCAAAGTGCTCAACAACATCGGCAGCGCATATCAACGGCAGGCACGCTATCCCGAGGCGCTGGATGCTTTAGGACGATCTCTTGAGATCAAGCGGCGCCTCGGGGATCCCCTTGGGATCGGGGCGGCACAGAACAACCTCGGTCAGGTGCACCGGCTCCTCGGTGATCTTGATCGGGCGGAGGCCGAGTATCGCGCTTCCCTCGAGCAGTTCGAGCTCATCGGTGTAGCCACAGGCATCGCGCTAGCCCACAGCGGCCTCGGGAGCAACGCGCTCGATCGCGGCGATCGTGCCGGGGCGCGTGAACACTTCTTGATCGAGCTCGCCGAGTCCGAACGGCTCGGACAGCGCGCCTCGCTCTTTGAGCCCCAGCGGAACATCGCGCTGACCTATCTCGCGGAAGACCTCGATCTGGCCCTCCAGTGGGCCGAACGCGCGCTCGCCTCGGCGCGCGCGGCACGTGTTCCTGAACAGGAGGCGCTCGCGCTGCAGGTGCTTGGGATCGTGCGGACGGCACGCGAAGAGATCGCCGATGCGGTCTCGGCCCTGGACTGCCCATCGTCATCCAGCTCAACAAGAAGGACCTGCCCGAGACGCGCCAGGGCGACGAGCTGGCCGACCTGCG
>JANNHF010000198.1:0-2293 GCA_031404235.1 Chloroflexota bacterium
GCGCGTCGCACTCGTCCGTGGTGTTGTAGAGGTAGAACGAGGCGCGCGTCGTCGCGGCGACGCCAAGGCGCGTCATGAGCAGCTGGTTGCAGTGATGGCCGGCGCGCACGCAGACGCCCTCGCGATCGAAGATCGTCGCGACGTCGTGCGGATGGATGCCCTCGATGTTGAACGAGACCACGCCGACCCGGTCCTCGAGCGTCTTCGGCCCGTACACGGTGATCCCGGGCATCTCCATGAGGCGCGGCAGCAGATACGCGACGAGCGAGAGCTCGTGCTCGTGGATCTTCGCGAGTCCGACCCTCTCGAGGTAGTCGACCGCCGCGCCGAGCCCGATGGCATCGACGTACGAGGACGTGCCCGCCTCGAACTTCCACGGCAGCTCGTTCCATTCCGACTTCTCGACGGTCACGCGGCTGATCATGTCACCGCCGAAAAGGAACGGGCGCATGCGCTCGAGAAGCTCCAACCGTGCCCACACCGCACCGGAGCCGGGTGGAGCGAGCATCTTGTGGCCGCTGAACACGATGAAGTCGCAGTCGAGGTCCGTCACGTCGACCGGCGTGTGCGGCACGGCCTGCGCGGCGTCGATGAGGACCGTGGCGCCGGCGGCGCGCGCCTCGGCGACGATCTCCTTCACTGGATTCACGGTGCCGAGACCGTTCGAGGTGTGCGTGATCGCGAGGAGCTTCGCGCCGCGCTTGAGCTCCGCCGAGAGCTGGTCGCGGCGGAGCCGGCCGTCGTCGTCTACGTCGATCATCACGATGTGCGCGCCGACGTCCTTGGCGAGCTGCTGCCACGGCACGAAGTCGGAGTGATGCTCGAGCACGGTCGAGATGATCCGGTCGCCGGCCTTGATGTTGTCGCGGCCCCAGGTGTAGGCGACGAGGTTCACGCCTTCCGTCGCGTTGCGCACGAAGATGACCTCGCGGTCGTCGCGCGCCCCGATGAAGCTCGCCACCTTGGCGCGGGCCCCCTCGAACGCGGCGGTCGTCGTCTCGCTGAACTCGTAGACACCGCGGTGGATGTTCGCGTTGTGCTCCTCGAACACCGCGCGCATCGCGTCGATGACCTGGCGCGGCTTCTGGCTGGTCGCAGCGTTGTCGAGATACACGACGGGCTTGCCATTCACGGTGCGCGAGAGGATCGGGAAGTCAGCCCGAATGCTCGCGACGTCGAGCGGCGAGCGCGCGTGCGTTCCCGGCTTGATCGTGACGGCCACGGTCAGGCCTTCCCCGCGTACAGCTCTTCGCGCACGAAGTCATAGCCCTTCGCCTCGAGCTCCGCAGCGAGCTCGCGCCCGCCGGTTCGCACGACGCGGCCGTCCACAAGAACGTGCACGTAGTCCGGCTGCACGTAGCGGAGGATGCGCTCGTAGTGCGTGATGAGGACGATGCCGACCTCGGGCGAGCGCAACGACTCGATGGCGTGCGCGACGACCTTCAGTGCGTCGATGTCGAGTCCGGAGTCGGTCTCGTCCAGCAGGGCGAGCGACGGTCCGAACATGTGCATCTGCAGCGTCTCGAGTCGCTTCTTCTCGCCGCCGGAGAAGCCGGCGTTCACCGCGCGCGTGATGAATGAGTCGTCGATCTCGAGCAGCTTCATCTTCTCCGCGAGGAGCCTCCGGAACTGCGGGATCGGCAGGTCGTTCTTACGTGCTTCGGCGGCGGTCCCCGCGGTGTTGCCGGGCTCCGCTCGCCTCGCGTTGATCGCGGTGCGCAGGAAGTTCGCGACCGAGACGCCGGGGATCGCCGCGGGGTACTGGAAGGCAAGGAAAAGACCGGCGCGAGCGCGCTCATCGACAGGCATCACGAGCACGTCGCGGCCGCCGAAGGTCACGGTACCGCGGGTCACCTTGTAGCGAGGGTGGCCCATCACCGTGAGCGCGAGCGTGCTCTTACCCGAGCCGTTCGGCCCCATGATCGCGTGCACTTCGCCGCTGCGGACGACGAGGTCGATCCCCTTCAGGATCTCCTTGCCTTCCACCGTGACGTGAAGGTCCTTTACGACGAGATCAGGCAACGGTCACTTTCTCCTTCGAGAGATCTGCGAGCGTCATGGCGTCGAGCGCCTGCGCGATGGTCGACTGCAGCTTCACCCATACCGCTCGGGTCCCGCAGTCCTGCTCGCGGATGCAGTTGAGAACGGGATCGCCTTCGGCGGTGCAGATCTGCGGCTCGATCGGACCCTCGAGCGCGCGCACGATGTCACCCGCCGTGATCGCGGACGGATCGCGCGCGAGCGTGTAGCCCCCGCCAGCGCCGCGCTTGCCATTCACCAGGCCGGCCTTCCG
>JANNHF010000199.1:0-12532 GCA_031404235.1 Chloroflexota bacterium
GCCACTGCTCTCGTTCCCCTTTATCGGCCCGCCCCGTTTCGTATGAGCCCACCTCGGGGATCGAACCCGAGACCTCGTCCTTACCAAGGACGTGCTCTACCAACTGAGCTAGGTGGGCAGAGCTCGTTCTTCCGGACACGAAAAGAGAGTTGCTTGGCGCAACTCCCTCGAGCCGCTGGGTCCTCCAGATTATCCGCCTGTCTGCCTCGGCGGGTCAAGAAAAGGCCGGAAGGCGGGACTTATCCCCGGCGGCGGAGGTTGCGGCCGCCGCCCTGCACGCTGCCGGGCGCGCTGGTCCGCGTGACCGCGAACGTGCTGCCGTCGGCGCCGAGCGTCGAGGGCAGGGCGATCGCCTGGCCCGCGCGGTTGACCATCGCGACCGGCGTGGCGCCGAGCCCGCTGAGGTCCCGCGTCCGCCCATCGCGCACCGCGCTCCCGCCGGTGAAGCGAACGGTGCCGAAGTCGTCGAGCGGGACGATCCCGCGGCTGGTGCTCGGCGCCTCCTGGATCCACTCAGCGGACGAACGTGACGAGTTGTACCGCACGGTCCGTTGGTAGGACGCCCGCGTCGTGTTGTTGTCCATCGCGATGAGCCATTCGCCGCTGCTCTGCTCGGTGATCGTCACGGTCACGGAGTCGCCCGGCGCGACGTCGAGCGAGATCGTGCGCGACGACTCGGGCAGCATCTCGATCCAGGCTTCGTAGCTCACGCTGCCCCCGGATACCGTCGCCTGCGTTCCGGCCTGGATGAGATCAGTGCCGCTGACGCCTCCGATGCCCACCCACGTCGCGTCGGCGCCCGTCGTGGTGGCACCGACCTGCGGGACGTACCAGGACCCGGTGACGGATGTGTACGTGCCGCCCGTCGCGACGTAACCCGACCAGTTGCTGGAGGTGTCGGAGATCCGCGCGGGCGTCGTCGTCGCCCCGGTGGTGTCCGGCTGAGTCTGCGCGGGCGCGGTCGCTCCGGGCGTGACGCTGGATGCGGTGGGCTGGACGTCGGCATGGATCTTCCAGCCGCCGCTCTCGAGGACGAGCGTGTAGTCGTTGCGAGCGGTGCGCTGGTCCTGAGACCCGTCGCTGTACGTCGTGCGCCAGGTCTCGTAGGCGGTCGCCGCGGACTTCGTGCCCGAGATCGTCACGTCGCCCCACTCGATGCGCACGAGCGTGAAGCCGATGACGCCGCCGCGGGCCAGCTCGGCGTTGATCTGCGCCAGCTCGTCGTAGTAGGCCGTCGTCGCCGTGTCGCGCATGAGCGTCGCCTCGCCCGTCGCGAAGGCCTTCTGCTGCGCCTGATTGGCGCGCTCGATCACCTGCTTGACCGCCTCAGCGGTCGCGTCCGATGTAACGGGGGCCGGCGCGGTGGTCGCGATGGGCTGCAGCTGAGTGATCGCCCGGCCGAGGTCGACCTGGCCTCCGCAGCCCGCGAGGAGCACGACCACGAGGCCGATGAGGAGCTTGCGCATCGCCACATCGTGCGCCGAGACCCACCGGAAATGATGAAAGTTCGCTAAGAGCGCAATAAGAAGTTCGCTTTATCGACCACGGCGGCCGGCATTGGTCGTGCTGTTCGGCTGCCTAATGAAAGGAGTCGCCATGGATGCGCTTGCTTTGCTGAAGGAAGACCACGACAAGGCCAAGAAGCTGATGGATGAGCTCGAAAAGACCACCGAGCGCGGCGTCAAGACGCGCGAGGAGAAGTGGACCAAGCTCCTGAAGGAGCTCACCATCCACGAGAACATCGAGGAGAAGATCTTCTACCCCGCCCTGCACGAGAAGCCGAAGCTGAAGGAGATCGTGCTTGAGGCGCTGGAGGAGCATCACCTCGTCGACGAGATCGTCGAGCAGCTCAAGGACACGCCATTCGAGGACGAGCACTGGAGCGCGAAGTTCAAGGTCACCAAGGAGAACGTCGAGCACCACATCGACGAGGAGGAAGGCCCGATGTTCTCGAAGGTGCGACAAGAGTTCTCAACGGACGAGCTCGAGGAGCTCGGCTCGCGTATGGAAGCATCGAAGATGGAGCAGATGCAGGAAGAGATGCCCGAGCGCGAGCAGGTGGATCTGTAGCGACGAGAGCCGGATGGGAGGGGCGGCGGACCCGCCCCTCCCACGTGGCGTCAGTCCAAGTTCAACCGCCACGCGCCGAGACCGTGCGTCGCGGCGTAGAGGATGCGGTCACTTGGGACGAAGGTCAGTCCCGCGACTTCGACGTTCGGCATGCCGGGCGCCGCCAGCACCCAGTTACTCGACCCCGAGTGGAGCATCAGAACACCGAAGTCGTTAGCGGCGTAGAGGTCACCGGTCGCGTTGTCACGGACGATATCGGTGGCGGGCAGGTCCGCCATGTCGTACGACCGGTCGACCCACGTTGAGGTGCCGGTCGCGGCGTCGTAGGTGACTTCGACGACGTGAGCCGGCGTTCCGGGCGTGTTCACGCCGAAGCCGTTGTATGAGATCCAGGCGTGATTCCCGTTGGTGGTGTCTACGTAGATGCTGCTTACGAACCGATTCGGGTCGAGCGTGGTGTCGTCGTCGAGTCGCGTCCAGGTCACGGCGCTTGCGGGGTCGACGTCCACGTTCTTCGAGATGAACACGCGACCGGTGGTGGTAGCTGCCCACGCGCTCGACGTGTCGGCGACGGTGCGTTCGATCGCGGACACGGCACCGCCGGCTCTATCGCCGAAGGTCGCGCTTGTCAGGCGGTCCGGTCCGAGCTGGACCCAGTCACCGCAGGTGACGGTGAAGTCACCCGTCCACGTGTTGCAGCGGGCCTGTGCCTCTGCGATGGACATCGTGCCGAGGCCGTGTGTCTTGGTGCGATAGGCCGTGCGGCCGGTCCCGGCGAACAGCGTGCCGCTCACGCGTGGGTCGCTGATGACTGGCGCGTAGAACTGGGTGCCGCCATGTCCGAAGATCGGATCGGCGATCCAGATCCAGTCCCCGATGCTTCCGCCGTTGAAGCTAACTTCGGTGGTCGCGTCGAAGAAGTTGTGGAAGCGGAAGTCTTTGAGCGTCACGTCGAAGCCAGACTGCCCACCGTCTCCGATCATCGTGTTCTCCCACTTCGTGGGGCTACCCCCGGTCTCCCAGGTGCCGTTGTCCTGGGTTCCGCCTTGGATCACGTTCGAGTTGTGCGGGCTGACCGAAAGGCTCTGGAACTGGAGCGTCGATAGTCCCTTGTTCAAGCCCTGGAGCTCCGATGGGATGGCCGAGAGCATCTGCCTGCAGCGATCCAGATCAGCTCCGGCGAGTCCGCGGTTCGGATCATCGCACCAGGCCGAGCGGTTCACGAGCTTGCCGCTCGAGCGCATGATGCCGCCGTCGTTCGTCTCGAAGAACTGCAGCGGGTTGTTCGGGTTGGTCACGAGGTCGTGCTGGTCGGGATGGAGGCCGTTCGGATGGAGCGGGTCTGTCCCGTCGAAGGTCATGTCAGTCCCGCTCACGCCGGCGTCCTGGGACAGGATCACGCCGCGCTTGTTCGCGATGTTCTCACCGTACGAGTACGAGCCACCGGCATAGACGATGTCCGGGTATCCCTTGGGGCTGTGCACGAACATGTCGTACCAGCACTGGCCCCCGCACAGGTTGAAGGTGGCGTAGCCACGCAACGCTGTGCTCGGGCTCGTCAGGTCCGTGAAGACGGGCCCCCCGGTCGCGACATCGTCGCTGCGGAAGAGACGCGAGTACGGGTTGCCGATATTGCCTTCGTAGACGTACATCCGCGTCTTGCCGCCCGGCAACGTGTTGACCGCGATGGCGGCGCGAGTCTGGATGACCGCCGCGTTCAGCGACGGCTTGATCTGCGCCCACGTGGTGCCGCCGTCAGGCGAGCGCCAGATGCCGCGGGCGTAGGACGAGGCGTACACGATGTTCGGAGCGGTGGGGTCGAGCAGCACGTGCCGCACGCCCCGCGGCGAGCAAACTCCCACGTTCTGGAATTCGGTGAGAGAGCCGGTGCAGGTGGTGGCGTCGGTCGACCCGTTGTGGATGAAGCTCCACGTGGTCCCGCCGTTGGTCGACTTGTAGAGGCCCCACTTGGCTGCGCCCGGGACTGGACGTGTCACGCCCGCGCAGCACACCGAGGACATCCCACGGAGCGCCGTCGTCGTGCCGACGTAGATCGTGTTCGCGTCGCCGGGCTTGATGACGATCTGGCCGATCCCCTTGCCACCGAGCTCGGCCTTGCCGAGGCTCGACCAGGTCTTGCCGCCGTCGGTCGACTTGTAGATACCGACGCCGGCGACGCAGCCGGATCCGCAGATGTTGGCCTCGCCGGTACCGACATAGATCGTGTTACCGGTCGGGTCGTTCGCGTCGATGGTGACCGCCCCGGCCGCGTTGATGCCCAGCGGTCCGGCGAGGTACTCCCAATTCGGCTGGCCGGTCAGTGCGTTCTTGGTGCGCCAGATGCCGCCGCCCGCGGGCGTGATATACAGCACGCAGTCACCGGGCGTGCACTTTTCGGCGATCGCGATGGCGGTCGTGCGGCCACCCGCGACGTAGGCCGCCGGCACGTAAAGGAACGAGTTCCTGAAGGGAGTCGCCGGGTAGAGCGCCTCGCTCGGCCCGACGCTCACCCAGGTGCCCTTCCTGCCTTTGCCGCTTGGGAACGGCCTGCCCTGCGCTGCCGTGAACGCGGCGCGAGCGGCGTCCATCTGCTCGACGGAGATGGTGTCGGCCGGATAGGCACGCGCCAGGAAGTCGGCCTCGGCCCCGGTCCACGGCCCACCTTCGACCTTGAACCCGGGCACGAGCTGTTTGAACCTGTCTCGCTGGGCGCCGGTCGGCGCACGTACGTGGCCCGGGTTGGGACGCGCGGTGTCCCCGAATGTGCTCGTCGATTGCAGCGCGTTGTCAACGACGGCAGCTCCACTGATGATCGAGAACGCGAGCAGACCAGTCAGCGCGAAACGCAGACGCCTGCGATCCACTTGGCTTTCCTCCCCTGCGCGATGAACGTCCTTAGTTGACGCGAACAGCACGCTACACCGCTGTCGAAATCGGGCGCTCGAATGTCGTTGGTCATGCGAGAGGTGCGGCGTCAGCGCGTGATCCGGTGTGGAGCGCGCGACGTACGTCATGCGTTCGCTGGCGACGATGAGACGGCTGGATCGCGCGCCTCCGTTCCCGCTGAATCACGAGGACATCGGGCTGGGCAAGATCCATCTCGCGCACTCGGTCTTCCGTGTCGTGGCCGCAGTCGCCGCACTCGTAGCCGCGGCGATCCAATCGCGCTGGTCGCTTCCGATCTGATCCCCGGCGATCGGAGACGATCGTCGCCGCGATCACCGCGTTTCTCCTGGTCCGCCGCCGGCGTCAGTCCGCGTAGCGTTCTCGGTGGGCAGGAAGGGAATCGAACCCCCACAGAGCGCAATAAGAAGTTCGCCATATCGACTACGGCGACCGTCATGGGCCGTTCTCTTTGGCTGCCTAGAGACCGGAAAAGGCCACCGAGCGTGCGGCTTGCGCCGGTCACATCGGCCGCAGCGTCCCCGACCACACCTGCCAGGCGAGGAGCGACTTAGCCACCAGGCTCATGTCCATGTACGTTTTCTCGCCGGAAAGGTAATCGCGCCAGCGTCCGACTCTCGCGTACTGAAGCACCATGGTGATCGCGAAGACATTGAAGGCGACGAACAGCGATCCATAGATCGCCCACACGAACGCCGGGATGGGCGTCGCGTCGGGCTGGACCGCGTACGCGACGAGGCTCGCGCCGATGGCGATCCACGGCACGATGCCGGCGATGCAGCCGAACAGGAAGTGCTTCCAGTCGGTGCGCGCACGCCCCTCGTTCGCGGCCTCCATGCTCCAGCCGAAGAGGTTCATCGAGACATTGCAGCCGGCGATCGCCACGAGCGCCGAGAACTCCTTGATGAACGACAGCTGGGCGATGGCGAGGATCATCACCGTCGACGAGAACGCGTATTCGACCCAGCGCGCCGGGTTCATCCCGCGGCGCAGCCAGCCCTCGTAGCGCCCCCGCAGCGGCCAACGAAGTAGGAAGTGGGCGAGCGCCGACATGAGGAAGAAGCTCGCGACGACGTAGGCGAGCGGGAAGTTGACGATCTCCGCCGCGCGCGTGTCGACGCCGACGAAGCGCCCGGCCTCGAGGCGCGGCACGACGTACGTGACCGACGCGGTGAAGGCGGCCTCGGTGCGCGAGATCGCGAGCATCAGGACGAACTGCAGTCCGTGCAGAACGGCCAGGACGGCATTCCAGCGGGCGAGTCCTCGTGCCCGGGCCGGGTCGAGGGCGACGACGCTCGACCCGCGAGACGGGCTTTGGTCGGCGGCGAGGTCCGTCACTGCGCTATCCATTTGAGATGCTCCTTCCGCGCCGCTCACGTTCTGCGCCGAGTCCAATGGCCACGTGCGGTCGTCTTTTCGAGTTCCGCTGCGGGGCGGCGCGGCCGGCCTGGACGGCCGGCCGCGCCGTGAGATCGCGAGGGGCTAGGCGAGGGCGGTCCGGGTGCTGCGAACGGTGACGAGACTGATCGCCTCTACGACGGCCGCGATACCGACGAGGCCGTAGATGACGCGACTGATCGCGTTCGTGTCGCCGAAGCTGAGGCCGACGATGGCCGCCACGAGATCGAAGTTCGCGATGGCTACGAGGCCCCAGTTGAGTCCGCCGACGATGAGCAGGATCGACGCGAGGATCTGAGCAGCGCGCATGGCATTCCTCCAAGAACAGGTCTCTTGTAGAGACTCTGTATAGGTTAGGGGAAAAGGTAGCCGAGGCCGCGAGCCTTGTCAAGAGTCTGTATAAGGTGTTTACTGGCTCACGTGGATGGGCATGGGCCTCTGTTTCGCATCGGCGAAGTCAGTCGACGCACCGGAGTGAGCGTCGAGCTTCTTCGCGCCTGGGAGACGCGTTACCGGCTGTTACGACCGAAGCGCACCGTGGGGGGCTTCCGTCTTTATTCCGACCTGGATGCGGCCCGGGTGCAGCGCATGCGCTCGCTGCTGGGCTCGGGGCTTTCCGCGGCGCAGGCCGCACGCACCGTCCTGCAAGAGGAAGCTGCCGGCACGCACTCCACCACGGTCCCCCTGGGCATCGTCGGGGAGCTCGACCGCGCGCTTCTGGCGTTCGACGAGCCCGGCGCCCACGCGACCCTGGATCGGCTCTTCTCGAGCGTGGTGCTGGAGACGGCACTGGAGGATGCGGTGCTCCCGGAGCTCCGGTCGATCGGTGATCGCTGGGCGGCCGGGGAGGTGACGGTGGCGCAGGAGCATTTCGCTTCGACCCTGGTTCGCGGGCGGCTGCTGGCGCTCGCGCGCGGCTGGGACCAGGGGCGGGGACACCGCGCTGTCCTCGCCTGCGTGCCGGGCGAGCTTCACGATCTCGGGCTCATCTGCTTTGGGCTGGTGCTGCGTCGACAGGGGTGGCGGATCCTCTATCTCGGTCAGGACACACCTATCGAGACCGCCGCATCTGCGCTCAAGCGGTCGCGCGCGACCGCCTTCGTCGCCGTCTCCGTGGAACGGCGCCGGTTCACCGCGGTCGCGGATGAGCTCGCGGACCTCGGGCAGCGCGCGACGGTCGCCATCGGCGGCACCGGCGCCACCAAGGAAGGCGCGCGTCGCATGGGCGCGATGCTCCTGGCGCCACAGCTCATCACCGGCGCGACACAGCTGACGTCGGGAGCCTCGGCCAGTCTCGGTGGGCGGAGAGAGCGGACCGCGACAGCCAGAAGCGGCTGATCTCCGGGGGCGCTCCCCCACCGCCCCCGCGTTCCTCTAAGGCGACGACGAGACAGGTGTGTTTGTGACTGACACGGTAGAAGGAAGCCGACAGCCGAACGCCGGGCGATGCATGCGTGCATCGCCCGGCGTTTGTGCTGGCCAGACCGGAGGGTGGCTGGCTAGCTACTTGGGGAGGAGAACGCTGTCGATGACGTGGATGATGCCGTTCGAGGCGAGCACGTCGGCCTTGATGACCTTGGCGTTGTCGACCATGACCGTGCCGCCTGCAGTCGTGATCGTGATCGGCTGACCGGCGACGGTCGGAACCTGCCCGGCCTTGACGTCAGCGGCGGGCACACGGCCGGCGACGACGTGATAGGTGAGGACGGCCGTGAGCTTCGCCTTGTCGTTGGCGAGGGCGTCGAGCGTCGCCTTGTCGATCTTGGCGAAGGCCTCGTCCGTCGGCGCGAAGACTGTGAACGGGCCAGCGCCCTTGAGCGTGTCAACGAGACCGGCGGCGGTGAGCAGCTTCGCCAGTGTGGTGAATCCGCCGGCGGCGACCGCGGTGTCGACGATGTCTTTCTGTTTGAGGGACGCGGGGATGAGGACGCTATCGATGACATGGATGACCCCGTTGGAGGCGAGCACGTCGGTCTTGGTCACATTCGCGGAATCGATCATGACCGAGGTGCCGTTCATCGAAACGGTGAACGGTGTGCCTGCGACGGTCTGCACTGGGCCAGACTTCACGTCAGCCGCGAGCACCTTGCCCGGCACGACGTGATACGTGAGCACGGCCTTCAGTTTGGCCGGGTCCATAGCGAGGGCATCGAGCGCCGCCTTGTCGAGCTTGGCGAACGCGGCGTCCGTCGGCGCGAAGACGGTGAACGGGCCGGTGCCCTTGAGCGTCGTGACCAGGTCGGCCGAGCCGAGGAGCTTCGCGAGCGCGGTGAACGATCCGTTGGCGACGGCCGTGTCCACGATATCCACCTGAGCGCGGGCGGACGCTGTGGCCGCAGGGCTCATGGTCGCTGTGCTTGCCGAAGGTGCGGACGAACAGCCCACGAGCAGGGCCGCCGTGATGCCCAGGGATGCGAGGAGTGAGGTGCGACGGTGCATTGGTGTGTCCTTTCGGTCATCTGCGATGACGCGTATTGGCGTCTGTGCGACGCTCGAAGCGACTGCATAGGTCTTGTCTAGAGTCTGTCAATAGTTTGTAGGTGCAGGCTGCGGCCCCCGACGGCGCGGCGCGCTTCGAAGATCTACGACCTGGGCCACTGCTCGGCGTGCGCTAGAGCGGTCGGTCACTCGGCGACTCGGTGGTTTGAAAGCGCAATCGCTTCGCGCGCGGGGACGACTTGCGCGGCTGGGAGACCTGCGACGGAACGATGTCCAGCGCTGGACGGTCGCTTTCGCGATCGACGCAAGAAACCGAACGACGGGCCCTGCGGCCCGTCGCCATTGATGCGACTCGGTGGGCAGGAAGGGAATCGAACCCCCACAGCCAGAGGCGGCTGATCTACAGTCACGCTCCCAGCCGATGACCAATGACGACATGGTCGCCCAAGCGCGCGAGTCTGTGGGGCGGCAAGCGTGGGGCGATGCGTACGCGCAGCTGTCGGCCGCTGATCGCGCAACGCCTCTTGGACTGGATGACCTCGAGCGGCTCGCTCTCGCCGCGTCCCTGATCGGCAAGGATGCAGAGAGCGCCGACGCCGGGGCACGGGCCCACCACGAGTCGCTGCGCCTCGACGATGCTGCTCGCGCTGCGCGATGCGCGTTCTGGGTGGGCTTTCACCACCTCGGTAGGGGCGAGGTCGCGCAGGGCCTCGGCTGGCTCGCGCGGGCCGGACGCGTGCTCGACGACCGGCAGCTGGATTGTGCCGAGCGTGGCTACCTGCTCTTGCCGGTCGCGATCCAGGCCACCGACGAGGGTGACTACGCGACTGCATACACGACATTCACCAAGGCCGCCGAGATCGCCGCCCGCTTTGGTGAACGGGAGCTCGCGACCATGGCCCAGTACGGTCGCGGCCGAGCTCTCATCGGGTCCGGTCGGACCGCGGACGGGATCGCGCTGATCGACGAGGCGATGGTAGGGATCACGTCCGGAGAGGTCTCGCCCGGTGTCGTGGGGGCGCTGTACTGCAGTGCGATCGAAGCGTGGAAGGGGATCTTCGATCTGCGCCGAGCCCAGGAGTGGACGGCCGCGCTCAGCCGCTGGTGTGAATCCCAGCAGGATCTCGTGCCCTTCCGCGGGCAATGCCTGGTGTTTCGCGCGGAGATCATGCAACTGCACGGGGCGTGGCCGGACGCGATGGACGAAGCGCGGCGCGCGTGCGAACGACTGTCCGATCCACCCGGACATCCAGCCGCGGGAGCGGCGTTCTATCAGCGGGCCGAGCTCCACCGGCTGCGCGGCGACAACGTGAAGGCGGAGGAGGCGTATCGACAGGCCAGCCAATTGGGAAGAACGCCCCTGCCGGGTCTGGCCCGGTTGCGACTGGCGCAGGGGCAGATCGATGCAGCACGCGTGGCCATGCGCCGAGCGATGGGCGAGAAGCACGATCGCGCGACACGGGCCACGATGCTCCTCGCATACGTCGAGGTGCTGCTGGCAGCGAACGACGTTGCGGGCGCGCGCACCGCGGCCGACGAGCTCACGAAGATCGCGGTGGAGCACCACGCGCCGCTGCTCGACGCTGTCTCCGCGCAGGCGACCGGAGCGGTACTGCTTGGCGAGGGCGCGGCCGAAGCCGCCCTCGCTGAGCTGCGTCTCGCGTGGAATGCCTGGCGCCAACTTGAAGCGCCGTACGACGCGTCACGCGTCCGGGTCCTGGTGGGACTCGCATGCCGTGCGCTCAAGGACGAGAGCAGCGCCGAGATGGAGTTCGACGCGGCACGGTCAGTCTTTCAACAACTGGGTGCCACGACAGACCTCGCTCGCGTCGAGGAGCTTTCCGGAACGACGAAGGGCGCCACGTCGCAGGGCGGGCTGACCGCCCGTGAGATACAGGTCCTCGTTCTCGTCGCGACCGGGAAGACCAACCGCGCGATCGCCGCTGAGCTGGTGATCAGCGAGAAGACCGTGGCCCGTCATGTGAGCAACATCTTCGACAAGATCGCGGTCTCATCGCGCGCCGGCGCCACGGCGTACGCGTACGAGCACAAGCTCGTTTAGGCGTCTACACAAAACTACCCACGACAGCGCGCTCCACGAGATGGTCGGTTCGTCCGATGCGCTCCGAGCGGTCCGCCGGCCATCGTTGCAACGCGTCATCGCAGACGCCAATTGGGGGTAAGACATGGACGGCAATGTCGAGCGCATCGAGACGGTGGTCGTCGGCGGCGGCCAGGCAGGGCTCGCCGTTGGGTATCACCTGGCGCGAGCGCATCGGTCCTTCGTGATCCTTGACGCGAGCGAACGGGTCGGTGACGCGTGGCGAAACCGTTGGGACTCGCTGCGGGTGTTCTCGCCCGCGCGGCTCGACGGACTGCCGGGCCGACCCTTCCCGATCTCGGGCTGGTACTTCCCCACCAAAGACGAGTTGGCGGATTACCTCGAGGACTACGCCGCGAAGTTCGCCCTGCCGGTGCGTACGGGCGTGCGTGTGACGCGCGTGTCGAAGTCGGGACAGGGATTCATCGTGGAGTCGGATCAGGGACGATTCGAAGCTGACCACGTCGTCATCGCGTCGGGCCACGAGCACACGCCACGCACCCCGGACTTCGCCCGAGAGCTCGATCCCAAGATCCATCAGCTGCACTCCAGCCAGTACCAGCGGCCATCGCAGCTGAGCGGACCGACGCTCGTGGTCGGCGCCGGCAACTCGGGAGCTGAGATCGCCTTCGACCTGTCGCGGACGCACCGGACGTGGCTGTCGGGACGGCTTCGTCGGGCACCCGTTGGTCCATCGCGGTCTCCGTACCTCACCGCGGTGCTCTGGCCGATCGTCTCGCATGTGCTCACCATCGACACGCCGATAGGCCGCAAGGTCCGGTCGAAGATGCTGCACGCCAAGGCCCCGGTCGAGCGCCTCAGCGAGAAAGCGCTTGCCGCCGCGGGCGTGGAGCGCGTCGCGCGCACCATCGGCGCGCGTAACGGTGCACCTGTGCTCGAGGACGAACGGGTGCTCGACGTCGCGAACGTGATCTGGTGCACGGGCTATCAGACCGCCCTGCGGTGGATCGACCTCCCGATCTTCGACGAGCACGGCGAACCGCGGCAGACCCGCGGGATCGTAGAGAGCGTCCCCGGCCTGTACTTCGTCGGCCGCTTCTTCCAGTACGCGTTCACGTCGCTCCTGATCGGAGGAGTCGGGCGAGACGCCGCATACATCGCCAAGCAGATCACGGCACGGGCCACCGCGCGTGGCCGTTCGCCTTCGGGCGACGTAAGCCGCGTCTCGAGGAGCACATCGGCATGATCAGTGAGGTGAGCGCTTCGCCGACGCTGAGCTCGGCGCGATCACGCGCCCGACGCTGTACGTCTATGTCACGCGCGACTCGGTTGCCCCGGTCGACTTCGCAAGGCGCGTCGTCGACCTGCTGCCGCAGGGCACGCTACACGTCTGAGCGACGGGGGCCACGAGCCGTGGTTCGAGGACACCGGAGCGATCGCGAGACGCATTGCGGCATTTCTACCCGCCGCGTAAGGCGACAGGTGTCCTCGATGTCCTGAGACATCACGCAGTGGGCAGGAAGGGAATCGAACCCCCCACAAGCCAGAGGCGGCTGATCTACAGGTAGGTTCCCGTCTAGCGAACATGCAGTCAAGAATCCGGGCGATTCCGGCGTTCTGACCCACTTGAGTCAGGAGGGTCAGATGCCCAAGAAAATG
>JANNHF010000200.1:0-36148 GCA_031404235.1 Chloroflexota bacterium
GTCATCGACGAAGTCGGCAAGCCACAGTTCTGCGACCGCGACTTCTACCCGATCGCGCGTCAGGACGAGGGCGAGATCGCGCAGCAGCGTTTCCCGGAGCTGCAGCGCGACACCGAGACGTTCGCGGTGATCGTCGCGCGCCTGAAGCTCGCCGCTCCTTACCCCGCAGATCAGCAGCTCGCCGTCTATCGCGAATGGAAGACGCTCGAGGCGCTACCGCTCGGGCCCGTTGGGCCGGATGTCTGGGGCTTCGACTATCTCGCGCAACGCGCGGCCAGCATCGGCGAGCACGTCTTCGGACGCGTCTTCGCGGACGGCAAGGTCGTTGTCCTGACTCGCGCGGCCGCCGGGCCGCCGAACTGCCCCATCTGTCTGGCGCTCGGAACACGCATCGCGACTCCGAGTGGTGACGTCGCTGTTCAGGACCTGCGTGTCGGTGACGTCGCGTGGACGATCGACGCGAGGGGCGCGCGGATCGCGGCGCCGCTCATCGCGATCGGCAGTTCAGCGGTGCCGTCGACGCATGAAGTGGTGCGGCTCGCGCTCGAGGACGGACGTCTCGTCTTCGTGTCGCCCGGCCATCCGACCGCTGACGGTCGCCGCGTCGGCGACCTCGCGGCGGGCAACACGATCGACGGCGCGCGCATCGCGAGCGTCGAGCGCGTCGTCTACACCGCCGGCGCGACGTACGACATCCTTCCGGCCGGCGCGACCGGCAACTACTGGGCGAACGGCGTGCTGCTCGGCAGCACGCTCCGCTAGGTCTCGAGAAGCTCGCGCGTGAGGAACTTCACGATCCGGCCGTAGGCGTCCTCGGAGTTCGCGCGTTTCGTGAAGCCGTGACCCTCGCCCGGATAGACGACGTATTCGACGCGACGGCCGAGCGAGCGCAGGCGCTCGACGACCTGGTCGGACTCCTCCTGCGGCACGCGCGGGTCGTTCTCTCCCTGAAGGATGAGCATCGGGCACCGCACGTTCTCGATGTGCGTTATCGGTGAGCGCTCCACCAGCTTCGCGCGGTCCCGCTCCGCATCGCCGATCCAGCGCGCGAGAAAGCGGCGCCAGTTCGGCTGCGCGTTCTCGAGCATCGTGATGAGGTTCGCGACACCGAAGACATCGACCGCGCAGCGCCAGAGATCAGGGATGCGCGTGACGCAGGTGAGCGCCGCGAAACCGCCGTACGAGCCGCCGTAGACGGCGAGTCGCTTCTGATCGAAGTCCGGCTGCTTCGTCATCCACTCCGAGACCGCGCGCAGGTCGCGCAGATCGATCCCGCCCCAGTCCCTGTGGATCGCGACCTGCCACGCGCGACCGTAGCCGGTCGAGCCGTGGATGTTCGGCACCACGAGCGCCATCCCGTTATGCACGAGCGCCGCGAGGTGCGTGAGGTGCGCGGAGAACGCGGGCCGCGACTGAGCCTCTGGACCGCCGTGGGGATACAGCACCGCCGGGACCGGTCCGCGAGCGCCACGCGGGCGATAGACGAAGCATGGGATGTCGCCGTCAGCCGCCGGGATGCGTATGAGCTCCGGCTCGACGAGCTCGGCGCTCGGCACGCCGAGCGTCGTCGTCAGCGCGACGCGCGCGTCGCCGGTCGCGATGTCGAGCGTCCAGACCTGCCACGGCTCGGTCGCGGAGATCCGCGCGAACGCGGCACGCGTTCCGTCCGCGCTCAGGACCAGGTCCTCGCACACGCCGCGCAGGTCGCGCTCGCTGACGGGTCCCCGGTCGCGCCTCCAGCGCAAGCGCGAATATCCGTCTTCGTTCACCGACCAGATCTGCGCTCGGCCGTCGGCGGACGATGCGGCGAGCTCGACGTCCCAAGCTGGTCTATCGATCGGCTCCCAAGCGTCAGTCGCGGTATCGCGCGCCGCGAGCCAGAGGTGCTCGCTTTGCATGTCGGTGATCTCCACGAGCCAGCCGTCCGCGCGCCAGCCCACCGGGATGTGCTGAACGTTCTCCTGTTGCGCCGCGAGCTCACGCACCTCGCCGGTGCGTGGGTCGAGCAGGAGAAGCTCCTGCGTTGTGTTGTCGAGGACCCGCATGACCGCGATCTGTGTGCCGTCCGGCGACCAGCCTCCGACGACGTGCCACGCCGCACCGATGAGGAGCTGACGCTCCGCGCCGGTGTCGAGGTCCGCGATGACGATGTCCATGTCGGTCGCGACGCGCGTGTTGCTCGAGAACGCGACGCGCCGTCCGTCGGGCGAGGCCGCGTTCCACGAGAGCAGCCTCTGTACCTTGCCCGCGGGGTCGACAGAGACCGGCGCCACTGGCCCGTCGGGATGGCGCACGTACAGCTCGTGGAGCTCGGTGCCGCCACGGTCCGCGGCCGCGAGCAGCTCACCGCTCGCGCTCCAGCACAGGCTGCGGACCGCGTGCTCGGGGACCGTGACCGCGCGCTGCGCGCTGCCACCGGTAGCCGGAAGCGTCCACGCCTCATAGGTCCCGGCGCCCTGGTCGGAAACGACCGCGAGCGTTCGCCCGTCCGGCGAGAGCGCGAGCGCGGACCGGCAGGCGAAGCGGCGCGTCGTGTGCGGCACGCTCGCGAGCCGTTCGCGCGGGTGGAAGTCCGACAGCGGCCGGTTCGGCACCGGAGGCTACGGTACCGCTGTCATTCGCGTGGCGCTCCGTACGCTAGCGACGCGGTTTCGGCGGAGGGGTCTCACCGAGGACCCACTCATCGGTTCGCTCGATGACCCAGCGGTCGGCCACGCGAACAAGGTCCATTCGCACGGCGAGCTCGCCCTTGGTCGGACTCCCCTGTTGGTATTCCCAGGTGAACAACGCGTGCACGAACGCGGCGGCGGCTGTGTCATTGACGTAGACGCGGATCGGCTCGTAGCTCTCGATGTCGACTCGAACCTCGCGGATCTTGAGGGCACGCGTGCGCTCCACCATCCAGGTCTCGATATTGATGCCGCGCTGGCGCTGCTGACCCTGCGCGAGTCCGGGGTGACGCGCGATCAGTACGCTCGTGTCACCCGTCACCTGTGCGCTGTTCAGCAGGGAGTAGTACTCCTCGACGACGCCCATGACCGCGGCGTGCTCCTCGGCGGTCGCGGGACGATATCCCGGCAGCGGGTCCGCAGGCCCGCACGCTGTGATCGCGAGTGCAAGTACGAGCGCAAGCGTACGGGTCACGACGGACTCTTCGCCGCCAGCATCTCCGCGAGCTCGCGCGCGTTGTTGACCGCCTTGTCGCCGTAACAGTTGTTCATCAGGAGATGCACCTCCTCGGCCGTCTCCTCCATCCGCCTGATCTTCGGCAACCACTCCTCGAGCTCGCTCTTCTTGTAGGAGTAGTCGAAGCGCTCCGCGGCGGTGAGGCCCCCTTTCTTCCAGTTCTCCGCGTTGCGACCGTGGAAGCGGACGACGGCGAGCGGCGCGGTCACCGCGTCCACCGGCGGGACGCTCGACGGGAAGCCCTGCGGCTCATCGACCGCGACATAGCTGAGCCCGTTGTCGCGCAGGAAGGCGAGCGTCTCGTCACGGTTGCGCTCTTCCATCCACAGCCGGTTGCGGAACTCCACCGCGAGCCTGTCGTCGGGGAGGAGCTCGCGCGCGCGCAGGATCTCGTTCTTGTTCTCTCGCGTGATGGTGAACCAGTCCGGGTACTGCAGCAGGATGGCGCCGAGCTTGCCCGCCTTCCGCAGCGGCTCGAGCGCGACCCAGAACCGCGCGTGGATCTCGTCAATGAGCTCCTTGGGCAGATCCTTTGGATAGATGCGTTTCTTCTCCCGGGTCTCGGCCGGCAACGATTCGCGCAGCTCCTTCGGCAAGCGCTTCGGATCGGTCGGGTGGGTCGTGATCGTCGCGAACGCCTTGAAGTTCATCGTGAAGTCTTCGGGTGTTCGCTCGACCCACAGCGTCGCCTGCTTCTGATCGGGCAGCGCGTAATAGGACGCGTCGTTCTCGACGAGTGAGAAGCGTTCGGCGTAGAAACGCAGGCGCTCGTCCGCCTTCTTCGCGACGTTGTCGGGATACCAACCCGACTCGAGCAGCGTCGGATCCGTCCAGGAACAGGTGCCGATCAGTAGCTTGGGCTTCGTCATTCAAGAGAAAGTCTGCGCGCTCTGAACGGACGGGCGGGGAGCACGGGGAAAGGCGAGCTAGAAGCGGTCGGCTTCCTCGGCATAGAGGCCGGGGTCGAGCTCCCTCGCCTTCGGCGCGCGCTGCGCGAGGGCGACGACCGCGACGCCGAACACGACGACGAGGCCGACGAACGAGATGATCTGAGCGCGGCCGCTCGTGACGAACGCGAGCACGCCAAGGACGATGGTCACTCCGTAGATGAGCAGCACCGCCTGCGCGTGCGAGAGGCCGACATCGAGCAGACGATGATGGAAATGGCCGCGATCCGGCGCGAACGGCGGCTGGCCCTGCGCCATCCGCCGCACGATCACATAGAAGGTGTCGATGATCGGGACGCCGAGGACGAGGAGCGCCGCTGCCACCTTCGCCGTTCCGAAGATCGACAGGACCGCGAGCATCGTCCCAACGAAGGTCACGCCGGTCGTACCGAGGAACAGCCGCGCCGGGTGGAAATTGAAAAGCAGGAAGCCACCCGTCGCGCCGGCGAGCGCGAACGCCATCCACGCGACGAACGGCTCGTTGACCTGCGGCAGCAGTGCGAGACCTCCGAGCGTCAGCGCGGCGATCGCGGCGACACCCGCAGCGAGGCCATCCAGCCCGTCGATGAAGTTGAGTGCGATATTCATCCCGACGATCCAGAAGACCGTGAACGCGATCGCGACGATCCCGGCGATCTCGATCAGCCCCTCGCCGAATGGGTCGTTCACGAAGTCGATGCGCAGACCCGCCGCGACGATGACGGCCGCGACGACGAGAAGGCCGAGGAACTGCCAGCGAGCGCGGAGCTCGAACACGTCATCGATCAGTCCCAGGATCATGCCGAGGAGCGCCGCGAGCGCGGTCAGTGTGAACCGTGAAGAGCGCACCTCCTCCGGGATGAGGAAGGGGTGACCGGCGACGCGGTCGATGACCCAGAAGACGAAGATCGTCAGACCGAACGCGACCGCGATCGCGAGGCCACCCGGCCGCGGGATCGGCCGTGGGTGGTGGCGTCGGCCGCCCGGCACGTCGAGCATCCCAAAGCGCTCCGCCAGCAGGCCGACGAGCGGTGTGATGGCGGCGGAAAGAAGGAATGCGACCACGGCGGAGCTTACGAGGAGAAGGCCGGTCATGGTCCGAACGATAGCCGCAGGCGGCGTACCGAGCAGAATGGCGGAGAGGAACATGCGGACATGACGAGGCTCGACGGCCGGGTGGCGGTGATCACTGGTGGGGCGCGCGGGATCGGCGCGGAAACCGCACGCCTGTTCCGTGAATGCGGCGCCACCGTGGTCACGTGGGATGTCGGCGACGGCGCCGATCAGCGAGTGGACGTCACCGACGCAAGCTCGGTCGACGCTGCAGTGGCATCGACCGTCGCGAAGTTGGGCGGCATCGACATCCTGGTGAACAACGCGGGGATCCTTCGCGACGGGCAGCTGGTCAAAGTGAAGGACGGCGACGTCGTCGGGCGGATGGAGGACGCGCAGTTCGATTCGGTCATCTCGGTCAACCTGAAGGGCGTGTTCGTCTGCGGCCGCGCGGTAGCGCCGGTGATGATCAAGAAGGGCTGGGGCCGGATCCTGAACGCGTCGTCGGTCGTTGGCCTGTACGGCAACTTCGGACAGTCGAACTACGTAGCGACGAAGGCCGGCGTCATCGGTCTCACGAAAGTGTGGGCGCGTGAGCTCGGGCCGAAGGGCATCACTGTCAACGCGGTCGCGCCCGGGTTCATCGCGACCGAGATGGTGAGGCAGATGCCCGAGCAGATCCTGAGGGGAATGGTCGAACGCACCCCGGTCCGTCGCATGGGCGAGCCGCGCGACGTCGCCAACGCATATCTCTTCCTCGCATCGGAGGAGGCGAGCTTCATCAACGGCGTGGTGCTCAGCGTCGACGGAGGCGTGGTCGTCGGCACCTGATGCCGGCGGTGCCACGGGCGCCCAGCTGTCGCTGCCTAGGACCTGCTAAAGACCAGTGATCAGCGCGTCCCGAACTGGCGGTCACCTGCGTCGCCCAGACCCGGAACGATGTAGCCCTTCTCGTTGAGGCGCTCGTCGAGCGCGGCGACATGGATCGGCACGTCGGGGTGCGCGCTGGAGAGTGCGCGCACTCCCTCGGGTGCGGCGATGAGGCCGACGTACTTCACGCGCTTCGCGCCCCACTTCTTGAGGATGTCGATCGTCGCCACGGCGGATCCGCCGGTCGCCAGCATCGGGTCGAGGACCAAACACACCGCGACCGTCGCTTCCGACGGAAGCTTGTTGTAGTACTCGATGGGTCGCAGCGTGCGCTCGTCCCGGAACAGCCCGATGTGCCAGACCTGCGCCTCGGGCATCAGCTCGAGGGCGGCCTCGACCATCCCGATCCCCGCGCGCAGCACGGGCACGAGACCGACCGGCTCAGCGAGCCGCGCGCCTTTCGCGTTCGCGAGCGGCGTCTTCACCTCAGCGGCCTCGACCGGAAGGTCGGCGGTGGCTTCGTAGAGAAGGAGCGTGGCGAGCTCGGCAACGAGCGCGCGGAACTGCTGCGGCTTGGTCCGTTCGTCGCGAAGGCGCGTGACCTTCTCGCGGACCAGCGGGTGTGTCGAAACGTGCAGCTGGTCGGTCAGGCTCTCACGCGATCCGGTGTGATGCCCGGCACGGGGAAGCGGCGGGTGAGGTCGAGGACCTCGGCGGCGATCTCCCGTGCGACCGTCTCGTCCCCCTTCGCGTTCAGCGAGCGCGCGATGAGCTCGCCGATCCGCTCCATTTCAGCCTCGCGCATGCCGCGCGTGGTCACGGCCGGCGTGCCGACGCGGATGCCCGACGCGACCGCGGGCTTCTCAGGGTCGTATGGGATGGTGTTCTTGTTCACCGTGATGCCAACGGCGTCGAGCGCCTTCTCGGCCTTCTTGCCGGTGAGCCCCAGCGGACGCACGTCGACGAGCATCAGGTGGTTGTCGGTGCCGCCCGACACGATGCGCAGCCCCGCCTTGGCCAGCGATGCGGCGAGCGTCGTCGCGTTCCTACGGATCTGCTTCGCGTACTCCTTGAACTCCGGCGTCGCGGCCTCTTTCAGCATCACCGCCTTGCCGGCGATGACGTGCATGAGCGGGCCGCCCTGGATGTTCGGGAACACGGCGCTGTTGATCGGCTTCTCGAACTCGGCGTCGCTGAGGATCATGCCGCCACGCGGTCCGCGGAGCGTCTTGTGCGTCGTCGTCGTGACGATCTGCGCGTGACCAACTGGCGTCGGGTGCTCCCCCGCCGCGACCAGCCCCGCGAAATGCGCCATGTCGACGATGAGGAGCGCGCCGACCTCGTCCGCGATCTTGCGGAGCCGCGGGAAGTCGAAAAAGCGCGGATACGCGGTCGCGCCGGCGACGATGACCTTGGGCCGGCTCTCCTTTGCCAGACGCTCGATCTCGTCATAGTCGATGAGCTCGTCCTCGCGTCGCACGTGATATGCGACGACCTTGTAGAGCTTCGCGGAGAAGTTCACCGGCGAGCCGTGCGTGAGGTGTCCGCCCTGGTCGAGCGCTAGGCCGAGCATCGTGTCGCCCAGCTGCATCACCGCGGCGTACGCCGCCATGTTCGCCTGCGCGCCGGCGTGGGGCTGCACGTTGACCGCGGCAGCGCCGAACAGCGCCTTGGCGCGCTCGATGGCGAGCGTCTCGGCCACGTCGACCCATTCGCAGCCGCCGTAGTAGCGCCGGCCCGGGTAGCCCTCGGCGTACTTGTTCGTGAGCACACTGCCGACGGCCTCCATCACCGCGGGGCTCGTGTAGTTCTCGGAGGCGATGAGCTCGATCTTCTCGACCTGCCGGCGCCGCTCGCCCTCGATCGCCGCGTAGATCTCGGGGTCTTCGCGCTCTAGATGGCTCATACCTTTGTCGCCTCCATGACTTCGATCTGCTTCCGCCGGCGCTCGTGCCGGCCGCCCTGGACCTTCGCGCCGAGATACGCATCAAGGATGCTCTTCGCGAGCTCGTCGCCGATCACGCGCTCGCCCATGGTGAGCAGATTCACGCCGACGTGCTCCACCGCATCGCGCGCGGACCATTCGTTGTCCACGACGGTCGCGCGGATCCCTGCGATCTTGTTCGCCGCCACAGCCGGTCCGATGCCCGAGCCGCAGGTGAAGATCCCCCGCTCGACCTCGCCGCCTGCGATGGCTTCGGCGAGCGCGCGGACGATGAGCGGGTAGTCATCGTCGGGATCCGGCGCCGGGCCGTACTGCTTGACCTCGTGCCCCTTGTCGCGCAGATGACGCACAACGGCCGCCTTCAGCGCCTGACCGGCATGATCCGCGGCGACGCCGATCTTCAAGCGACCTTCGCCGACGCGAGCGCGCTGCGGATTTCCTCCATCGAGATGGCCCCCACGCGTAGCACCTTCACATCCGGCGTCGTGCAGTCGACGATGGTCGAGGACTGGCCGCCCGTCGTGGGACCGCCGTCGAGCACCAAGGCGATGCGCCCATCGAGCTGCGCCATCACCTCCTCGGCGGTGCGCGCGTCCGGTTGGCCTGAACGGTTCGCGCTCGTCACCGGCAGCCCGCCGCCGCTCGCGGCGATCAGCCGGCGCGCGAACGGATGATCGGGAACGCGGAATGCGAGCGTTCCACGACGTGGCGCGACCAGCACGATCGTGAGCGGCCCCGGCCAGAAGCGTTCGGCGAGCGCCCGCGCCGCCGGCGTCACTTGCGCGCTCGCCTCGAGGTTGGAGGCGTCCGATAGGAGCACCGGGATCCGCTTCTCCTTCGGCCGGTCCTTTGCACCGTACAGCTTGCGCACGTGATCGTGACCGGCGGCGAGACCGTACACGGTGTCGGTGGGAAAGGCGACGAGCTCACCACGGGAGAGTGCGGCCGCCGCCTCCTCCACTGCCCCCGGCGCATCCGCCGCGAGGAGGCGCGTCTTCATTGGGAGGATGATAGGTCGATGGGATCGTCTCTGGCCCGTGTGGCGCTGTTCAAGGAGCTTCCTGAGCCAGGCCTCCAGATGCTCGCCGAACGTGGACGCCCGAAGCACTTCGCGACCGGCGACGTGATCATGCGCCAGGGCGATGCGAGCGACGCGCTGCACGTGATCACGCGCGGGCGCGTTCGCGTAGAGCGGAACCGGGCGGGTGACACACCGCTCGCCCTCGCCGAACTCGGCGTAGGCGACGTGATCGGGGAGATGGGACTTCTCGACAACGCGCCACGATCGGCGACGGTGACCGCGCTGGAGCACACGCAGACGCTGGAGATACACGCGACCGTCGTGGCTGTCGTCCTGATGCAGTACCCGCAGGTAGCCGCCGCGCTGCTCCGCACGCTCAGTCGCCGTCTCCGAAATGCCGACGAGCTCGCCGACGACCTCGCCCGCCGCCCACCGCGCTAAGCCGCGGTAGTAGCCCGTGAGCCCGATCGAGGTCCTCTTCGTCGACAAAGGCGGCGTGCTCATCGACCTCTCCACGCTTGGCGCCCAGTGGCGCCGCTTGATCGGCGGGTTCCTTTCGCCCCGGCTCGGCGGCACACCCGAGGCATGGGGCGCGGCGAACATCCCGGCTTTCGAGCGCCAGTGGGCACGCTTATCGGATGCTCACTCGGCGCACGGGCCAGCTGACATCCGAGGATTCTTCGCAAAGGACGCGCGCCTATGGTTCCTCGACATGTGCGACGAGGTCGGCGTCGCGCGACCCGCGGAGGCAGAAGCAGAGCGCATTGCGGCCGACACATTCCGATACGTCAACGCGCATCTCGAGGTGCACGTGCCGCGCGTGCTCGAAACGTTGCGCGCCTTTCGGCGCCGCGGCGTGACGCTGCACATCGCCTCGGCGGACTCGCACAACGAGCTCGTCGAGTTCCTCGGGAAGATCGGCGCGAGAGAGCTGTTCGACCGTGTCTACGGATCCGACCTCGTGAACACATGGAAGTTCGGGCCCGAGTACTACCGAGCCGTGCTCGCCCACAGTGGCGCCGATCCGGATCGCGCGGCGGTCGTCGACGATTCGCCCAAAGCGCTGTCGTGGGCGCGCGAATGCGGGCTCCGCGGCTTCCTCGTGGAGCGCCAGGACGGCGAGGAGTTCGACGCTGCTGTGACGCGAACGTTCGAAGCGGTCGCGCGAGCGATCGACTAGCGCTCGTCCCTCAGAAGGCGGGTCAAAGGGATCGTGAGGACGTCGACAATCCGTTCAACGACGATGTCGGGCCTCGCACCCCTCGGGTCCTCGGTCGCGTAGCGCCCCTGACGGACGTGGATCGTCGTGACCCGATCGCCGAGGCTTGCCTTGGTGCGGGCAAGCAGCGCGGCTTTGTCGTCGATGTGTACGTACCGCTCTGCCGGGAACCGGCGCTGGACCTCGGCGAGGTGATCCTCCTTGTGCTCGTACACGAGGACGTTGCCACGCACGGCGAGCAGAAGCCCCGATCGCGCGATCTTCATCGGCTGGTAGACACGATCCCCGTCGGAGAGGATCGCGGGCTCGCCGTTCCGCCAAAGACGGGCGATCACCTCGAGCGCCCGCGGATAGAGGTAGCGCTCGAACGGGACACCCAGGACCGCGCGATCGACGTCGGTGAGGCGGCTCTGTTCGGGGAAGGCGCGGTGAAACCGCCGGAGGGTCTCCGGGTAATCGACGACGCCGCACTCGTCACGAACGTCCTCGTACAGCGACCAGAAGCGCGAAGCCCGATCCGGACCAACGAGCTCGCCGATCGCCCGCGCGACGTCCGCCTTCGCTCGGTCGTTGTCGAGGAGCGTGTTGTCCACGTCGACCAGGAAGACGTTCGCCATCACGTGAGCGTATCGACCTAGCGCTCGGCCGCGATCACGCGGTCAAGGCCGGCAAGATCGCGCAGCGTGCGCGTGCGCAGGCCGGAGAGCGCGAGCGCCTCGCTAATGGCCGTGACCTGCGGTGGATCGCACTCGAAGAAGGCCGCGCCCTCTGGCCCGAGCACGCGCGGCAGGTCGGCGATGCAGCGACGGATCACGCTGAGCCCGTCGGTCCCGGCGACGACGGCGTCACGCGGCTCGAACGCCAGCGAGCTGCGCTCACCGACCCACCTGTCCACCGACGCGTCGGGCAGGTACGGCAGGTTTGCGCACACGATGTCGACGCGCTCGGTGATCGGCGCGAGCAGGTCGCCGTGCCGGAATTCGACGCGGTCCGCGACGCCGTTGGCGAGCGCGTTCGACTCCGCGACGGCGAGGGCATCGCGCGACGAGTCGGTCGCGATCACACGCACGCGGTGCTCGTGCGCCGCGATCGCGACGGCAATAGCCCCGGAGCCGGTGCCGACATCGACGACGGTCAGCGCCCGACCGGCGATGCGCTCGCTCGCTGCGTCGACGAGCACCTCGGTCTCCGGCCGCGGGATCAGCACTCGAGGGTCGACCCGGAAGCGAAGGCCGTAGAACTCCTTGAACCCACTGAGATACGCGACTGGCTCTCCGCGGCCCCTTCGCTCGATGAGGTCGTCGAATCGCTCCGACTCTGCGGCCGTGAGCTCGCGCTCGGGGTGCGCGAACAGCGCTGCTTTGCCCACGCCGAGCACGTGCGCCAGCAAGACATCGGCGTCGAGCGCCGCGGTGGCAGGATCAGGTGCGGAGCGCAGGCGCGTCGTCGCGGCAGAGCGCACCGCGCCCCAGGTCGGCATCCCGGAAGTATCGTCGCGGGATGCGGCGCCTCGCCTCCGAACGGATGATCGTGTCGTGAGCGTCCACCACGAGAAGGTCTCCGTGAGCACGGACAAGCGCGAGACGACGATCGATGTGACATCGCGGATACGCGCCGCGGTCACGAGGTCGAAGGTGCGCGAAGGTATATGCCTGGTAAACGTCGCGCACACCACCGCAGCCGTCTTCGTGAACGAGAACGCCGATCCGGATGTGCAGCGCGATCTGCTGTATCAGCTTGCGGCCATCGTCCCGAAGGACGGGGACTACCGTCACGCGGAAGGAAACAGCCCAGCGCACATCAAAGCGGTCCTCGTCGGTAACGATGTGACGCTTTCGGTACATGAGGGCGAGCTGGTGCTCGGCACATGGCAGGGCGTGTACTTCGCGGAGTTCGATGGGCCGCGTGAGCGCAGCGCGACCGTAACTGTCATCGGTGACTGAGCGTCGTACCATCTCCAGCGCCGTCACCGACGGCTAGGGGAGAGGGCGATCATCACACTCACCGTCGCGCGCGCGCCGGTCATGACCGTCCGCGATGTCGAGCGCGCGCTCCGTACCGCGCTTTCGCGCGGTGGCGATTGGGCCGAGCTCTTCTGGGAACGGCACGAGACGCTGCAGCTCGTGCTGGACGATCAGCGGATCGAGGACGCGATCACCGGCGTGGACCAGGGGGCCGGGGTTCGAGTCGCGAGCGGGGACCAGACGGTCTACGCGAACGGCAACGTGACCGATGTCGACGACATCATGGCCATCGCCGGCCGCGCGGCCCGCAGCGTCGCCGACGAGTCAGGCCTTCACGAGGCCGCCAGCCTGGTTCCCGACGACCTTCCGCGACCACATTCGGTGGCGATCGACCCGCGAACCGTGCCGGTCGAGCGCAAGGTGGCGCTCCTGCGGCTCGCGAATGAGGTCGCGCGCTCCCACGACCCGCGCGTGTCGCAGGCGACGGTCTCGTACGCCGAGAGCGTGCAGGAGATCCTGGTCGCGAACAGCGACGGCGTGCATCGCACCGACACCCGCGTGCGCGTGAACTTCGCGGTGCACGTTGTGGCGAAGGACGGGGCCGTCCTCGAGTCGGGTTTCGAGGCAGTGCGCGGCACGCGGGGCTTCGAGATGCTCACCGACGACGCTGTCCGGGGGGCGGCGGAGATGGCCGCGCGGCGCGCCGTCTTGAACGTCGGCGCGCAGCCCGCGCCCGCCGGCACGTACACCGTGGTGCTCTCGAGCGAGGCGGGCGGGACGCTCATCCACGAATCGGTCGGCCACGGCCTCGAGGCAGACCTCAATCTCAAAGGTCTGTCGGTGTACTCCGGCCGCATCGGGCAAAAGGTCGCGAGCGAGCTGATCACGGTCATCGACGACGGGCGCGACGCGGGCCAGCGCGGCACCTCTGCGATGGACGACGAGGCCACGCCGACGCAGCGGACTGTGCTCATCGAGAAGGGGATCCTGAGGACGTACCTGTCGGACCGCAAACACGCCGAGAAGCTGGGCATCCGGCGTAGCGGCAACGCGCGGCGCGAGAGCTTTCGGCATCTGCCGATCTGCCGGATGACGAACACGATGATCGCGTCCGGCGAGTCCGACCCCGAAGAGATCGTGCGGTCGGTCAAGGCCGGCATCTTCGTCAAGAAGATGGGCGGTGGGCAGGTCGACGTGGTCAGCGGGAACTTCGCCTTCGAGGTCACCGAGTGCTACCGCATCCGCGACGGGAAGGTCGCCGAGCCGCTGCGCGGCGCGACGCTCGTCGGTCAGGGCCCGACGCTCATGAGCGAGATCGACATGGTCGGCTCTGATCTCGGCTACTCCACCGGCACGTGCGGTAAGGATGGCCAGGGGGCGCCGGTCGCCGACGCGCAGCCGACGCTGCGCATCCCCTCGGTCGTCATCGGCGGAAAAGTTCAATGAGCCCTGCCCCTGAGCCGACAGATTGATCAAGATCCAGTGACCACGCGGCTTTCGAACAACGAGGTGGCGGATCGCGCGCTCGAGTCGCTGCGCGCCAGCCGGGTCGGCACGGCCGAGGTATTCGTCCGCGATGCCCTGTCGGGATCGGTCGAGACCAAGGACGACGCGCTCGAGGTCGTGACAGTGCGCGGGGAGCGCGGCCTCGGCGTGCGCGTGCTCGACGGGCAACGCATCGGCTTCGCGCACACGAGTGACCTCGCGCCTGCCGGCATCGACGCCTGCGTCGATCAGGCGCGGCGCATGGCGACGATCACCGAGCCCGACGACGACATCCGCATCGCCGCCGCGCCGCTGGAGACGGTCGACCTCGACATCTACCAGCCTGGTATCGAGGACCGGCCGCTGGCCGACCGCGGCGCGATCGCGCTCGCGGTCGAGCAGGCGGCGCGATCGGTGGACCCGCGCATAACCCACTTCCGCAAGACCAGCTACAGCGACGCCGAGGTGACGACGGTCATCGCGACGACGCTTGGCGTTCGGGCCTCGTACCGCGAGAGCTTCTGCGGAGCGATGACGAGCGCGGTCGCTACGCAGGACGGCGAGCGGCAGATCGGTTATCACGGCGAGGGCGCGCGGCGGATGGCTGACCTCGATCCAGAGAGCATCGGCGCCCGCGCCGCGCGGCGCGCTCTGGAAAAGCTCGGAGCGAAGCCCTTCCCGACCCAGAAGCTGCCGGTCGTCCTCGATCCCTGGATGGCGATGTCGCTGCTCGGCGCGATCTCCCCGCTCTTCTCCGCGGACAACATCCTCAAGGGAAGGTCGTTGTTCGCGGGGAAGGTGGGCGACCGAGTGGCGAACGAGCGCGTGACCATCGTCGACGACGCTCGAAGGAAGGGCGGCCTCCGCAGCGCGCCGTTCGACGGTGAAGGTGTGGCAACCACGACACGGATTCTCATCGCGCGCGGCGTGCTGCGCGGCTACCTGGTGAACCTCAAGACCGCGCGCAAGCTGACCAGCGCGCCTATGGGGAACGCGCGCCGCGGCTCATACGCGTCCCCGAGCCGCATCGGCCCGTCGAACTTCTATGTCGAGGCCGGCACGGACGACCCGGCCGCACTCGTCCGTAGCCTCGACCGGGCGCTCGCGATCACCTCGCTGCTCAACCTGCACACCATCAATCCGGTCTCCGGTGAGTTCTCGCTCGGAGCGACCGGCACCTACCTCGAGAAGGGCGCGCCGGCGTACCCGGTGCAGGGCATCACCATCGCGGGCAATCTGACGCACCTGTTGTCGTCGATCAGCGGGGTGGGCACGGATCTCACGTTCGGGTCGGGCGGCATCGGCAGCCCCACGCTGGTCATCGCGGAGCTGTCGGTGGGCGGCACGTGATGTCCTGGCAGTCGCTCCTACACGATGACCCCGTCCCCTGGCTGCTCGAAAAGGGCGACCCGGCGGTGCGCGCGCTGACGCTGCGCCACCTGCTCGACCGCGGGCCGCGGGACGCGGAGCTGCGCGAGGCACAGCAGCGCGCGATGTCGAGCCCGCCGCTCTCCACGCTCCTGCGGCAGCAGAAGTCGGACGGGAGCTGGCCGGGTCAGGATCTCTGGAAGCCGAAATACCAATCGACCCACTGGTCGACCCTCTTGCTCGTCGAGTACGGCGTCGATGCCGGCGACCCGCGGGTCCGGCGCGCCGCGCGGCGCGTGCTCGAGGACCTCGGGTCGCCCGACCAGGGCGGCATGGACTGGGTGTTTAAGAAGGACCACGGTGCCTCGTGCATCGTCGGCAACATCGTCCGCTACGTGTCGCTCGCCGGGTACGGCACCGACGAGCGCCTCGAGCCCCTGGTGCAGCGTCTGGTGCGCGATTCGAAGAAGTTCGACGCGGCGTGCTGGATCAACAGCGACCAGCCGTGCGCCTGGGGTTACGCGCGTCTGGTCTGGGGCCTCGCCGCGCTGCCCGAGGCGGCGCGCACGCGCGAGGTCGAACGCACGCTGCGCCGCGGCGTCGAGTTCCTGCTCTCGTATCGCATGACGCGCGGCGCGTACCCGACCGGCACGGAGCCGAGCTATCTCTGGCGCCAGATCTCGTTCCCGCTCTTCTATCAGGCCGACATCCTGTTCGTGCTGCGCGCGATCGACGCCGCCGGTGCGATCGACGATCCGCGCGCGCAGGTCGCGATCGCCTGGCTCCTGTCGCGTCAGGACTCGCACGGGCGGTGGGCCGGGCGTTCCCCGTACGCCGATCGCATGGCCTCGAAGGTCAACGCCAGCAAGTGGGCGACGCTCCACGCGCTCACGGTCCTCAAGCACGCCTTTCCCGAGAACGGCGCCTGAGGCGGCATGATGTTCCGGGCCTACGTATAGCCACGCGGAAGCGGGTCCTCAAGGACATCCCGCCCCTTCGCTTCGGTGAGGGACGCGAGTGCACGCTCCCGGCGTGCGTCGCGGTCGCGACCGGCCAGGAGTACGACTGGGTGATGGGCGCGTCGGGCGCCGCGTTCACGACCGCGATCGACGCCCTGGCGTGGGATCCGATCGCCGCGGCCCCACTCGACGACGCCACGCTCACGCGCGCAGCACACGGGACAGGTATGCGTGCGGATCCGGTCTCGCCACCGTTCGATGCCGAGATGAAGGCGCTCGTCCTCGACCGCGTCCTCGAGGCGCTTGAGGCCAAGATCCCGCCCCTCGCGCGCGGCCTCGTCGGTCCGTCGGAGTACGGGCTTGTCGTCGGATGCGACGAGCAGGCATCGACGTTCTACGCGCGCACGTACTTCGACAAGACCGAGCAGCCGACGAAGCTCGATTGGTCCGCATTCGACAAGGACGGCCACATCGTGTTCCTCGACCCTGCCGGGGCTGCCGACCGCGCGGCGGTCGCGCGCGACGCCGTCGACGGCGCGATCGCGTCGGCCGCGTCGAGCGATGCCGCGATGGGCACCTGGGTCGCCGCCCTGCGCGATGAGGAGCGCTGGACCGACAGACGCCACGCCGGCGCGGCGGCATTCGGCGATCACGCGATGCGCACGCTTCTCGCGGACAAGCGACGAGCGGCCGCGAGCTTCCTGCGGACCACCCGCGCGCTGTTCCCGGGCTCGCCCGGCGCCGACCTCCTGCGCGCGGCCGAGTCTTACGGGTATGTCGCCGACGCGGCGAAGAAGGTCGGCATCGCACCATTCGACGCGTCGGTCGCGATGCGCTTCCTCGACTCAGGGCATCGAAAGGCGTGGGCCAAGCAGCTCGAGATCGCCCTCGGTCACGAGCGCGACGCGCACGATGCGCTGCGCGCGGCGCGCGCGGGCATGAGGTGAACGATCTCGCGGCGGCGGCCATCCTCGGCATCGTCCAGGGACTCACGGAGTTCCTACCGGTGAGCTCCACGGCCCATCTCGTTCTCATCAGCGACGCCCTGGGCCTCGACCCCGAGCGCTTCGGCCTCAGCTTCGATGTCGCGCTGCACCTTGGGACGGCCCTTGCGGTGCTACTCTACTTCGCGCGCACCTGGCTGGAGCTCGCCCGCGACGTGCTGAAGCTCCGGCTGCGGATGCCGCTCCTCGTCCTCGTCGGCACCCTACCGGCAGCCCTCGCGGGTGTCGCGTTCCAGTCGGAGATCGAGAGCGGCCTGCGGTCGCCGGCCTTTGTCGCCGCGTTCCTCATCATCGGATCGCTCGTCTTCGTCGCCGCGGAGCGCTTCACGATCGCGCGCCGCCCGATGGAAGCCATCGGCTTCGTCGACACGCTCGTGATGGGCGTGGCGCAGGCGATCGCGCTGCTGCCCGGCATCAGCCGCTCGGGCATCACGATCTCGGCCGGCCTCTACCAGGGGATCCGGCGCGCCGACGCGACCCGCTTCAGCTTTCTGCTCGCCACTCCCGTGATCGTCGGCGCAGGCGCGAAGACGCTCCTCGACGCTCGTAAGGCCGAGACGCTGTTCGCGGCCCCCGACGTGCTTGCGGTCGGTTTCGTGCTCTCGTTCGTCTTCGGCCTTCTGGCGGTGGCGTTCATGGTCCGCTTCCTGCGCGCGCACTCGCTGCTGTGGTTCGTCCCGTACCGACTCGTCGTCGCCGCGTTCGCGATCGCCTTGGCCGTTTCGGGGAGATAGGCCCAGTCGTACTCGAGGTCTAGTCGCGCTTGCCGATCACTTAGCGCAGCCGCGTGGCACTCTATGGGCGATGGATCTGGGTCTTAGCGGAAAGGTCGCGCTCGTCGCGGCGGCGTCGAAGGGTCTCGGACGCGCGATTGCCGAAGAGTTCGCGCGCGAGGGCGCGAAAGTCGCTATGTGCAGCCGCGAGGAGTCCGCGATCACCGCGGCCGCGCGGGACATCGAACGGAAGACCGGGAACAAGGATGTCCTGCCGATCGCCGCTGACCTCTCGACGCTTGAGGGCTGTGAAGCATTTGTGCAGAACGCGCTCGGGGCGTTCGGTGCCCTCGACATCCTCATCGTGAACGCCGGCGGTCCGCCGCCCGGACGGTTCGACGACCTCGACGACGCGGCGTGGCACAAGGCCGTGGACCTCACGCTCTTCTCGGCGGTCCGGCTCACGCGCCTCGCTCTGCCGCAGATGCGGAAGCAGAAGAGCGGCTCGATCGTCTACTCGACCTCGACGTCGGTGCGGCAACCGACGCAGTACCTCAACCTGATCCTGTCGAACGCGATCCGCGCGGCGGTGCACGGGATGCTCAAGACGCTCTCGGCCGATGTGGCAAGTGACGGCATCCGCGTGAACGCGGTGCAGCCTGGGCGGATCGCGACCGATCGGCTCATCCAGCTCGACACCGACACCGCGAAGCGTCAGAACACGACGCCCGAGGCGGTGCGCAAGAGTTACGAAGAGACGGTCATACCGATGGGCCGCTATGGCGATCCGGCCGAGTACGCCGCCGCGGTCGTGTTCATCGCGTCACCGAAGGCGTCGTACATCACCGGCGTTTCGCTCCAGGTGGACGGCGGCATGCTCAAGAGCATGTTCTAGCGACGAATGGTCGAGCGAGGGAGCAGCTCACCTGCGACGCGCGAGTCCACCAGCCTTGAGCAGGTCTCTCGGCGCAGCCGAGAGATCGAGCAGGTAACGAAGTGATCGTCCGCGATCGGCTTCGGCCGGCGGTCTTCCGGCTTCCGATCGAAAAGATCCGCGCGGGATACAAGAGCGACATCTACTTCGCGCGCACCAAGCTCATCCTCGAGCGAGACGAGCGACACGACAGCGTGACGATGCAGATCTTCCAGAAGCATCCCGACGCCGTGGTCGTCGGGACCGACCAGGTGCTGGCATTTCTTCACGTCGGCGCAGGGCATTACCGCGAGCGCGTGCGCGCAGAGCGCCTCTTCGCCCGCTACCTCGACGCCGAGAGCCGCCTGTACGCGCGCTGGCTCGCGCTCCCGCGGCAAACATGGAAGGACTACGAGCCGAACGCGCGCGAGGTCTTCGAGATATCGCACGAGCTCGCCACACTGTGGGAGCCGGGCTGGCAGCACCTGAAGGTGCGCTCCCTGTACGACGGCGAGGTCGCGCAGCCTCGGGAGCCCATCATGCACATCGAGGGCGAGTACGCGTCGTTCGCTCATCTCGAAACGCTCTACCTCGGCGCTCTGGCCGAGGGCTCGCGCGTCGCGACGAACACTCGCGAGGTGGTCACCGCGGCGAACGGCAAGCCGGTGATCATGTTCGGCGCCCGCCACGAGGGCCATGAGGCCCAGGCCGGCTCAGGCTATGCGGCATACATCGGCGGCGCGGTCGCGGTCTCCACGGACGAGCAGGGCGAGTGGTGGGGCTCGAAGGGCCTGGGCACCGTGCCGCACGCGCTCATCGCGGCCTACGGCGGCGACACGACGGTCGCGACGCTGAAGTTCGACGAGTACATGAACCGCGCGACGGAGGGCGTCGGCCACCTCACTGCGCAGGGAACGCCGGAGGGGCACGTCAACGTCACGGCCCTCGTCGACTTCCGGAACGACGTGGTGAACACCTCGCTCGGCGTCGCGCACGCGCTCGGGCAACGCCTGTGGGGCGTGCGCGTCGACACGAGCGAATCGCTGGTCGACCTCGCGATCGTTCGCGAGCTGCACGAGAAGGAGGGCGTTGCCGGCGGCGCTGACGTTCGCGGCGTCACGCCTCGCCTCGTTGAGCTGTTGCGCACGGCCCTCGATGAGGCCGGTTATCGACACGTTCGGATCGTCGCGTCGGGCGGGTTCGACGCGGAGAAGATCCGGCAATTCGAGGCACTCGGCGTTCCGGTCGACGTGTACGGCGTCGGATCGGCGCTCGTGCACGGCGGCGGCTTCGATCACACCGCGGACATCGTTCGCGTCAACGGCAAGGATCTCGCCAAGACCGGTCGCCACTACACCCGGTCGGATCGGCTTCATCCGGTGGACTGGAAGATGTTGGTGAAAGAAGCCGATTGGGTCTCCCAGAGCTCCTGATCCTGATCGTCGGGCTGGCAGTGGCCGGCCTGGCGAAGGGCACGACCGGCATGGGGCTGCCGCTCATCGCGACGCCGATCCTGGCCGGCGTCTTCGGTCCGCGACTCGCCGTCGCCATCGTGACGATCCCGATCCTCGCCTCGAACTCGCTGTTGCTCGTGCAGGGCTTTCGCAGGCGCGAGCTTCTGCGCGGGATCGCACCGCTCTTCGTTGCATCGGCGATCGGGACCGCGATCGGAACGCTGCTGCTCGCGAGCCTCGATCAGCGCACGTTCGCGCTCCTCATCACGCTCATGGTGGTCGTGTTCCTCGCGCGCGGCGACCGTCTCCTCGGCGACGATCCAGCGGCGCTACGCGCGCGCATCCTCGGACCGCTGGTCTGCTTCGTCGGAGGAGTGCTTCAGGGGACGACGTCGATCGCAAGTCCGCTGGTGGGCTCGTATTTCCACGTCAGGCGTCTGGGCCCTGCGGATTTCGTCTTCACCCTCGCCGCCATCTTCGAGGTGAACGCGATCGTCCAGGTCATCGGCTATTCCGCCCAGGGCCTCTTCACGCCGGAGGTCCTCGCGCTCGGGCTTCTCGGGCTCGTGCCGACGCTGCTCGCGCTCGCGGTGGGCATCGCGCTGCGCGGCCGTCTCGATCCGAGGCGGTTCCGGCAATTCATCACGGCCCTGATCGTGCTGTCGGTCACGAACCTGCTGTGGCGGACGTTCGTCGCCTAAGGGGCCAAGGCGTCGGATGCGATCTTCAGTGCAAAGCCGATCAGGATCGCGCTGCCGACCGCGAAGGCGAGACGTGAGCCCGCCGAACTATCGTCGCCGGAGTCCAGCGCCGAGCTGGTGCGACGGGGCCGCATCAGTCCGCGCACCGCGAGGTAGATCAGCACGGCGGCCGCGGCCAGGCGCATCGGCGCCACCACGGCGGCGAGCGCACTGGTGACCGCGCTGCCCACGACGACAGCCGTGACCGCGTAAACGAGGTCGACCGTAGCTGTGCCCGCGCCCGCCGCCGCGGCAATGCCGAAGCCGCGACGCAGGCCGGTGCGCACGATGAGGAGGGCGATCGGGCCGACGGGGATGGCGATGGCGTAGCCAGCGGCGGCGCCGATGAGGAATGCGGAGAGCAAGTTGGCCGACCATAGCCAGGGGCGGCCTAGCATTCAAGAGATGGAAGTCGCCCCCGGTGTGCACGCGCTGCGCCTGATCGGCGTGAACGCGTTCCTCATCGTTGACGACGAGCTCACGCTCATCGACGCCGGCCATCGCGGCTCGGGTGTCATGCTACGGCGCCACCTGGCGGCACTCGGGCGCAAGATGAGCGACATCCGACGCATCGTCTGCACGCATGGGCATCCCGATCACATCGGCGGCGTGCAGGAGATCGCGCGCGCCTCCGGTGCGCAGGTCCTGATGCATCCGGCGGACATGGAGCGGCTGCGCATCCGGTTCCGCGAGGTGATCAAGGGCCGGCCAGCGCCGGGAGCGATCATCGCGTACCTAACGCAGGCGCCCGCAGACGCGGCCGCCGCAGAGGATGGGGACGAGCTGCCGGTGCTGGGCGGACTTCGCGTGCTGCACACCCCAGGTCACACGCCGGGAAGCATCTGTTTGTATTCGGCGACACGTCGCCTGCTCATCGTGGGTGATCTGCTGCAGCGGATGCGCGGCCAGGTGACGCTTCCGAACTACTTCTTCACCGACGACATGGATCTCGCGCGCCGCTCGATCGCGCGGCTCGCGGAGCTCGACGTCGAGACGATCCTGTTCTCGCACTATCCAGCGGTACGGCAGGGGGGGCGCGAGGCGCTGCGGGCGCTCGCGAGCTAGATGGAAGGTCGAGCGACGATGCAGTCAGGGGGAGAGGCCCCTGTCAGCGAGCGAAGCGAGCGTGCTGCGAGGAGCGAGTCGACCAGCCTTGAGCTTGTCTCCTCGCCGAAGGCGAGAGATTGAGCAGGGCGAAGGGAAGGGCGACATGGAAACGCTGAACGACATCATCGAGGAGTCAGGCCGAAAGTTCGGCACGAAGGACGCACTCATCATCCGGCCCGGCTTCCGCACGCGCGCGTGGACGTACCGCGATCTGAGTGACGTCGTGCCGCGCGTCGCGCGCCACCTGAGCGACCGCGGACTGAAGCGAGGCGACCGCGTCCTCATCTGGGGCGTGAACCGACCCGAGTACGTGATCGCGTTCCTCGCCGCCCTGCGCGTCGGTGTGATACTCGTGCCGCTCGAGGCCAACTACGCGGCCGAGTTCGCGCAGAAGATCGCAGAGCGAACGCGTGCCAGCGGCGCCATCGTCTCGTCGCAGACGCTCGCGCGCGCCCAGACGCTCGGGCTGCCGCTCTACGAGATGGAGCGACTGCCCGACCTCGCGCGCGAGTGCGTGCCGCTGGAGAAGGCCGCGCTCACGGGCGACGACCTCGCCGAGGTGGTGTTCACCTCGGGCACTACGGGCGATCCAAAGGGCGCGATGCTCACGCATCGCAACATCCTGTCGAACGCCGTCGCCGCGACGCAGATCTTCCCTATCGGTCCGAAGCAGCGCCTGCTTTCGTTCCTCCCGCTCTCGCACATGTTCGAGCAGCTGGCCGGCTTCTTCGCGGTGTTGCTGTCGGGCGCGTCGGTCATCTATCCCACGAGCCGTCAGCCCGCGGTGGTCCGCCGCACCTTCAAGGAGCGCAAGGTGTCGATGGTGCTGATCACGCCGGCAGTCGTGAAGTCGCTGATGCTCGCGATCGAGCGCAGCGCCGAGGCCCAGGGCAAAAAGGAGCTCTTCGCGAAGCTGCGTCGCGTCGCGCGCCGGCTGCCGATGGCCCTTCGCCGCGTCGTTTTCTTCAGCGTGCACCGCCAGTTCGGCGGCCACTTCCGGTACATCGTGTCCGGTGGCGCCGCGCTGGATCCCGCGCTCGGCGAATCGTGGCGGGAGCTCGGCATCGACGTGCTCCAGGGCTACGGCACGACCGAGTGCTCCCCCGCGCTCACATTCAACCGCGTCGAGGTGAACCGACTCGGCTCGGTCGGCACGCCTATACCCGGCGTCGAGGTGAAGGTCGCCGCGGACGGCGAGGTGATCGCACGCGGTCCGAACGTCTTCAAGGGCTACTGGGAGAACGAGGAGGCGACGCGCGCCGTGCTCGACAAGGACGGCTGGTACCACACCGGCGACCTCGGCGAGTTCGACAAGGACGGTTTCCTGTGGCTGCGCGGCCGCAAGAAGGACATGATCGTCCTCGCCGACGGCACCAACGTCTATCCGGAGGACATCGAGAACGCGCTCGCGGCCGATCCGCGCCTCGAGGCGCTCGCGACTCCCCTTCGCCCTGCCCTCGCGACGGTGGTCGGCCTGCAGCGTCCGGGCGACGATGTCCAGGTGCACGCCGTCTTCCTCGTGAAGGACAAGGAGCAGGTCACCTCCATCGTGCGGGACACCAACCTGAAGCTGTCGGGAAGCCAGCAGATCCGCGGTTGGACGATCTGGCCCGACGAGGAGTTCCCGACGACGCCGACGCAAAAGGTGAAGAAGCGCTTCGTCGTCGATCACCTCCTCACGATGGGCCGGGTCGAGCAGGCACGCGCTGTGACCGGCGATCAGGCCACGACCCGTACGCTCACGGAGGTGGAACGCGTCATCTCACAGGTCGCCAACCTGCCGCCGGCCGCCGTGCATCCCGGCGCGACGCTCTCGGCCGATCTCGGCCTCGACTCGCTCGGACGCGTCGACCTGCTGGGCGCGATCGAGGAAGAGCTCGGCGCCTACATCGACGAGACGGTCCTCGAGCCGAACGCGACGGTCGCGGAGCTCGAGCGCATGGTCGCGGCCGCGCGCGACCTCAAGCGCGACACCGGCATCTACGGATGGCCGCTCAGTCCGCTGGTGCGCTCATTCGGCCTGCTGCTGCAACAGACCCTGATCTATCCGCTGGTGCACATCTTCTACAAGGTCAAGGTCACCGGTCAGGAGAAGCTCGTCGGCCTCCGTGGCCCGGTGCTGTTCGCGCCGAATCACAGCCTCCACTGGGACAACGGCATCATCCTGATGGCGATCCCGCTGTCCTGGCGATGGAAGCTCGCGGTGGCCGCCGCCGCCGACGACGTCTTCGGGAACAAGCTGAACGGGATCTTCTCATCGGTGCTCGCGAACGCCTTCCCGCTCGCGCGTGAAGGCGCGATCCGTCGCAGCCTCGAGCTCCTTGGAGCGCGGCTCGACCGTAAGTTCTCGGTGCTCATCTATCCCGAAGGTAAGCTCACCATCGGTGGACCGATGCAGCCGTTCAAGTCAGGTACCGGACTCATCGCGGTCGAAGGCGCGACGCCGGTCGTGCCGATGAAGCTGAAGATCCACAAGGTCTCGGTGCTCGACCACGCCGATCGGACCTGGGAGCCCGCGCGCTCGAACGGCTGGCGCGGCGACGTCGAGGTCGTCTTCGGCGATCCGATCTACTTCCCCGCGGGCACACCCGCGAGCGATGCGACGGCGAAGATCCAGTCTGCCGTCGCGGCGCTCTAGCGGATGGACGAGCCGCAGAGGCCACTCGCACGCTGGTGGGTGACTCGGGTCTTCGTCGCGGCGGGAGCCGTCGCGGCGGTGATGCTGGCCGCGCGTCTGCTGCTCGAAGCACTCTCCGAGCTCTCGCATGTCATCGTCCTCGTCGTCTTCGGTGTCGTGATCGCCTTCGCCCTCGCGCCGCTCGTCGAACGCATCCGGCGCGTCGTTCGCCGACGGGATATCGCGGTCGCGCTCACCGCGATCCTCGCGCTCGTCGTCGTCGTGGTCGCGGTGCTCAGTCTCGCGGTGCCGCTGATCCGCGAGACGCGCGAGCTGGCTGACGACGTTCCGCGCTATGCGGCCCTGCTGTCGAGCAACGAGCCCTTCAGCATCGGTGGCCTCGAGATCTCCGGCGAAGTGCGGCAGCGCATCGGCGCTGAGATCGGTGCGCGCGTCGGTGACTGGTCCCAGGACGCAGCGCGGACGGCGCTGCGCGTCGGTTCCACGATCGTCGACTTCTTGTTCGTCTTCGTGTTGGGCGTCTACCTGCTCGCGAGCGCGCCGCAGGTGCGCCGCTGGGTCGACGGCGTCGTGCCCGACAAGCAGCGCGCCGACTTCCGGCGCATCGAAGCCGAGGCCGCACGTCTGTTCGGTGCATACATCCGCGGTCAGCTGCTTCTCGGACTCATCGTGGGGACCGTCTCCGGCATCGCGTATTTCGCCCTCGGTGTCCCGTACGCCGTACTCCTGGGCGTGCTCGCCGGCATCTTCGAGCTCGTTCCTTTCGTCGGACCGATCGTCGCCGGCACCGTCGCGGCGATCGTCGCGCTCACGCAGCCCTTTCCCCTCGTCCTATGGGTGGTGCTCGCCGCGATAGCCGTTCAGCAGCTCGAGAACAACTTCTTGGTGCCGCGGATCTCCGGCGGCGCGGTCGGCCTACATCCGCTGGCGGCGCTCCTGGCCGTCCTCGTCGGTGTCGAGATCGCGGGCGTGATCGGTGCGCTCTTCGCCGTCCCGCTAGCCGGCCTCGCGTGGAGCATCTATCGCGCGCGGAGCGAACCCTCCGTCGCCGGCGCCCAGACGCGCTCTTAGCGAGCGCGCATCGGCACGACCTCGCGCGCGGGCAGCTCGGGCGAATCCATGTCGGTGCGCTGCCAGGCGTAGCGGCGTCCCGTGCGATTGGAGGCCGCCGCGTGCGAGCCGTCCGAGGCGAGCACGACGATGTTGAACGCGGCGTCGTCGAGCGCGTTCACGTCCGCGATCGCACGGCGCGCGACCTCCGCCGGGGACATGCCGCTCGCGAGCCGGTCGACCGCGGTCTTCGCGGTGACATTGCGAATGGCCAGTTCGCCGAATCCGGTGCAGCACGCGCCGCCGTAACGCGTGTCGCAGTAATTGCCCGCGCCGACGATGGGCGAGTCGCCAAGCCGGCCCGGGTACTTGTACGCCCAACCGCTGGTGGACACCGCCGAGGCGATGTCGCCCGCGCGGTCGAGGGCGATGAAGTTCACCGTCCCGCGCTCTTCGCCGACGGTCTTCGCCACGACGGGCGCGAGCTTCGCGCGGCGCCGCACGCTGGCCGGCGTCTCGCGCACCTTCGCTAGGCGCTCGACCCACATCCTGCGCGTCGAAGGCGTGAGCAGCGTCGCCTTCTCCGCGCGGATCTCGGCCGCAAAACGCGCCGCGCCGTCGCCGACGAGCATCACGTGCGGCAGGCGCTCCATCACGGCGCGCGCGACGCTGATCGGATGGAGGTAGCCCGCAAGCGCGCCGACCGCACCCACACGATGTGTCGTTCCATCGACGAGCGACGCGTCGAGCTCGACGACGCCGAGGACGTTCGGCTTCCCACCGCGGCCGACGCTCGTATCGGTTGGGTCGGCTTCGATCACACGCGCGCAGGTCTCGACCGCGTCGAGGGCACTGCCGCCCTTTCGAAGCACCGCGATGCCCGCAGCGAGGCCCGGCGCACCGTTCCCGCTGGCGATGACGATCGGCGTCACCTTCTTCACTTAGCTGGCATTGCTCCCTCGCTCGGGGTGGTCATGCCGCGCACGGGGGACCACAAGTGACCTCGGAGGAGTGACAACAACGTAGGGCTTCTGCGTTCGCACGGCGGCACTGTATTCGGAACTCACGGATTCATCTTCACGGGGGAGCGTGTCTCCCCTGCCGGACCGATGGCTCCGTGCGCGGGCGGAGTCAAAGTCACTCACATGTTGAATGCATCGCCGATGGCCTGGACCGCGATGGTGATGGCACCTCGCTCGCCGTATCCCGAGGGCGACGTGACCGTGGTGCTCCGCGTCACCTACAACACGCTCGAAGCGATCATCCGTGACGAATTCATGGTCACGGAGTCGCGGGTCGCGCACTAACGTGCTAGGTCGCGGCAGACACGTGGCCGCGCTTCTTACGGTCCTCCTCCGCAAGCTGGCGCCGCAGCGTCTTCCCGATGAGGGTCTTCGGGAGCGACTCACGGAACTCGATGTCCTTGGGGACCTTGAACGGCGCCAGTTGGGTGCGGCAATGCGCGATGATCTCGTCCACAGTCGCGTTCGCTCCGGGCTTTAGGACCACAAAGGCCTTCACCTCTTCGCCCTTGATCGCATGCGGCACGCCGATCGCCGCGGCGTCGAGGATCGCCGGATGCGTCGCGAGCGCCTCCTCGACCTCGCGCGGGTACACGTTGAACCCTGAGACGATGATCATCTCCTTCTTGCGGTCGACGATCGCGATGTAGCCGTCCGCGTCGACGGTGGCGATGTCGCCCGTGTGCAGCCACCCGTTCCGCAGCGTCAGCGCCGTTTCGTCCGGCTGGTTGTAGTAGCCATCCATGAGCTGGGGCCCGCGCAGCACCAGCTCACCGGATTCGCCAGGACCGACCTCGCGCGTGCCCGTCTCGAGATCCACGATCTTCGACTCGACGTCCGGGTATGGCACCCCGACGGTGCCGACCTTCTGCTTGCCCTTGCCGAAGAGCGGGTTGCAGTGCGTGACCGGCGCGGCCTCGGTGAGGCCGTAGCCTTCGACGAGGTTGGCGCCGGTCAGCTCGACGAACTTCCGATGCGTCTCCACCAGCAGCGGCGCCGAGCCTGACACGCAGGCGTCGATCGAGCGAAGGTCGTACTTGGCGGCGAGCGGCGCGTTGATGATCGCGTTGTAGATCCGCGGCGCGCCGCTGAACGTGTTCGGCTTGTGGCGCTGCACGTCTTTCAGCACGTGCGCGAGGTCGAACTGCGGCTCGAGGATCATGGCCGACGCGCTCTGGATCGACAGCCCCATCACCACGGTGAGCCCGTACACGTGGAAGAACGGCATCACCGCCATGCCTGTGCCCGTCGCGTCCTTGAGGTTCGTGAACCAGGCGCGGCACTGGAGGATGTTCGCCACGAGCGCGCGGTGCGAGAGCATCGCGCCCTTGCTGACGCCGGTCGTGCCGCCCGTGTACTGAAGGAGTGCGATGTCGTCCTTGCGCGTGCCGCCGTCGAACGGCGTGGCCGGTGCGTCGAGCACGTCGCGGAACGCGACCGCGCCAGCGTCGCCCTTGAACGGCTGCCGGTGCCCGTCCTTCTTCTCCTTCGCGAGCGTGAACATGACCCGCAGGAGCGGAGGCATCTCCTCCTTAATGTTGGTCACGATCACGTTCTTTACGCTCGTGCCTACCCGGGCGGCCTTGGCCACGGGGTACAGGCGCGACAGCACGACGAGCGTGGCCGCGCCGGCATCCGCGAGCTGGTGATGTAGCTCAGGCGCGGTGTAGAGCGGATTGCACGGAACGACCGTGGCACCGGCGCGAAGTGCCCCGAAGAAGGCGACGATGAACTGCGGGGTGTTCGGCAGGAGGATCGCGACCCGGTCTCCCTTCTTCACGCCGAGCTTGCGAAGGCCGTTCGCGAAGCGCCACGTCTCGTCGGAGATCGACTTGTAGGTGCGCTTGGCGTTGAAGAAGATCGTCGCGACCGCATCCGGATAGCTCTCGGCCGCGTCGTCGAGCAAGGCGTGCAGCGTTACATCCGGGTAGCTGAGCGTGGCGGGAACGCCGGGGTCGTAATGCCTCGTCCAGGGCCGACCCGCCATCGGGGCCGCGTCCTTGGGTCGGACCGCGATCTTCTTCGCCATCGTCGTTATTCCTCTCCTAGCCCCTCAGCAGCTCCTCCGCGATGATCATGCGCTGCACCTCGCTCGTCCCCTCGTAGATGCGGAGGATGCGCGCATCACGATACGCGCGCTCCACCGGCGAGTCCTTCATGTAGCCCATCCCGCCGTGGATCTGTAGGACGCGGTCGGCGACACGGTTCGCGAGCTCGGACGCATACACCTTCACCATCGCCGCCTCGCGCGAGGCGCGAATGCCGCGGTCGAGCTTCGCGGCCGCGTCGTAGACCATGAGCCGCGCCGCGTGGATCTCGACCGCGCTGTCCGCGAGCATCCACTGGATCGCCTGATTCGCCGCGATCGGCTGACCGAACTGCTTGCGCCGCTTCGCGTGGGCGATGCCGAGCTCGAGGAGGTACTGGCTGGCCCCGACCGCGCCGGCGGAGAGCGACACGCGCCCGATGTCGAGCGCGCCGAGCGCGGTGCGGAATCCCGCGCCGACCTCGCCGCCGAGGACGTTCTCCTCAGGCACTTCGCAGTCCTCGAAGATCAGCTCACCAGTCTTCGAGCCGCGTAGTCCCATCTTCTCGTCGACCTTCCCGACGCGGAAGCCCTTGAAACCCTTCTCAACGATGAAGGCGGTGATGCCGCCACGCGCACCCTTGGCGCGATCGTTCGCGGCGTAGACCACGACCACGTCGGCGATGGGTCCGTTGGTGACCCAGATCTTCGTGCCGTTCAGCAGCCACCGGCCCCCGTCCCTTCGCGCTGTCGTCTGGATCGACGCGGCATCGGATCCGCTCGACGGCTCGGTGAGGGAGAACGCCGCAAGCTTCCGCCCCGAGGTCAGATCCGGCAGGTAGCGGCGCTTCTGCTCGTCCGTGCCACCGAGATAGATCGACATGCTCCCGATCGACGTGTGCGCTCCGATGAGGTTCGAGAACGCCGCAGAGGTGCGCCCGAACTGCTCGAGCGCGAGGCAGTAGCCCAGGTCGCCCGCACCGGCGCCCCCGAACTCATCTGGGAACGGGAGCCCGAAGAACCCGAGCGCGGCCATCTCGCGCACGACCGCGTCGGGGATCTCGTCGTCGTCCTCGACCTGCTTCTCGATCGGCTGGAGGCGCGTCTCCACGAAATCGCGCACGGTGCGCGCGAGGAGCGCGAGCTCGTCCGGGATGTCGAAGTCCATCACGCCTCCCCAACGTGGATCGCGGCGATGCCGAAGCTGAGGCGCTCGTAGCGTACGCGCGCGAATCCGGCGTCGCGCATGCGCTCGGCGAGCCCATCCGCGCCGGGGAACGCCGCCACCGAGCGCGGCAGGTAGCGGTACGCGGCGGCGTCTCCGCCGAGCAGGGCCGCGATGAGCGGCGACAACCGATGGAAGTACAAGCGATAGCCGGCCCCGATCAGCGCATTCGGCGGCGTGGAGAGCTCGAGGATGACCGCGCGTCCGCCCGCCCGCAGCACGCGCCGCATCTCCCGCAGGCCGCCAAGGAGGTCGCCGAAGTTGCGCACCGCAAAGCCGGCCACCACGCGATCGAGCGACGCGTCGGGAAAAGGCAAGGCTTCGGCGGTCGCGAGCACCGGCGCGAAGTGGTCCTCGCCCCGCGCCGCAGCACGCCGGCGCAGGGCCGCGAGCATCGCGGGAGAGAGATCCACGCCGATGACGCGGGCGGACGCATCGGACGCGTCGAGCAGACCGAACGCCAAGTCGCCGGTGCCGACGCCGACGTCGAGCGCGAGCTCGCCCGCTCCGAGATGCGCGAGCACGGTCGCGCGGCGGCGCCACCCGATGTCCCGTCCGAGCGAGAGGAGGCGATTGAGCGAGTCGTAGCGCGGCGCGACCAGATCGAACATCTCCGCGATGCGACGATCGTGCTCAGAGCGTTCCATGGCGCTTCACGCTACGCCCGTCGAGCGAAGCGAGTAGCGTGACGGCATCGGCACCGTCCTCTTCGCGTACGCACATCCCGACGACGAATCGTTCGGCATCGCCGGCACGGCGATGAAGCTCGCGGCCGCCGGGCACACGACGGCGCTCCTCACGCTCACCCGCGGCGACGTTGGTCTGTGGTTCAGCAGAGAGCGCGGATCGTGGACGCCGGCCGAGCTCGCCGCGGAGCGCAGCAAGGAATGGCGTGAGGCGGTGAAGGTCATCGGCTTCACGCAGGCCCGCCTGCTCGAGTGGCCCGACGGCGGCCTCGCGGACTCACCGACCGAGCGCGTGACCGCCGATGTCGTGGAGTTCATCCGCGAGATCCGACCGGATGTCGTCTGCACCTTCGGTCCCGAGGGCGCCGGCAGCGAGCACGACGATCACCGCGCGGCGTCCTTCTACGCGGTGCGCGGTTTCCATCGTGCCGCGATGGCCGATCAGTATCCCGGCCGCGGTAGTCCGCATGCGGCGCGCAGGCTCTTCTTCAGTGCCTCGCCGCTGTTGCCCGACCTGCCCTTCGTGGCGATGACGCCGACCCACACGGTGGACATCCGCGAGTTCCAGGACCGCAAGGCGAAAGCTTTCGAATGCCACAAGACGCAGTTCAAGGACCGCGACCGGTTCCACCAGATGCTCGAGCGTCGAGGCGGCAAGGAGTACTTCCACCTGGCGATCGATCGCAGCGCGGCCGTGCCCGACTCCGGCGACCTGCTGGCCTGATGGAAACGATCCTCACGCTGCCGCTCGTTCTCGCCGTCGTCTTGGTGGAGATCGCGGTCGGCGGCACCTTCGTGAGCTGGTTCCTCGAGCGGCGTGGCGAGGCCCCCGGTGGTTTCGTGAAACTTGTCGCGGGAGTCAACGCCGTCGCCGCGGCAGCCGCATTCGGTCTCGCGCCCGCGCTGCCTCGCGGCGACGCGGCGCTCGTTGGCCTCGATGCGGGGCCCGTTGGGTCGTTCGGTCAAGCGCTCGCGCTCGTGGCGATCGTCATGACCGCACAGCTCGCATTCACCTTCATGCCAGCGCCCGTGCTGCGCAACGTGGGGGCGATCCTCGCGATGGCCGCTGGCGTGCTGGCCCTGGGCGTCGCAACACTCGCACGAACAGCGCAGGCGTCCACCGACGGCGTGGGCCTCGCGCTCGCGCTGGCCGCTCCGGTACTCGGCGCGCTCGCGCTCGGTGGTATCGATGCCGCGATGCTCCTCGGCCATTGGTATCTCGTTACGCCAAAGCTCTCCACCGGCCCTTTGCGGAATGCGTCGCTCATCGTCATCGCGGCCGTCGTCGGGCAGCTCGCGGTGGTGCTTGCGACAGTGGCGCGCGGCGATCTCTCGGGGACGACGCAGACCGGACTCGTCGTCGCGATCGGCATCCGCATCGGTGTGGGTGTGTTCATGACGCTTGCGGTCGCGCTCGCCGCGTGGTGGACGGCGCGGATGAACACGCAGTCGTCGACCGGCCTGCTCTACGTGGGACTCGGCTCAGCGCTCGCGGGCGAGATCAGCGCGCGGGTGCTGTTCTTTCTGACCGGAGCCGCCGTCTGACCATCGCAGGGCTTTGCTGCTCCACCCCGCTATTTCTTCTTCTTGGCGTTGAGCTTCGACCTGGCGGTCTTGCTCTTCTCGATCCGCTCGCGGTCGGCGAGCGCGTGCTGCACCGTCTTGAACTTCGACAGCTCGCCGCGGCGATCGTTCTGTACGCCGTCACGGAACGCGGGGTCCGTCGACTGTGAGCGGGCACGCGCCCCGTCGCGCATGGCGGCGTCGACGATCTTGGCGACCCGTTCGATCTTCCGCAGCGGCATCGGGCAAAGTGTACGGAGCCCGGCTAGCGGTTCCGCTCCGCGCGGACGAAGCCGGCCGTGCCGATGACCATGAAGACGACGAACTCCGCCCCGATGATCGCGAGGTTGGTCGGCAGGTCGAGGAGCGGCACGCCCGACGCGCTCCCGTAATACACGTCGCGCAGCAGGTCGACCGCGTAGCGCATCGGCGCGATCTTCGTGAGGATGTCGAGGAAGGGCGGTAGGTCCTGGATCGGATTGAAGATCCCGGCCAGGAAGAACTGCGGCAACATCACGAACGGGAAGATCTGGTTCGCCTGCCGCTGGTTGTCGAGACGAGACAGCACGAGGATCCCAAAGGCGCCGCCGTAGACCGCGATGAGCAGCGCGACCGGGAGGAGCGCGACGATCTTCTCCAGCGTGAACGGCACCCCGATGATCACGCCGAACGCGAGGATGGCGACGAACTGCGGGAAGGCGACGAGCGACTCGCCGAGGATCTTGCCGAAGATGATCGAGTACCGCGAGATCGGTGACACGAAGATCTCTTGACTGAAGTCCTGCTCACGGTCCATCAGCAGCGAGATCACGCCGAGCGCGGTGGACTGCCAGATCGTCTGGGCCAGCACCCCGGTGAAGACGAAATGCAGCAGGTTGAAGCTGGTCGCGCCGCCGAATCCCGCCTGAAGGCTCGTGCCAAGGATCCCGATGAAGATCAGCGGGAACGCGAAGTCCGACACCATCCGCGCGCGGTCGCGGAGCAGCTTGATGAAGTCGCGGTGCGCCAGGGTCAGGACCGCGGAAACCTCACTCACTGAGCTTGCCCACGATCTCCAGGTACGCGTCCTCCAGGCTCGGCATGTGCGTGCGCACGAGCGTGAGCGGCGTGTCGATCGCCTTCAGCGCGGCGTGCGTGCGACGCGAGTCGACGTGGACGCGGAACGGCCCGTCGCCGTCGCTGCGGAGCTCGAGGCGCGCGAGCTCCTCGCGCAGCCGCGCGCGATCGTCACTGTCGATCAGCACGTACTCCTGCACGAGGTCGGACTTGATGCGCTCCGGCGTTCCGAATGACACGACCTTGCCCTTGTCGATGATGCAGATCGTGTCGGCCTCCTCCGCCTCCTCGAGGTAATGCGTCGTCAGGAAGATCGTCGTGCCGCTCTCGCGCCGGATCGTGCGCAGGTAGTCCCACAGCGTGCGGCGGCTCGGGACGTCGAGGCCGGCGGTAGGCTCGTCGAGGAACAGCACCTTGGGACGGTGCATCAGGCTGCGCACGATCTCGAGCTTGCGGCGCATTCCGCCGGAGAACGTCCGCATCGGCTTCCCGATGTCGTCGGCGATGCCGAGCAGCCCGGCAAGGTCCTGAACCTGCTCGCGGTACGCAGCGGGCATGAGACCGTAGCTCGGCGCGTACGAATAGAGCCCGTACAGGATCACGTGGAAGCGGACGTTCTCCTCGGCCGTGAGATTCATGTCCAGGCTGGGCCGCTGGAAGATGATCCCGACGATCCGCCGCACCGCGCTCGCTTCGCGCACGACGTCGTGGCCATCGATCGTGGCGGTGCCGCCGCTGGGCGAGAGCGTCGTCGTGAGGATCGAGATCGTGGTCGTCTTGCCGGCGCCGTTCGGGCCGAGCAGGGTGAAGAACTCGCCAGCACGCACGTCGAACGAGATGCCGTCCACGGCGTTGCCGTCGGCCTTCTTGTAGCGCTTCGTGAGGCCTTCTAGATGGATCACGGCCCGAGTTTAGGTGGCGCACCGTCGCAGGGATGACACTCGCGGAGTTCTCGCGAGAACGCCCGCGCCGGCCCCGACGGGGCACTCTCCTCCCATGAACGGTATGGAGGCGGGAGCGATGTCGAATACCTGGGAGCTGCTGTCGGTGTGCATCGAGGACGCCGCGCGAGCCGAGGATCTGGTCAGGGAGCTCGCTTTCCGCCGCGAGCTGCGGCTCGACCCGCAGAAGGCACTGTCCGCATTCGAGCTCCGCGCGAGGCCGGTGCGCTAGCGGCCTGCGACCCGCCGGCGCGAATGGCGCTCGCGGACCGGTTCGTCGTCGAGCTCTTCCCACTCGCGTGTGCTGTACAGGTTCGCGGCGAGGCCCGCGCCGGCGATCAGGAGCGCAAGACCGGCGATCGTGAGCAGGAAGGGCGCTGGCGAAGGCGCGACTTGCCCGAGCTCGACGCTCCGCAGGACCACCGAGATCCCGTAGAGAACGAGGGCGCCGATCGCTGCGCCTTCGTCGAGCCGCGCGAGCCCACGCTCGTCGCGATCGACGTCGCCGTACTCGACGACCGCGGTGATCGCGGTGATGCCGATCAGGATGAATGTCGTCACGGCGAGCCACTGGGCGGCCACGACGAACGTGCTCGTGTCCCTGGCGCCCCAGCCGAACCAGGCCATGAGGTCGAGGATGGTCACGGCGACGCCAAGCCCGATCGCCGTGAAGGCGAGATGCGATCGCAGCGCAAAGCCCAGACGGCGGCCCTCGAGGAACTCCTTCACGGAGCGCTCATGCTAGCGGGACGGAGGACCCTCCGTCGGCTCGGGCAGTCAGCAGCCCGGCTCGCCGTCATGGCCGCAGCAGGCCCGCCGCAGCGTGACGCGGAGCCAGACGTTGCGCGACGTAACGGCGATCCGACGCGGAAGCGGGATCTCGCTGTCGGCGAAGTTGCGGATCGCCCGCAGGAAGCTGCCGTGACGGCGGTGGCGGCGCACCTCCGTACTATCGCTGTCATGTCCGAGGACGCAAGGAGCGCGCGCACCACGCAGGGTGAGCTCACGCTGCAGGAGATCACTGACCTGCTGCCGGGGACCGGCGAGATCATGGCCTCGGTCGGCGAGTGCTGGTGGAAGTGCGCCTACGCCGCTCGCGGCGGAAACTGGCAGCTCGCCGCGTACTTCGTGCGTCGCGTGCGCGGGCTTCAGCGCAAGCTCGCCGTCGTGCGGCCGAAGTACTCGGGCGATATCGCCGCATTCGAGGAGCAGCACCTGGCTCCGGCGCTCGCGGCCTGCGACGCGCAGGATCAGCGCGCGTTCGACCGCGCGTTCGCGGCCGCCACCGACAAGGCGAACGAGCTGCACGTGAAGTGGGCCAAGCCTTACATCCGCTGGACGCTGCCGGATGAGCCGCCGAAGGATCTGGAGATGTCCTCCCAGCCGTAACCCGACTCGGTGATGCGCACGCCGTCGAGCTCGCGTACCTCGTCGCGGACGTGGCGTCCGCCCATGTGTTCGTAGAAAAGCCGCGACGGCGCGTTGTCGCGCAGCACCCAGATGATCATCGAGCGGTGGCCGCGTTCGATCATCTCCCCCGCCGCGGCCTCCATCAGGGCGCGTCCCGCGCCACGCGCGTGGTGCTCCGGCAGGACATAGATCGCGTACACCTCGCCGCCGAATCCCTCCTCAGGCGGCCGGGCGCGGCCGCCGATGCAGAAGCCGATCACGGCCCCATCGTCCTCGGCGACGAGGACGAACTGATAAGGCGGTGGCGCGGCCATCTGCGCGCGGCGGCGCGTCGCGTCGTAGTCCAGTCCGTCCAGGAGCGAGTCCGGCATCAGGCCGCGGTACGCGTCGCGCCAGGTATCGGTGCGGACACGCTCGATCGCATCGGCGTCGTCCACCACCGCACGTCGCACGCGCACGGTGCGAATCTTAGGCTGCGTCACGCGATGCTCGGCGACTGGGTCATCTTCTTCCTCGCGCTGCTCCTCGTTCCGGTGCTCCTGCTCGTCTTCCTCTTCTTCATGATCACCGACCCGAAGACGACGCCCACGGGAAGCCGCCAGCG
>JANNHF010000201.1:0-10624 GCA_031404235.1 Chloroflexota bacterium
TGCCGAAGAGACCCTAGATGTGTACGGAGTGCTTCCTCCTCGTGTTCCTGGAGGCGTTCATCAACATCGCCGCGCAGGCCATGGTGCTGGCGATCTTCGTCCGGGTGATCATGGCCTGGGTGCCGATGCGTCTGCCGTTCGGCCTGAACGAGCTGGTGTGGAACGTCACCGAGCCGGTGCTGGCTCCGATCCGCCGCTACCTGCCGATCGCGGGCGGGATGGATTTCTCGCCGTTCATCGCGCTCCTGCTCATCCAGATCCTCGCGAGCCTCATCCTGCGAGTGCTGCCGCCCGCGATCCCGAACCTGCCGTGATGCCGGCGGTCCGTCGCGACGGCGAGCGCCTGAGCTTCAGCGTCCGCGTGACACCGCGCGCAGCCGCGAACGCGCTTGCCGGGCAGCGCGAGGGCGTGCTCCTTGTCCGGGTGACCGCGCCACCGGTCGAGGGGAAGGCGAACGATGCCGTGGTGGCGCTCCTGGCGAAGGCGCTGGGCGTGCCGCGCGGCGAGATCCACGTCGAGCGCGGGGCCTCGGCCCGGACCAAGCGTGTCAGCGTGCCACGCGACGCGGAGGTCGCCCTGCGGCGGCTGACGAAATGACCGCCTTCGGCCCGACGTATGGAAGGAGAATGACCGCCCATGCGAGCCTCGCCGCGCTCTTTCCGGCGGCCATCGTCGGCGCCGGCCGCGTGACCTTCGCCGACGCCGTCCGCGATCACCAGGATGAGGTCTTTGGGGTCGCGCTCCGCATCCTCGGCGACCGTGACGCGGCGCGCGAGGCGGCGAGCGCGGCGTTCCTCAAGGCGTATCGCAGCTGGCATCGCTACGACCAGGCGCGGCCGGTGCGGCACTGGCTGCTGCGCATCGCCGCCAACGAGGCGATCAGCGTCGGCCGTTCGCGCAGCCGCGAACGCGCACGGACCACGAGCGTCGATGAGGCGGCCGGCGTGCCCGATCGCTCCCAGACGCCCGACCAGGCGCTCCTGGCGCGCGAGGAGCGCGAGCGCGTGCGTCTGGCCGTCGCCGGCCTGCCCGAGCTGTACCGCGTTCCTGTCGTGCTCCGCTATTTCAGCGAGCTTTCGATCGAGGAGATCGCCGCCGTGACCGGCCGGCCCTCCGCAACGGTCGGCGTGCAGCTCCTCCGGGCACGCGCGCTGCTGCGCGCCTCGCTCGAGCCGCGACCATGAGCCAGCGAGGCACCGACCTGCTGGACGAGACGACACTCCGGCGGGCGCTCCGCCTCGAGCCGCACGAGCGGGCGCCGCTCCTCGATGCGGCCGCCCTCGCGGCCACGGCTCAGCGAAGGGCGCGGCTCGCTGCCGTCAGCGCGCTCGTCGCGCTGGCCATCGCTTCAGTGGGTGCCGTCGCGGCGTGGACGGTCGCCGCGATCTTCTTGCCGACGGTCGTCGCCAACGCGTTCGACCTGGGCCTTGACATTCTCGCGCTGCTCGCGGTGCCAGCGAGCGCGACGCTGGACCTGGTCCAACAGCCCGTCGTACCTCTGAGTCTGCTGGCCGCGATCGCGATCGCGACGGCGCACGAGCTGCGCGAAAGGATGGGTCATGCAAGCGCGTCTTGAGCGGAGCACGACGAACAAGGTGGTTGCCGGCGTGTGCGCCGGCCTCGCGGAATACCTTCAGGTCGACCCGACGCTGGTCCGCGTCTTCTTCGCGGTGGGCACGGTCCTCACTGGCGGTCTCGGTCTGCTCGGTTACATCGTCCTCATCGTTCTCATGCCCCTTCCGGGCCAGCCGGCACCGTTCGTGAAGACGAGCGGCGCGACGGCGTCCACCGTGGAGGGCGCCGCGACAGGCGACCCGGCGGCGACCACACGGGTGGTCTCGGCGCCTGAGGATCCCGGGGCCGCCGAGCGCCGGCGCTCGGCCATCGGTCTCTTCCTCATCGCACTGGGCGCCCTCTTCCTGTTCGGCAGCACCGGGGTCTTCCACGCCGTCCGGTGGGATCTGGTCTGGCCGCTGGTGTTCATCGCGATCGGCGCATTCCTGCTCACGCAGCGGGTGCGTCGATGAACGGCCGTCGGGGCCTTTCCTGGCCGCTCCTGCTCATCACGATCGGCCTGGTCTTCCTGCTCGTGAACTTCGGCTTCATCCCGGGCGTGACCGCGTTCTCACTCCTCAGCCTCTGGCCGCTCCTGCTCATCCTCGCGGGCGTCGATATCGCGGTCGGCCGGCGCTGGCCGCTGGCGGCGCTCGGGATCGACGTCGCGGTCATCGCACTGGGTCTGGTGCTCATCGCGAGCCAGCCACCGTTCCTCGGCAGTCAGTTCTTCACTGGGGGCGAGAGTGGCGAGCGCGACGTGTCGGTCGCCCGGCAGAGCGCGACCTCACTATCGCTCGACATCAACGGCGGCGCGGGGCGCTTCCGCGTCAGTGGCGGGAGCACGATGCTGGTCGAGGCGCACAGTGGCAACCAGGACCTGCGTGTCCGCCGCGCGGCCTTCGACCGCGACGGCCAGCACGCCGACGTGCGCCTCGACCAGACCGGGAGTCGCCGCGTCGGCGGAGCGACGATCGACGTCGAAACGCGCATTGCGAGCGACATCCCGACCGCTCTCGAGATCAACGGCGGCGCCGGCGAATTCATCATCGACCTCAGCAACGTGACGATCAGTACCGCGGAGCTCAACGTCGGCGCCGCGTCGCTCACGCTCACGCTCCCGAGGCCGACCGCCGCGGTGAGTATCGAAGTGAACGCGGGCGCGTCGAGCATCGTCATCGAGGTCCCGGATGGCGTCGAGGCGCGCGTGACGACCACGGGGGCGCTGCTCTCGCTCCGGAGCTCGAACGGGCGGGTCACTGCGAGCGGCAACGCGGCCGAGACGTCCGGCTACGCATCGGCGACAGCGCGCGTCATCGTGCGCGTCACCGCGGGGGCGAGCTCGATCACGATCCGCTAACGCCTCGCGTGGCCCGCCATTTGAGCCGGCCAGCGTTCCAGGGTGCAGAATCGCGGCGCATGCTGCGTCGCTGGCTCGAGCCCGTGCTGAACGCGCAGGCCGTGTGGGCCGATCCCCTGGGCGATCTCATGCAAAGAATCTTTCGCGCCGTCTACGGGCCGTTCCCGGCTTTGCGCGACTTCCTGCACGGGACGTGGCTGGGCCATCCAGTGCATCCGATGCTCACCGACATCCCGATCGGCGCGTTCGTAGTTGCTTTCGTTCTTGACCTGGTCGGTCCCAGCCCATCGCCGGGCTCGACCTGGGCGATCGCGATCGGCTTCGTCTCGATGCTCGCGGCCGCGGTCGCCGGCTACGCCGACTACCTCGATCTGAGCGGGACGTCGAAGCGCGTCGGCAGTATTCACTCGACGACGATGCTGCTGGCAGCCGCTCTCTACTTCATAGCGCTCGGTACCCGGCTGCTGTGGTGGGGACCCGCCGACCCGGGCGCCGTCATCGCGCTATCGGTGTGGACGGCGAATGCGGGTCTGCTGCTGGTCCTCGTAGGCGGTTATCTGGGCGGCGAGCTCGTCTTCAATCTCGGGAGCCAGGTCGATCGCCATGCCTGGCGTGGCGGAGGCACGAAGTGGCAGGCGCTCGACCTCGAGAGCGTGCCCGAAGACAAGCCGACGAAGGCGAAGGCAGGCGCGCAGACGCTCATCGTCGTGCGCAGGGGCGAGAAGATCTTCGCGCTGCACGACACCTGCTCCCATCAGGGGTGCTCGCTCTCCGAGGGCAAGCTCGTCGACAACGGAAAGCGCATCGAGTGCAAATGCCACGGATCGCGCTTCGAGCTCGCGGACGGCAGCGTGAACCGCGGCCCCGCGGTGTTCCCGCAGCCGCATTACGACGTTCGCCGGTCCGAAGGCAAGATCGAGGTCAAGCGGACCGGTTGATCTAGCGCCGAGCGCTCAGTCGTTCGGCGATACTGTCCGCGTGGCCGAAGCGACCGACACGATCCAGCGCGTCGCCGCGAAAGTCCTCACCCTCGCCGATCTCGAGCTCGAGACGGCGCGCGCGCTCAACACCGAGTACCTGCGGCACCACCCCGAGGAGGTCGCCGCGTTCCTGAACGAGCGGTCGCCCGAGGACACGGCGTTGCTTCTCGCGCGCGCGCCAACGCCGACGGCCGCTGCGCAGATCCTCGAGCGCCTCAACCCGCGGGTCGCCGCGGACGTGCTTTCACTGCTCGACGACGTGCTCGTGCGCGCGATCCTGGCGGTAACAAATCCTGCGAAGGCCGCGTCGATCATCGGCGGGCTCGACCCGGTCGGACGCGAGACGCAGCTCGGCCGGCTTGACGAACGCGTGGCGCAGCAGATCCGCGAGATGCTCGCGTACCCCGCGGAGTCTGCCGGTGCCCTCATGGATCCGCGCATCAGCGCGTTCGGCCCCGACACGACCGTCGAAGGAGCGCTGCGGAAGATGCGGACGTTCAAGGAGAAGGAGCTCGGCTCGATCTTCCTGATGGACGCGAGTGGGCGTCTCGCCGGCGCGGTGCCCCTTGGGGAGATCGCCACGGCCGAGCCCGATACGCAGCTGCGCGACCTCATCCGCGGCGAGCCTGTCTCCGTGTTCGTCAATGCCTCGCGCGAGGAGGTCGTGAAGGCGCTGGACGAGCGACGCGTCGCGACGCTCCCGGTCGTCGACGGCGACTCCAAGCTCGTCGGCGTGATCCGCTACCGGACGCTCGTCGCCGCGGCCGAGGCCGAGGCGACCGCGAGCATGCAAACGATGGTCGGCGTCGGCAAGGAGGAGCGCGCGCTGTCCCGCGTCCGGGTCGCCGTGCGCCAGCGCCTGCCCTGGCTCGAGATCAACCTCGCGACGGCGTTCGCGGCGGCGTTCGTCGTGGGACTGTTCGAAGGGACCATCGCGCGCTTCACGGCCCTCGCCGTGCTCATGCCCGTGGTCGCCGGCCAGTCCGGCAACAGCGGCATGCAGGCCCTGGCGGTGACGATGCGCGGCCTGGCGCTACGCGAGGTCCGGCCAACGCACTGGCCCCGGCTGATCTGGAAGGAAGCCGGGACCGGGATCATCAACGGCTTCGCCTGCGCCGCGGTCACCGCCATCGCCGTCTACTTCTGGAGCCAGAGCCCGGGTCTCGCGCTCGTGATCGGCACCGCAATGGTGATCTCGATGAGCATCGCGGGGGTTTCGGGCGCGGCGGTCCCGCTCCTGATGAAGGCGATCGGACAAGACCCGGCGCAGTCGTCCTCGATCGTCCTCACGACGATCACGGACATCGCGGGCTTCATGACCTTCCTGGGCCTCGCGACCGTCTTCGCCACGCTCCTGGAATGACCGCGAGCCCGCGCCGGCTTGCGGCACGCGCGCTGCTCGCTGTCATCTCCGCCCTGCTGCTGTTCGCCGCACCCGTGGCCGCGGACGATGGCTGGGTCATCGACCGCTTCGCGTCGGACATCGAGGTCCAGCGCGACGGCGGCCTCCTCATCACCGAGGCCATCGACGTCGATTTCCTTCAGCTGAACGATCGGCACGGCATCTTCCGCGAGATCCCCGTGCGCTACCAGTGGGACCCGGATCCCAAGATGGTCCGGGTCTACGACGTCGACGTTCGGTCCGTGCGCGACGCGAGTGGGCGCGACGTGAGCTATGAGACGAGCGACAACGGAGCGAATCTCCGCCTCCGCATCGGCGACGCGGACCGGACCGTCTCCGGCAAGCTGGCCTACCGCATCACGTACGCGGTGCGCGGCGTGCTGAACGGCTTCCCGGACCACGACGAGCTGTTCTGGAACGTCAACGGCGGTGACTGGGACGTGCCGATGCGTGTCGTGACCGCGACGGTGCATGCGGCGTTCGACGCGTTCACGTCCGTGAGCTGTTACGAAGGGCCGCGCGGCTCGACGAAGGCCTGCCAGAGCGGGTTCTCGTCCCAGCGCGCGGAGTTCAGAGCGACGACCGCGCAGCCCATCGGCGCCGAGCTCACGATCGTGACGGCGCTGCGCAAGGGTGCCGTCATAGCGCCTGCGCCCCGCCTGCAGCGGCGCGAGCGCGGGATCGACGAGTACTTCGAGGTCACGCCGTGGACGATGGGCGGCTCGCTCGTCGCGCTGGTCGGCGGCCTCGGACTTGTCATGTGGCGCTGGTGGACCACTGGACGTGACAAGCGCGAGCACGAGACGATCGTCGCGGAGTACGAGCCGCCCGAGAAGGTCCGCCCGGCGCAGGCGGGGCTGCTCATCGACGAGCAGGCGGATACCAAGGACGTGACTGCGACGATCGTGGACCTCGCGGTCCGCGGCTACTTGACGATCAGCGAGATCCCGGCGAGCGGGCTTTTCGGGAAGAAGGACTGGTCCCTGACGCGCACGGCCGGGAAAGCCGATCCAGCCGCGCTGCAGCCGTACGAACGGACGATCTTCGACGGGCTCTTCGGTCGCGGCGCTCTCGGCGCCGCTCAGGCGACCCGCGCTGCTTTCGAGACCGTCCCCACCGAGCAGGTGACACTCTCGGCGTTGAAGCGGCACTTCTACACGACGCTCGCCAAAGCGCAGCGCGAGCTGTACGCCGACTCGGTCACCCGCCGCTGGTTCGCGGCCGATCCACAGCGCGTGCGGCAGATCTACGCCGGGCTCGGGGTGGTCGCGATCGTCGCGGCCGCCTTCCTTGTGTTCGGGCTTGGCTCGTCGCTTGGCGCCGGCATCGTCGGACTGGGCGCGGTGGTACCCGCGGTCGCGCTGCTGGTGGTCTCGCCGCGCATGCCGCGCAAGACCCGCGCGGGCGCCGAGCTGCTGCGCCGCACGCTCGGCTTCCGTCACTACATGGAGATCGCGGAGAAGGAGCGGCAGCGCTTCGCCGAGCGCGAGAACATCTTCTCCGAATACCTGCCCTACGCGATCGTGTTCGGCTGCGTCGAGAAATGGGCGCGCGCGTTCAAGGACATCGATACGACGGCGGCCACGTCCAGCTGGTACACGGGCAGCGCGCTCGGGGCGTTCTCAGCGAACGATCTTTCTCGCGATCTGAGCTCGTTCTCGAGCCAGGTCTCCTCCGCGATCTCCGCTACCCCCGGTGGTAGCGGAGGGAGCGGCTTCAGCGGGGGCGGCGGATCCGGCGGTGGAGGCGGGGGCGGAGGAGGCGGCAGCTGGTGAGACGCCTGCCCGTTCTGCGCTGACCTCGTTGGCAACGCAGTAACGACCGCCGCCCAACACTTGGGCGCGGTCGGCGGCGGCAAGTGCGGCACCGAGCAGCGCAACGGGCTCGCCGGCGTCGCGGGGGAACTCCGCGACCCCGATGCTGCAGTGGACGGTCCGTGCCTTACCGACGACGTCGAACGGCTCAGCGAGCACGAGGAGCAGACGGACCGCGACCACAGCGGCGTCATTGCTTGTGGAACATGGCCTTGCGTGCGATCGGCAGACGTAATCTCGTACTCAATGCTGCCGCAGTGGCGGTGGCCCGGCGCCTCGCGGCGTCTCAAGACGCTGCGGCGCGGTGGATCGGAAGCGACGCTCTCCATGAGCTCACGAGTCCCGCGGTCGCCAAGCGCCTCAAGGCCTGACCTCGCGCCACGGAACCGGCCTCGGCACCAATGACGGAAGCGTCATGGTCCGCTGCTCGTCCCGTGAGACTGTGTTACGAGGCAGGAGCGCGAGGCGGCCACCGCAGATCGGAGCGATGAGTTGTGAGGTCATCAGGCGTCGCCACGCTGGCCATCGTTCTGTTGATCCTCGTCGCCGGGGTCGGCCTCCTCTACGCGGTGAGAGCGCAGCTGCCCCCCACGGTCGTGTCTTCGACTGCGCCCTCGACTCCCACCGCGACGATCGCTGTCGTAACGTCAACACCGATCGCGCCGCCGAAGGGGAAAACGAATGACCCGGTCCGGACCGTCGTCGACTGCGGCACGCTCGTCGTGAACCCGCGCACCTCCGGTCAGGGCTCTGGCCCGAACACCTTTGAGCTGCTTTCCCCTACCGGCAATGCTGTCGGGGGCTTCTCCTGGCTGTCGGGTCAGTCGGCGGTGGGCACCTACATCTGCGCCCGGCTCATGCCCGCGGTGCCGAACTCCCTCTTCGAACTCCCTCGTCGGCCCAGGTGAGGCGGGGTATGTGGCGCAGCCCACGGTCGCCACTGATTCGTGTGGCTCGGTCACGGGATACGCCGCGGACGGTGCGCACATGCTCGTCACACTGACCGCCGGCGGAGCGGCGACGCAGTATCGCCTCGAGTACCAGTTCGTTCGCGGCTCTTCGCCGACCGACGTCGGAACACGACTTTCGACCAACACGCCTCAGCTGCTCCTGATCACAGGCCGTCAGGTCCCGCCGGACTCCGGCTCGCCGAACGCGATCAGCCTGCGCGAGTACGGCGTCGCGCGGGTCGCGGCGTGCACACCGACCAGCAGCGTGAACCCGCGGCCGATCGGGTTCACCCTGCCCCTCGGCTGCGCGTACATCGGTCAGCCCGTGGTGGGAGGAGACCAGAACACGTGGAGCTTCGACTGCGGCTGGGCCTCGCGCGACGCGCGCGGAAGTCTCGCGTCGGCGCTGACGGAGCAGGGCTGGACCTCCTGCGGAGCGGCGACCGCGAGTGCGAGCTGGGCCAAGGGCACGGGGCGGATCGGCGTCGCTGAAGGCGGGGGCCCATCCGGCGACTTCCCAAAGCTCACGCAGCCCGCGCGGCCGTCAGCCAGCAGCTCTTGCCCGTGAGGCTCATGCGTCTCCACCGAAAGGGTCTGGTGGGTGCGGTGGTCGCCCTGGTGCTCCTCTCCGCATGCGATGCGTCGCCACCGGTGGTCGGAGCCCGCACGGCCTCGCCGGTCGAGTCCGCGCGAGCGACCGTCGCCGCGACGCCGACGGCGGCAGCGACGATGGCCGAGGATGACGCCTGGCGAATGGTCAGCGCCGCCGTGCTCAGCCCGACCGCGGTGATACGTCCTTCCTGGCTCCCGCCACGGATCGATCTTGGCACCCTCACCGTGACCGTCGACGCCGCTGGTCCTGCCTACCGCGTGACATACCGCACCCCGCAGGGCGGAACGATCAGCTTCGTGCTCGGCCTGACGCGGTCCATCGCAGGCAGCGCCATCGGCACTCGCGTGCGGGGCGTGAGCGCGGTGCTGGAGGAATCGTCCTACGACCCCGCCACGCCACTTCGTTTCCGCGTCGCGTGGAGCGAAGCTCCTAGCGCCTACGCCATCGAAGGCCAGGGCGTGACCGGCGAGGAGATGCTGCGCGTCGCATGGGCTCTGACCTCGACGACGCCACCGCCCCCGCCGACGCATCTCTACACCCGCGAAAAGACTGGAGCGTGTTCGACGCCGGGGCAGTCGCAGGAGGCCGTCGTACGTCGGCTCTTTGCGCTGGCGGCAAGCGGCGATGGCGCGGCGGTGCTCGACTGCTACGCGCTGGAGTACATCGGCGAGAACGGCACGGCATTCGCTGCGCCGTGGTCGCGGAGTGGACCGCTGAGCGAGCTCAAGGTGTCGCCGCTCGACGAGCTGGCGGGTCGCATGCGCGTCGGGGCCATCTTCACGTTCGAACGCGAGCCGACCCTCTTCTTTGGTCCGCACAAGCTCCTCTTCTACACGGTCGGCTGGGACGAGGACCGCTGGCGCATCTTCGAAACGGCGACGGCGGTCGTCAGGGCCGACATGCTGCGGTCGGCCATCGGCTTCGTGACCACCAGCCCGGCGGACGCGGCGGCGCGTGTGAGGGGAGCGGCCATCGGCATCGCGCCGGTGCTGATCCCGACCTGGATCCCCGATGGTCTCATCGCGACCGCATCGGCGTGGACCGACAGGTTCTCGATCCAATACGAGGACGGGCGCGGCCGTCGCCTGCTCATCGCCATCGTCGTCGCGAATCCGGCGCCGGCGCCCGATCCGGGAAAGCAGGAGACGCGCTTGGGCTTCCGCGCGGATCCGAACGCGATCCGCCAGACGTACGACACGACCGATCCCGGCTCGGACCGCTTCGTGATGTGGCGTGAGACGGCGACGAAGGTGCCGAGCGCTTCGGACAACTTCGATGTTCGCTGCGGGTGCCTACCGTACTTCCTGAGCTCGCGCGGGCTGACAGCGGACGAGTTCGAAAAAGTGATCGCGTCGCTCGCGGACCACTAGCTCGGCGCCCGTTTGCGACAACGGGCGCGCACGGGTCGACGCGCTAAACGGCTTCGAAGCGGGCGGTGAAGTGGCGGAGCTGTGGCGGCTCGGAGACGATGCGATAGCCACCGAGGCGGGGTGCTCGTGCCAGAGTTTCGTTTGTCCGTCGCGCGTTCTGGCCCGAATCTCGGAACTTGCCGGGACCGGGGGCCAGCGATCTCACCGAGGATCCGGCACTGGTGGTCGCCTCCGCTGTCGTCGCCTTCCTCACGCTCGTCGCCGTCACCGTGAATGTGCTGCGGACGGGTGCGGTCCGGTCGCTCGCTCCACCTAACGCGCGAAGCCGCGCGCTCCGAACCCGCGGCGGATGTCGGTCCGAGCACCTGGTTCTTCTGTCGCGGGACATCACGCCTACGTGATTCGTGGGAGACTTCCGGCGCAATGGCCACGCGACGCGAATTGCCCGCGGCGGGTATCGCCGCCGTGGCGACGCTGATGCTCGTCGTCCTCGTCTATGTGGGCTCGCGTGGTCTGGGCAACTTCGATGCCGCACTCATCGGCTACGCCGTTTCGCTGGTCGTGACGTTCGCGGCGCTCG
>JANNHF010000202.1:0-13257 GCA_031404235.1 Chloroflexota bacterium
CGCTCACGCGCACGCGCGCGAGCGGCAGGTGGAACATCCGCGCGAGGTCGCGACGGACCATGTACACGTGCTGCGCGCTCGAGTGGACGATGAGATCGCCCTGCTCGAAGAACGCCAGCGCGTTGTACGGCTCCATCGCGTACCCGTAGAGCATCGGGTAGCGGTACTCGCCCTCGACGACGAGGTGCGCCTTCTTGAACGCGTCGTCGACGTCACCCCATCCCACGCGCGCGATCGCGCACACGTTCGTGGGGAGCCCGCCGTCGCCCTCGTCCATCCCTTCGTCACCTACGCGCTCGCCGCGGCGTTCGTGGAGGTTCGGCGCGCCCGGCTTCAGCGCGTCGTGCGCCTCTATGACCACCGGCAGCTCCTGATAGGTCACCTCAACGAGCTCGGCGGCCTCCGCCGCCTCGCGCCTGGTCTCGGCGACGACGAGCGCGACGGGCTCGCCGTGGAAGCGGACCCGCTCGATCGCGAGGACCGGATGGTCGAGGGGATGACCGCCGCGGCCGCGTACTTCACGGGACGGGCCGTCAAGCTGGATCTCAGCGTCGAGGAGGCGATCCTCACCACGCGTTCCGCCTCGGCGCACATCCGCGCACGTTCCGCGTTCAGCGCGGACGGCATGCTGCTCGCGCGCGACTTCGACATCGTCATGAACTCCGGCGCGTACACCGACAACACCCCGCTCGTGAACTCAAAGACGGCGAACCGCTGCTTCGGCCCGTATCGGATCCCGGCGCTGCGCGTCGTTGCGCGATCAGCGTTCACCAACACCGTCCCATCGAGCTCGCTGCGCGGTTTCGGCGCCCCGCAGGGGAACATCGCGGGCGAGCTCCAGATGGATGAAGCCGCGGTGAAGCTCGGGATCGATCCGGTCGAGCTGCGCCTGCGGAACATCGTCGGCCCCGGCGAGGAATTCATGCCCGGCAAACGGCCCCTGGACGCCGATCTCAAGGACGACCTGCGCTGCCTCGCCGCGGCTCTCGAGTGGCCGGGCGCCGCGGTCGGCCGATCGATCGGGCTCGGCGTTTCCGCGTCGGACGCGGGCGCGTACCCGACGTCGACCGCGGCGGTGCGCATCCACTCGGATTCCTCGATAACGCTCTTCACCGGATCGACCGAGCTCGGTCAGGGCTCGCGCACGGTCCTCGCGCAGATCGTCGCGGAGGAGCTGGGCGTACCGCTCGAAAGCGTAAGCGTCGTCAACGGCGACACCGGGGTGGTCACGTACGAACGCACGACCGGCGCGAGCCGGACGACGACGATCACCGGCCGCGCCGTCCAGGAGGCGTGCCGCGACGCTCGCCGGCGCGTGCGCGATCTCGCGATGCAGGCGCTCTCGGTCTCGACCGAGGAGATCGAGGACGCGGCGGGCGGGATCCGCGCGAAGGGCCGCGAGCTCAGCTACGGCGAGGTGATCGAGAAGTGGTTCGGCGCCGGTGGTGAGGTGCTCGGCCACGGCGCCGTGCGCCGCGCCGAGGGATTCGCCGCGATGCCGCCGTTCTACGAGATCGGGTGCAGCGGTCTCGAGCTCTTGGTCGACCGCGACACTGGTCAGGTGCACATCACCAAGCTCACGACTGTCGGCGACGTCGGGTTCGCCATCAACCCGGCGCTCGTGCACGGGCAGGACGCGGGCGCCGCGATGATGGGTCTCGGCGCGGCGCTGCACGAGGAGCTCGTCTACGACGGCGAGCAGCTCGCCAATCCGAACGTCGTCGACTACCGGGTACCGCGCTTCAGCGATCTGCCGGACCAGGTGATCCACCTGCTGGCCGAGCGTCGTGACGGATCGGGACCCTACGGTGCGAAGGGCGCGGGCGAGGGGGCCGGGAACACCATCGGCGGATCGGTCGCGTCCGCGCTCGGACGCCTCTTCGGTGTGTTCCCGCACCAGCTGCCCGCGACGCCGGAGCGCGTGTGGCGACTGATGCGGGAGGCCGAGAAGAAGGACGCGTGAACTAAGGCCGTCATACCCGCGCGTCCGCGAGCGCTTCGTCGGCGAGCTCGAGAGCGAAGCTGATGAAGGCGCCGAAAGGCTCGGCGGCAGCCTCGAGCGGCATCCCGAACTTGCGCTCGAGCCACCTCCTCGATGCCCGCCCACCCCGCATGGTGCAGCCCGTCCAGGTACGACCGGAACGAGAGCTCGCCGATCGCAGCGCCTCATCGAGTCGCCTGAAGGCCCGCGCAAGTGCGAGCAAGCGAGCCAGATCGGTCCCGGTGGCGTATCAACGGAACGGCCGATCGCCGTCGGACGCTGGTTTTCGTCCCATTTCCGCACGCGAGCACGGGGCAGGGTTTCGTTTGCCTGCGTGATCGCACGCTTGATCGTTCAGCGACCATACGACTGCTGAGCCTCCCGGTCGTGCACGGGCCAGGTCGCCGGTGTACCGCTGCTCGCCCCCAGGCTTGGCGTCGGTGGGAAAAGGGTTGGTCCGAGGCCCGTGGAGGGCCGCTGCGCTCGTGGGCGCCGTCGTCCTCGTGATCTCGGGGATGGCAGCGCCCGCGCTTGCCGACGACCCGTCGACACCGCCGCGTGCCGTCACGGTACCGCGCGGCCTTCCCCCGACGCCGAGCAGCGCGTCGTACGAGACGCTCATCACCTTCGCGAACAACTCCGCCCGCGATCTGGCGGCCCTGCAGCAGCAGGCGCGCGATGTCGACGCGGCGCGCAACGAGAATCTCGATCAGATCAGCACGCTCGAGGCGCTGACCCAGAAGCCGGGCGCGATCCGCGATCGGCTCGAGCGCGAGGCGCTCCGTCTTTCGGCTGGCACGAAGATCCCATCAGCCATGACGCTCTCGGCGCCCGCGCTTGAGGCCGCCGCTCAGATGCGCGCGCTGCGGGTGGAGCTCAAGCAGCAGTACATCGCCCTACAGGCGGACGCCATCGCGCTCGCCCCATACGCGGCGATCGCACCGGCGACCGGCGCGTGGATGACTCCCGCGCAGGGTGAGCTCACACAGGAATTCGGGCCGACTCCGTACTGGTTCGAGCCGGCACGCACGTACGACGGCGTGTATTACCGACACTTCCACGAAGGCATCGACATCGCGGCGGCCATGTACACGCCGGTCGTCGCCGCGGCACCTGGGCGCGTCGTGTGGGTGGGACACCTTCCCGACGGCGCGATGGTCGTGTTGATCGCGCACATCGGCGGTCTCGTGTCGCTCTACGCGCATCTCGACGACCGTATCGCGCCACCGCTCGTCGCGGCCGGCGATCAAGTGCAACAGGGGCAGATCATCGGCGCGATCGGTCTGACCGGCCTGACCACAGGGCCTCACGTCCACTTCGTGGTCTGGCGCAACGGTGAGCTCATCGATCCGCTCTCGGTGGTCGCGCCCTAGCGCGTCTACTCCCGTGGGCGACAGGCCAGCCCGCGTGCCCCACCATGACGCTCAGATGGCGACCCCATCCGACGAGACAGCGGGGTACGAACGTCGCATCCGGATAGCGTCCGAGCTGGCGACGTGGGGCATCGCCTTCGTCCTCGTTGCCTCGGCCGCGCTCCCAACGACGGACGAGACCTCGAGGCTTGGGCTGCTGTTCAGCGCCTTCCTCCTCGCACTCTTCGCTCTGATCTGGTTCCACTTGCTGCCGGCGGCCGTCTTCGGCTCACGGCGCTTCACGATCGGCACAGCGATCACGCAGCTCATCGGCGCGGCGCTGCTCGTCCTCACCGGCGGGGCCGACTCGGCCTACTTCGTCTTCTTCTTCCTGCCGACGCTGGCGACGACGTTCGCGATGCGTCTCTCCGCGACGCTCGTTACGGCCACGATCGCGCTCGTGTCGTTCGTCGCCGTGTTGGCGGTGGACTTCGTGCTGATGCCCGAACGCGCGCTGCTCGCGACGGGCGCCGTCCGCCTGTCGGCGCTCTTGGCGCTCATCGCGATGAGCGCCCTCCTCACGAAAACGATGCACGACACGCGCGCGGCGCTGCGGCAGCGCACGACGGAGCTCGCGGCGCAGAACGTCGAGCTCGACATCTCGCGGTCAGCGACGCTGGCGCTCGCGCGGACCCGCGACGTCGCCGAGATCGCTCGTGCTGTGCTGGACGTCTCGCGACCGGCACTCGGCATCGATCGCGTGTTCTTCTTCACCGGCGGCGAGCTGATGGATCACGGCTATACGGTCGCCGCGGAGGGCCCGCCCGCATCCATTGACGCGGACTCGCCGCCACGGGACTCACCGCGCCAGCGTGCGATCCGCAGCCGCCGGATGGTGATCGTTAACGATGCGACGGTGGAGCGCGGTATCTTGGACGAGACGCGGAGCACGTTCGGCCTCGGCGCCGCACTTTTCCTGCCGCTCATCCATCGCGGCGACCTCGTTGGCCTGCTCGTGCTGTCGGCGGCGCGCGCGCGGGAGTGGACGGCGTCGGAGCTGCGCATCGGCGAGGTCATGGCCGAGTCGGCCGCTCCGTCGCTCGCGGCGGTGCTCGCGCTCGAGGAAGTGCGCGAGCAGCGAGAGCGCCTCGCCGCGCGTACCAAGGTGCTCGAAGGGATGAATCAGCTCGTCGAAGCCCTTTCGCTCGCGACCGACGAGGCTTCGACCGCGGAAGTCGCGGCGCGTTCGGTCGCTCAGGCCTTCCGACTCGTTGCTGCGACGGCACTCGTAACGGATCCATCCATCGCACTGCTGGAGCCGATCGGCATCGCGGGCGGCGCGAGCGCCCACCCCGTCGTGAACGGTCCGATGAACTGTCCGGCCATCCGCAGCGGACGCATCTTTCACGTCACGAACGTGACCGATCCGGTCATCTGCCCCTTCATGCCCTTCAAGGAGGGAAGCCTGGGCTATACCTGTGCGCCACTGACGGCGGGCGGCGAACCGGTCGGCGCGCTCTTCATGGAGCCGGCCGCAGACTCGGTGCTCGAAGACACGTTCATCGTCGCCGCAGCCGACCGCGTCGCACTCGCGATCGCCAACCGCCGCGTGCTCGAGACCGCGCAGCGTCAGGCCACGACGGACGGACTCACCGGCCTGCACAACCGCCATTTCCTGCGCGAGCAGCTGCGCCTCTTACAGTCGCTGGCCACCCGCCACGGGCAGCCGTACGCCGTGATCGCCTTCGACGTCGACGGCCTGAAGCAGGTCAACGACACGTTCGGCCACGAGTCAGGTGATCTCGCACTGCGCGGATTCGCGAACGTGCTGCGCAAGACCGCCCGCGGGTCGGACGTCGGCGTGCGGACCGGCGGCGACGAGTTCCTGATCCTGATCACGCACGGCGGGTTGGACGACGCCCGCGTGCTCGCCGGGCGTGTTCGGGACGCGCTGGCCGCCCAGGGCCGCGCCGAGCCGCACACGGCGATCACGGTGAGTGCCGGAGTGAGCGCGTGGCAGGCGGGTCGCACCGCCGAGCAGGTCCTGGAGGCCGCCGACGGCATCCTCTACGCCGCCAAGCGGGCCGCAAAAGACCGCATCGCGACCGAGGCGCCTGTCACGGCGGCCGAGACTTAGCGCCCGCTTGCCTTGACAGGGTTTTCGGCCCTGTTCTAGAGTGTTAGCAGTCAGCCAGGGCGAGTGCTAATCCAAACGACGGCCCCAGCCGGGCACCGGCACGGGCGAAGTGAAGGGGGAATTCAATGCCAGCAGCAGTCGCAGAGAAGCTCAAGCTCAAGCCGCTCGGATCCCGCGTGGTCATCAAGGCCCTCGATCGCGAGGAGACCACCAAGAGCGGGATCTTCCTTCCCGACACCGCGAAAGAGAAGCCGATGGAAGGCCGCGTCCTCGCGGTCGGCCCGGGCGATCGTGACGACGACGGCAAGCGCGTCCCGGTCGAGCTCAAAGAGGGCGAGCGCGTCCTCTACCAGAAGTACGCCGGAACGGAATTCAAGCTCGATGGTGAGGAGTACCTGATCCTGTCGGAAAAGGACGTCCTCGCGCGCATCGAGGAATAGGGAGAGGTAAGTAATGGCAAAGCAGCTCGTATTCACCGATGAAGCGCGCAAGAAGCTGAAGCAGGGCGTCGACGTCATGGCCAACGCCGTGAAGACCACGCTCGGCCCGAAGGGGCGAAACGTCGCGCTCGACAAGAAGTTCGGATCGCCGACCGTGACCCACGACGGCGTCACCGTCGCTCGCGAGATCGAGCTCGAGGATCCATTCGAGAACATGGGCGCGCAGCTTCTCAAGGAAGCTGCCACCAAGACCAACGACATCGCCGGTGACGGCACGACCACGTCGGTCGTCCTCGCGCAGGCGATCGTGCACGAGGGTCTCCGCAATATCGCCGCGGGCGCCAACCCGATGCTCCTGAAGAGGGGCCTCGAGAAGGGTGGCGCGGCGATCGTCGAGGCCATCAAGGCCGAGGCGAAGGAAGTCAAGGGCAAGGCCGAGATCGCGCAGATAGCGACGATCTCCGCGGCCGACGAGGTCATCGGTCAGCTCATCGCGGACGTGATGGACAAGGTGGGCCGCGAGGGCGTGATAACCGTCGAGGAGTCCAAGGGTCTGCAGTTCGAGACCGAGTTCGTCGAGGGCATGCAGATCGACCGCGGATACATCTCGGCGTACTTCGTCACGAACGCCGACCGCATGGAAGCGATCGTCGAGGACCCGTACATCCTCATCACCGACAAGAAGATCTCCGCGATCACCGACATCCTGCCGGTGCTCGAGAAGCTCGTGCAGGTCACGAAGAACCTCGTGATCGTCGCCGAGGACATCGACGGCGAGGCGCTCGCAACGCTCGTCGTGAACAAGCTGCGCGGCACGCTCAACGTGCTCGGCGTCAAGGCGCCGGGCTTCGGTGACCGCCGCAAGGCCATGCTCGAGGACATCGCGATCCTGACCGGCGGCCAGGTCATCACCGAAGAGGCCGGCCGCAAGCTCGACGCCACGACGATCCAGGACCTCGGCCGCGTTCGCCGAGTGACGGCGGACAAGGACGAGACCACCTTCGTTGAGGGTAAGGGCGACCAGGACAAGATCTTGGCCCGCGTGAAGCAGATCAAGGCGCAGGTCGAGGAAACGACCAGCGACTTCGACAAGGAGAAGCTCCAGGAGCGTCTCGCGAAGCTCGCCGGCGGCGTGGCGATCATCAAGGTCGGCGCGGCCACCGAGGTGGAGCTCAAGGAAAAGAAGCACCGCGTCGAGGACGCGCTCTCGGCGGCCCGCGCGGGCGTCGAGGAAGGCATGGTCCCCGGCGGCGAGGTCACCTTGCTCAACGCGATCAAGGCCTTGGACAAGGTCAAGGGGGTCGAGGGTGACGAGCTCACCGGTGTGAACATCCTGCGGCGCGCCCTTGAGGAGCCATTCCGCCAGCTGGTCGCGAACGCCGGCCAGGACGGCTCGGTCATGCTCGACGGCATCCGCCGCAAGCAGGCGGAGACCAAGTCGAATGTCTGGGGCTACGAAGTCATCAAGAACGAGATCGTCGACCTCACCAAGGCCGGCGTCATCGACCCGGCGAAGGTGGTCCGCTCGGCGGTCGAGAACGCGGTGTCCATCGCCGCGATGATCCTCACGACCGAGGCGCTCATCACGGACCTTCCTGAGAAGGACAAGGCTCCTTCGATGCCCGGTGGCGGCGGGATGGACTATTAGTCCGTCCTGACAAGCGCCGTTAGCGAAGAGCCCCGCCGAGAGGCGGGGCTCTTCTTTGTTCAGCGCGCGTCCGTGCTGCTCGCCGAGGGTCAGGGCTGCGCGGGGACGATCCTCGACTCCATCACCACTGGGCCGGCGCGGCGGCCCCAGGCCGAGTCCTCGATGGTCACCGCGCAGCGGTCGAAGCCGGCGATCGGTGCTGTCACGTCCACGGCCTGGAGATCGCTGCCGTCCGGACGGAACGTCGCCCCGCGTACCCAGGTGTTGTCCGCGCTCACCAGCCAGATCGTGTAGAGCTGCTTAGGATCGGCGAGCGGCCTGAGGTCGTGGAAGACGACGAATGGCGGCCGGCCTTCAGCGCGCGGCGCGACGAGCGTGCCACCCGATCCCGCCCATTCGTCCTTGCCGCCCATGTACCACCAGCGACCACCCTCGCGAATGCCCTCGGCGATCCGCTCGTACTTCGCGCTCTGGCTCGTGACGGCCCGCAGCTCGTTCGAGATCCGCGCGTTCTCGCCGACGAGCGCGGCGGCGCCGACCGCGAGCCACAGCGCCGCGGCCAGGGCGAGCGCGGGCCGGACGAGGCGCGCGACCCACGCGTTATCGCGCTTCGGTGTGCGGTCGGCCGCGAGATCCGCGCGGGCCGAGGCGAGGATGCGCTCGCGCAGGTGCCCGGGCGCGTCGCGGTCGGGCAGCGTCTCAGGCAGCTCCTGGACGACCTCGTCGATCGCGCGGGCCTGCTCGCGGCAGGCGGGGCACTCGGCGAGGTGCGCGGCCACGCGCGCGCGGTCGATCGGCGCGAGCGCGCCAAGTGCGTACAGCTCCAGTTCGTCGGTGACGTGGGTCATCGGTGCTCGTCCCGGAAGGTCCCCTGGAGCTCCAGCGCGCGCCGAAGCTTCTGCAGTCCGATGCGCATCCGGCCCTTCACGGTGCCCAGCGGCACGCCCATCAGCTCGGCGAGCTCCACGTGGGTGTAGCCACCGAAGTAGGCGAGCTCGATCGTGCGCCGCTGCGCCTGCGGCAGCCCCTCGAGCGCCGCCCGCACCGTCTGGTTCTCGACGTTGCGCTCGGCGGCTTCCGCCGTGTCGTCATCGGCGGCTCGTTCGGCCGCCGCCTCGAGCGGCGCGGGGCGGAACGTCGTCTTGCGGCGAAGCACGTCGACGGCGCGGTGGTGGACGATCGACATCAGCCAGCCTCGGACATTCCCGCGCTCTCGGCGGTAGCTCGCCGCCCCTCGCCAGGCCGAGATGTACGCGTCGTGGACGACGTCCTCGGCCGATTCGCCCTCGCCAAGGATGCGGTAGGCGAGCGCGTACGCCAAGCGGCCGTAGCGGTCGTAGAGCGCAGCCAGCGCGCCGAGCTCGCGGTCGGCGAGCGCGACGATAAGGACGTCGTCAGGCTGGTCGGAGGCGTTCGCCACTGCTAGGACTGTACGGACGGCGTCCAGTGCTGGATGAAGTGGACAAAAAGCGTCCCGAGCGAACTGCCTCCGTGCCCTACCGCTGCATCGATGGTCAGCGGCCTGGCCGTGGAGCCGATCCTCGATATCCTCTCGGACCGCCTTTGATGCTATCTCCGGTTGCGCTCCCGGGGACCGGTGTCCTTGATGGAATCTCGGACCCGTTCCCTTTGACAGTCCCCTCGGGACGAGAGGAAATCTACTCGGCGGAGTGGAGGCCGACAACCCGCTTATCCACGGACCGATAGCCAACTCGTCCACAAACGCGGCAAGTTTTCAACAGGTCATCGACAGCGCATCCGTAATGAAGGCCCGCTCAGGGGCGACGCGCGCCCAAAGAAAAGATCCCGAGGCTCCGGCGCCGGGAGATCGCTCCCCCAGACGCAAGCTCCCCGGGAATGACGATCAATCTGACGCCACTCGTGCCGGCGGAGAAGTCCCTTCTCCACAACCGCGCGCCCGCGTTGTCCACGGATCTAACGGAAGTTTCCACGCTCCATCCACAAGCGGCGGTCGCACCTACCATCGAAACGGTGCCCGACCCGATTCTCGACCCGCTCAATCCCGAGCAGCTCGCTGCCGTCACGCATGGTGAGGGGCCGCTGCTCATCCTGGCGGGCGCCGGCTCGGGGAAGACGCGCGTGCTCACGCACCGCATCGCCTACCTGATCCGTGACCTCGGCGTCGCACCGCGCTCGATCCTGGCCGTGACCTTCACGAACAAAGCGGCGCGGGAGATGAAGGAGCGTCTTGAGCGCCTTCTGGGCGAAGGGCAGCTGCGCGAGCTCTCGGTCGGGACGTTCCACGCGTTCTGCGCTCGCCTGCTCCGCCGTGACGGCCCGCTCGTCGGCATCGACCGCGCGTTCGCGATCTACGACGAGGGCGACCAGCGCGCGCTCATTCGCCAGGCGATGGCGGAGCAGGGCGTCAGCGAGCGCCTCTTTTCGCCGGGCGCCATCGGCGCCGTCATCTCCGGAGCGAAGAACGAGCTGAGCGGCCCCGCCGACATGGCGAGCGCCCCGCGAAACCAGCTCGATCGGATCGGCTCGCTCGTCTGGCAGCGTTACGACGCGCTCCTCCGCGAGAACAACGCGGTCGACTTCGATGACCTGCTGCTGCTGGTCTGCCGGCTCTTCGAAACGAGCGACAGCGCCCTCGAGAAGTGGCAGGAGCGCTTCCAGCACATCCTCGTCGACGAGTACCAGGACACCAACCGTGCGCAGTACGTGCTGCTCCGCTACCTCGCCGGGTTCCGCCAGAACCTCACCGTCGTGGGCGACGACGACCAAAGCGTTTTCAGCTGGCGCGGAGCCGACGTCCGCAACATCCTCGATTTCGAGCGCGACCATCCGAACTCAAAGGTCGTGAAGCTCGAGCAGAACTACCGAAGCACCCAGAAGATCCTCGACGCGGCCTGGTCCGTGGTGCGCAACAACGCCGCGCGTAAGGAGAAGAAGCTCTGGACCAAGCGCGAGGGCGGTCCGGCCGTCGTGGTGATCGAGGCGTACGACGAGCATCACGAGGCGGAGGCCATCGCGCGCGAGATCGAGCGGCTGCAGCGCCAGGGCGAGGTCAGGAGCAACCGCGACGTCGCGGTCCTCTACCGAACGAACGCGCAGTCGCGCGCGATCGAGGACGTGTTCCGGTCCTTCGGCCTGGCGTATCAGGTCGTCGGCGGCGTGTCCTTCTACCAGCGGCGCGAGGTCAAAGACACCCTCGCGTACCTCCGGATCGTCCGGAACCCGCTCGACAGCGTCGGCCTCGCTCGCGTGATCAACACGCCGCCCCGCGGAATCGGCGACAAGACGCGCGCGAGGCTGATGGCGTTCGCGCGCGCGAATGAGCTGACGCCGACGGAGGCGCTGCTGCGGGCCGACGAGATCGCGGACATCCCGAAGCGCCAACAGACCGCGCTCACCGCATTCGGCCGCCTCGTCGCGAGGTTGCGCGAGGAGGCGACAACGCGCGAGCTGCCGGATCTCCTGGATCAGGTCATCGAAACGACCGGCTACGGGACGTATCTGAAGGACGGCACAGAGGAGGGGGAGGAGCGGCACGCCAACGTCCTGGAGCTGCGCAGCCTGGCCGAGGAGTTCCTGGCTCTCCCGCAGGAGGAGCAGCTGCCGGCGTTCCTCGAGCAGGTCGCGCTCGTGTCCGATGTGGACGAGCTCGTCGAAGCGAAACCCGTCGCGACGCTCATCACGCTGCACGCGGTGAAGGGACTCGAGTTCCCGATCGTCTTCCTCACCGGCATGGAGGACGGCGTGTTCCCGCACGCACGCTCGCTCGATGACGAGAACCGTATCGAGGAGGAGCGCCGCCTCGCGTACGTCGGCATCACCCGGGCGAAGGACCGCGCTTTTCTGACGTTCGCGAGACGGCGGATGCTCTTCGGGCGCACCAACGAGAACCCACCCTCGCGCTTCTTGCTGGAGCTGCCGTCGGAAGGGATCGAGCACCGCGGCGGCGTCGAGACGGAGGAGCGCGACGTGTGGGCCGATCTCGACTGGGACCGCGATCGCGAGCGTTACGAGGAGCGCAAGGCGGCGCGGCGCGACGCCGCGCTCGCGGGGCTGCCCGGCGCGTGGACCGCTCCGACGAGCTCGCAAAGCCGCGCGGAGGCGGCTCGCAAGCGCATCGCGCCAGGCGACACGAAGTTCCGACCCGGAGACCACGTGCGGCATCCGTCGCTGGGCAGCGGCGTGGTGGTCTCGAGCCAGGTGCGCAGCGACGACGAGGAAGTCACCGTCGCATTTCCAGACAAGGGTGTGAAAAAGCTGATGGCGTCGTTCGCGAAGCTGGCAAAGGGCTAGCCGCTAGCGCGCGAGACGCATCTCCCGGCGGAACTTTTTCCAGTCAGACGCGCGAACCGAGTAGAGCACGTCGGTGAGGATCTGCACGACGCCGAGCGCGAGGATCGCGAGCACCGCCCACGCCGCGGTGTCGATCGCCAGCGCGTAAAGGATGACGAGGAAGGGAGTGAGCTTCGTCGCGATGGCGCCGGCGGCGTGCATCCAGGCTCGCTGTCGCGGCGACGCGCGGAGGTAGGACGCGTAATCGATCTTGAAGCCGGGCTGCGGTCTCTTGGGCAGGTCGACGAACCAGTCGGTGAAGCCGATCCCGCCGAGCGTGCCGACGCCGAGGTGAGCCAGGCCGTGTGTCGCGACGTCGAGCGCGCCGACCCCGGCCAGCACGAGCAGCTCACGCCACGGGTGCGCTGCCCCGATCGCGATCGCAAGAAGTAGCAGGCCGCCGAAGAGCGCGACGTCGAGCGCGATGACGCCGAGCGTGACCGGAAAGACGAGACGCACGCGACGGCGGAACGCCCCGCGATCGATGCTCGCGATGCGCGCGGCGTAACGGTCCACCAGGTCGGCGCGCCGCTTCACCGCGGCCACCGCGCGCCAGAAGCCGAGCGCGCGGAGATCGGGCGTGCCGGAGCCAGCCAACGCTTGCTCGCACGCAGCGAGGGTGCGCTCGACCGCTGACTCGTCCACGCGCGTCAGCGTACGCTCCAATCGAACCGGGTCATGGGGGTTGCAGGGGGTTCCGCCCCTGCGATGAGCAGGAGGATCACATGCCGAAGTCGCGTGCCGAACGAGCGATCGGGCGTGGTGGAACGCCCTCAAAGCGGGCGGCGAGAGGCGCGCAGAAGGTCGCGCGCCAGGATCCGGAGACCGGCGTCACGAGCCGCGCGCGCAAGCGGAAGCAGGGCGCAGAGACGGTCCCCGATCCGCGGTATGGCGGCCGCCCCGGCCGAGACATGTCGAAGTGGCAGCCGCCGAAGAGAACGATGAGTCCCGGACAGAAGAAAGCGGCGCGTTCGAAGACCTAGCGGCGCTGGATGTCGAACTTCCCCGCGCGCACACGATCGACGCGCACCAGGACGCCAACTCCCGTCTTCTCCGGGTCGGTGTCCTTCTCGATCTGAACGACGCGTTCCCAGACCCGCTCGCGCTCACTTCCGTCGGCGATGCGCGCCTCCCCGGCCTCGGTCTCGGCGTGGCCGCGCTCCCACCACGCGAGGTGGTCGGCGTCCCACACCATCAGGCTGCCCATCAGGGCGACGTCGGGTCGGCCGTCGATCGCCGGCGCGACGACCCCGGTGCCCTGCCCGCGGTCGCCGTCGGTCCGCGCGGTGTCGAGGATCTCGGAGAACTGCAGAAGGTCGATCGTGGTGACGGGAGGGGCGGCGGCCATCGCTCGCGACGCTAGCACGGGCGGCTGAGCGAGAATCGCG
>JANNHF010000203.1:0-7381 GCA_031404235.1 Chloroflexota bacterium
CCTCGGGCTCGCGTCCAGAGGCTCATTGGAGGCCGGATGCCATCCGTCGGATCGCGCTCCGGTAGGCTCGGCCCTATGCGGGACGCCGTGCCAACGATCGTCCTCGACCACGTCCGTCGGACTTTTAGAACGACGACCGGCATCGTCCGTCGCCGGCCGAAGGAGGTCGTCGCGCTCGACGACCTCACGCTGGAGATCCGCTCGGGCGAGCTGTTCGGGCTCCTCGGCCCGAACGGCGCGGGGAAGACGACGACGGTGAAGATCCTCACGACGCTGCTCACGCCGACGCTCGGCCGGGCCTCGGTGCTGGGTCTGGACGTGGTGCGCGACGCGGCGGCCCTGCGGCCGCGCATCGGCTTCGTGCTCGGCGGCGAGCGCGGTCTCTACTACCGGGTGAGCGGGCGGGAAAACCTCAACTACTTCGCCGAGCTGTACGCGGTCGAGCCGCGCCGCCTGCGAGCGCGGGTCGAGGAGCTGCTCGAGCTCGTCGGCCTCCAGGCCCGGGCCGAGGAGCGCGTCGAGGGCTACTCGCGCGGCATGAAGCAGCGCCTACACCTCGCGCGGATGCTCCTGCACGATCCCGAGGTGTTGTTCCTCGACGAGCCCACGCTCGGGCTCGACCCGGTCGGGGCGCGCGACCTGCGCGAGGTAATTCGGCAGCTGCACCGCCGGGGCAAGACGATCGTGCTGACGACCCACTACATGTTCGAGGCCGACGCGCTGTGCGAGCGGATCGCCGTCATCGGCGGTGGCCGCGTCCTCGCGCTCGGGACCCCACAGGACCTGAAGTCCAGCGTGAGCGATCTCAGCGTCGTCGAGGTCGAGGTCTTCGGCGCGCCGCCGGAGCTCGTCGCGCGCGTGGAGGCGCTGGACTTCGTGGAGTCGGTCATCGTCGAGCAGCGCGACCTGCGCCAGGTCATTCGCGTGCAGACCGCGCTTGGCGAGCGCGCGGTCCCCGGCCTGCTCGCAAGCTTCGAGGGCGTGCAGGTCGGGCGTGTCGCGGTCCGCGAGGCGACGCTCGAGGACGCCTACGTGCGGCTGGTGGGCAAGGTCGAATGAGGACACTGCGGATCCTCTACCGGTCCGCCGCGCTACACGTCCAGTTCCTGGCCGTGAACCTCTTCATGCTCTTCTGCATCGTCGTCCAGCCGTTCTTCATCGCCGTGACGGTGATGTTCATGCTCCGCGGCCGGCCCGACTTCGATCCGATCTACGTGGTCGTCGGCGCCGCGCTCTCGGGGCTGTGGTCGGTCGCGCTCTTCGATGGCAACTGGATCATCGGCGGCGAGCGCTGGCGCGGCACGCTCGAGCTGCTCGTCGGATCGCCGGCCCCGCTCATGCTGGTCATCGCCGGACGGCTCATCGGCACGATGCTGTTCTCGCTCGGCTCGCTCGTCCTGAGCTACGTCATCGGTGCCTGGCTCTTCGGCTATGCGATCACGATCGCGGACCCCGCCGGCTTTGTCGCCTCGCTCGTTCTCGCGCTCGCTGCGCTGTGGGCGACGGCGCTGCTGTTCGCGCCGCTAGGCATCCTCTGGCGCACGGTCGGCCAGTTCATCAACGTGCTCGAGTACCCGGTCTACATCTTCGGCGGCTTCCTCTTCCCGATCCTGCTGCTGCCTGCGTGGTCGAACGGGATCTCTTACGCGCTACCGCCTTACTGGGCAGCAGTCGCGCTCCACGAGACCAGCTCCGGCGCGGGGACAGCGCCGATCACTGCGGTCTGGGCGATCCTCCTGATCTCGACCGTGGTCACCGTGCTGATCACGCGGCCTCTCTTCGCGCTCGTGCTGCGCCGCGCGGGCCGCGACGGCACGCTGGCACTCTCGTAGGCCATGCAGTCCTTACGGATCTTCTTCGTCAGCTCGGCCTTCACCTACCGCGCGCTCTTCCACTGGCTCAATCCCTCTGCCTACATCTTCCAGCGCATCGGCTTCCCGCTGCTCCAACTGACGTTCTTCGTCTTCCTCGGGTCCTTCGGCGGCGCCCGCCCGCTCGGCTTCTACCTCGTCGGCAATGCTCTCCTCGTCGCCTGCCGCCCGATGTTCTCGATCGCGAGGGCGATCGCCGAAGAACGCGAGCAGGGCACGCTCCCGTACGTCCTCGCCTCGCCGGCGAACTCGGTCGCGCTGTTCTTCGGCCGCAGCGCCTATCACGTGATCGACGGACTGCTCGACGTCGTCATCGCGTTCGGCGTCGCGACGTTCCTCTTCGGCCTCGACCTCTCGCGCGCCGACTGGGCCGGCCTGGCGCTGGCTGTGGTCGTCGCGACCTTTGGGGCGTCGACGATCGGCATGGTCATGGGCGGTGCCGCTTACCTCGTGCTCGACGCGACATTCCTCGCGAACGGCGCTATGTTCGCGCTGCTGCTCTTGAGCGGGGCGAATGTCCCGCTCGAGGACCTGCCGGCATGGACCGCGCCGCTCTACTGGGCCCTGCCGATCACGCGCTCGGTCGAAGCCTCGCGGGCGTACGTCGCCGGCGCGGACTTCGCGTCGGGCCTCCCGCTGCTCGTCGGCGACGCGCTCATCGGGACTGCCTGGGCGCTCGCGGGGCTGTTCCTGTTCCGCTGGATCGAGGATCAGGCGCGACGGCGCGGCACGCTCGAAGGGGTGTGACGGTACCGTCCACCTCGATGCGCGACGCCTTCGCGATCGTCCTTGCACTCGCACCTGCCGTACCCGCGCGGTACGGGCCGCACGGCGAGAAGTGAATCCGCAGGTCGCTACCGGCCCGCCTTCTGGCCGAGCCGTGGCCACGCGAATGGGTTCCTGTGCGGAAACTCTCGCAAAAGGACGACCGCGATGCCGACAGCTAGTTCAACGCGCTGACAAAGGGCACCACCACAGCTGAGGTTGACTCCGCGCCGCCTTCTTGGGGCGCCGGAGTTCCGGAAGACCTACCCGCGTTTAACCTTCCGTCGGATGGCTCAGCGCCCCACCGCATGCCACGCCTCACGCGCATCGACCTCGCGGTCCGGATCTGCCTCGAGCGCACCACTCGCAAGGTCGGTCCGCACGAGCTGGCGCTGCTGCTGGGCATCGCCCGCTCCACGATCTACGCGGTGCTGCGGCGCGCCGAGCTGCACCGCCTGGGCGCCTGGGTGGCCAAGGTGCTCGTGCTCCGCTACGAGTGGCCGGCACCCGGCGACCTGGTGCACCTGGACATCAAGCGCCTGGGCCGCATCCCCGAGGACGGCGGCTGGCGCAACCTCGGCCGGAGATTGGCCAACCGGGTCAAGCGCCACGCCGGTTACGAGTACTGCCACGTCGCCGTCGACGACCACAGCCGGCTGCCGACCGTCGCGATCCACGGCGATCAGCGCAGCGAGAGTGCCATCCGGGCGCTCGAGCAGGTCTGGGGCCGTTACCTGCGCGCCGGAGTGCGGATCAAGCGCATCCTCACCGACAACGGCAGCTGCTACCGCTCGCTCGACTTCGCCGCCGCCTGCCGGCGCCTGGGCATCGAGCACTGGCGGACCAGGCCATACACCCCGCGCACCAACGGCAAGGCCGAGCGCTTCATCAAGACGCTCCAGGAGCGCTGGGCCTACGCTCGTCTCTACCGCACGAATGCGGAGCGCGCCGCCGTACTTCCCGGATTCCTCGAGCAGTACAGTCAGCGCCGTTCGCCGATCCTCGGCGGCCACACTCCGCTCTGCCGCTTCTTCGGTGTCAACGACCTGTCTGGGAATCACAGCTAGCTGCGAGGATTAGCTAGCCGGGAACCCGCGCCGAGGTATCGCTTCGCTCACCTCGGCGTCGTCGGCCGCTCGGCCAAGTAAACTTGGCCTTCGGCCTCCTAGCCGACGTAGCTCAGTTGGTAGAGCAGCGGTTTCGTAACTTTTTGTGTTCGATCCCCGACCGATGGCACCGTCACACCGAACTGTTGTGCGCGCTCTTGCTGCGTCTTGCTTGATGTGCGGCGTACTGGGTTTGCGCCGGCGCGTGCAGTTCCACTCATCTCAAGTAGTAGGTGACGCGGTGGGATACCCGCATGACCTACGTCACATCGGCGATGTGACCGGTGGAGATTGGCGCCGACGGGATGACAAGAGTCGCCGGCCCCAGACTCTGACGACAAAAGGTCGACTCTGCGCGCGTGAGACTCGCCAGGTTTGTAGCATCAACTATCGCAGGGACGACTCGATGCACTGAGGGGTCTCCGCCCTGACTCAACTTCGTGTACTTGTGGAGGAGTGATTCTCTTGCGCCGGACATTCGCGTTCGGGCTCGCTATGGTGCTGATCGCTGCGGCGTGTGAGGGCACGCCTGCGATCAAGTTCGAAACTCCAGGACCAAGCGCGCCGACTGGATCGTGGACCTTCGACACCGACCCGGTGAGTGGTGCTCCTGCCGGCTCCGAGATCTTCGGTGGCAGCTGGGTCGTGCGGGCGGAGGCGGATGCGCCGAGCAAGCCGAACGCACTCTGTCAGGTTGGCAACGCGGAGTACCCGGCGCTCGCGCTCGGCGCGGGCGTATACGGTGATCTGACGATCACCATGCGCTTCAAACCCATCTCCGGCAACGTCGATCAGGCGGCGGGGATCATCGCTCGGGTCCAGGACCAGGGCAACTACTACATCATCCGTGCGAACGTCCTCGAGACGAACGTGAACCTCTACAAGTACGCGGGCGGCCGGCGCAGCGGGATCAAGGACGGCGGTGCGAAGGTCGCGAACGGCCAGTGGCAGGAGCTGCGTCTCGAAGTTGTCGGTGACCGGCTGCGTGGCTTCTTGAATGGCCAGCTGGTCGTCGAGGCGACCGACGCGACGTACAAGGCCGGTCGCATCGGACTGTGGACGAAAGCGGATTCGGTGACCTGCTTTGATGACGTGGTCGTGACGCCAGCTAGCCGATGACGTCAGCGCCACGACGATGGAACCGGCTCAGGAGGGTTGGAGGCATACGGCAGCTTGCGCTCTTGTGCTTATGGGGTCTGGTCGCCGGGGCCTGTGGCGCGGACGGCGGCCGGCCCGCGGGAGCATCGACTCTCGCCACCACGGCCCCGATCGGCCGCAGCGCCAGTCCGGCTGGGTCCGCTGTCTCCACCGCGACGCCCTTTCAGCAGATCATCACCAGGGTCGATCTCGGCGACGACTACTTCGCGCCTGCCGAGATCACTGTGCCTGTCGGCACTACGGTCAGCTGGCAGATCGCTACCGGCGAGAACAACCACGACGTGGCCTCCAGCGAGGGGCTGTTTCGCTCGAACTATCCCATGAACCGCGGGGTCGACCTGTTCACGTATACCTTCAAGCAGCCCGTCGAATACCGCTACCTCTGCACCTTCCACTTGCCGGGCATGGTCGGCAAGGTCGTCGTCAAATAGCTCGTGGCGGGCCCTGCGCCCGATTGCGGCGGTGGCGAAGACGACGACATCGTGACTGAGCGAATTACGGAACACCGCGAGGGACCGCCAGCTGAGCCGCTGCCTCGTCTCTTCCTGCGCTTCCTGCGTTTCGGACTGTTGGCCTGGGGCGGACCGGTCGCGCAGATCGCGATGATCCGGCGCGAGCTCGTCGAAGAGGAGCATTGGGTATCGCCCGAGCGCTTCAACCGCGCGCTGGCCGTCTACCAGGTGCTGCCGGGGCCGGAGGCACATGAGCTCTGTGTGTACTACGGCATGCTGGCGCGCGGACGGATCGGCGGGTTGCTGGCGGGTCTCGCGTTCATGCTCCCGGGATTCCTTCTCATGTTCGCCTTGTCGTGGTCCTACCTCACCTTCGGCATCGAGTCGCCTCAACTCCGGGCCGTGTTCGCTGGCTTCCAAGCCGCCGTGGTCGCGTTGATCGTGCGCGCCGTGCATCGCATCGGCAGCCATGCCCTACACGACCGCTGGCTCTTGGGAATTGGCGCATCGGCATTCATCGCATCGCTGCTTGGCATCCACTTCGCGGTCACGCTGCTCATCGCCGGCGCTGCGTACGCGTTCGCCGTCCGAGGTTTCATTCGTCCCGCGCTGATTCTTGAAGCGGCCTTCGTTGCCGGCATCCTGCTGTATGCACTGGCGATCGCACCCGCATCCGGAGTCCCGGATCTCGCGCCCGGCCCCGACAGTGCTGAGCCCGGCCGGGCAACGCTCGCGGACCTGTTCATTTCCGGGCTGAAGGCTGGGCTGCTGACGTTCGGTGGCGCGTACACGGTGATCCCCTTCATGCAGCAGGACGCGGTAATGAGTGGTGGCTGGATGACCAACAGGCAGTTTCTGGATGGCCTGGCGCTTTCCGGCATCCTGCCCGCGCCGCTCATCATCTTCTCGACCTTCGTCGGCTATTTCTCCGGCGGACCGCTGGGAGCGCTGGTGATGACGTTCGCGATCTTCTCGCCCGCCTTTGCCTTCACGCTCGTCGGTCATCGTCACATGGAGCGGCTCATCGCCGCGCCGTCGGTCCATGCCTTTCTGAATGGCGTGACCGCCGGCGTCGTGGGGCTCATCGGTGCGACGACGATCCAGCTGTTCGGCGTGGGCGTGTCAAGTCTGTCGGCGCTGACGATCTTCGCCCTCGCGCTGGCCGCAATCTATTTCTGGAAAGCGAAGGCTGCGGTCGCGGTGATCGTTCTCGGCGCGGGGCTACTAGGTCTCGTGCTCTTGCAGTGAGCGTCGGCGCGGGACCCGACGCAACTCCTGACCCGCACAGGCGAGCGCCGAATGCGACAACGGAGAGAAGACGTAGACCATATGAGGCCACGGGTCGGAGCCGAACACGATCGTGGCGATGTGCGTGAGGCTCACCTCGTCCAGGTCATCCGAGGAAGTCGACGACCGAGAACTGCGTGTTCGCCTGACGCGCGCTCTGGTACAGGCCCCAGCAGACCACCAGATCGAGCATCGGCAGCCCGACCGCGCCGAAGATGGTGACCTCCTCCGCCTTCACGCGTCCGGGATGTTCCCCGCGCACGATCTCGGCGAGGTCGGCCGCGATGGCATCCGGACCGAGTCCAGCGCCCGCGATCATTCCTTCCTTCAATGCCAGGGCGCGGTCATCGACGATCGCCACGGAGCTGCGGATCAGAGCCGCGTCGACTTCGCACTTCCCGGGCTCGTCCGCGCCGAGCGTCGTGACGTGCGTACCCGGACGCAGCATCCCGGCGAACAGGAACGGCTCGCGCGCCCACGTCGCGGTTACTACGATGTCCGCATCGGCGACAGCGTCGCGGACACTCGCTGCCGGGGTCACCGCCTTGCCCCACATGGATTCCACCCACACCCAGTCGCCGTCGGCGATGCCCTGCTGCCGCGCCGTGCGGGCGTTTATATATAGATAATTGTGCGCGTGTATCTGGCGCAGCCAGGCATTCTGCGAGTCCCACGAGTGGTACATGGCCATCGGCCGCTGCGTTACGGCATTCAGCGGATACTTCTGCTTGTCAGTGAGCTG
>JANNHF010000204.1:0-12166 GCA_031404235.1 Chloroflexota bacterium
TTCGGCGACGCGCTCCGAAGCGGCGTCACGATCGTGCGCGAGCGGGCGGCCCGGCACGGGATCGAGCTGAGCACGGTCGTCGCGGCCGATGTCGGTACGATCGAGGCGGATGAGCGCAAGGTGAAGCAGATCCTCTACAACCTGTTGAGCAACGCGGTCAAGTTCACGCCGGACGGCGGTCGCGTGGATGTCACCGTACACAGCGAGAACGGCGACGTTCGCGTCGAGGTCCGCGACACGGGTATCGGCGTCGCGGTCGGCGACCAGGAGGGCATCTTCGAGGAATTCCGTCAAGTGGGGCGCGAGCGATCGCGCGAGGGCACCGGGCTCGGTCTGACGCTCACGAAGCGCTTCGTCGAGCTCCACGGCGGCCGGATCTGGCTCGAGAGCTCCCCTGGGGAGGGCAGCACCTTCGCGTTCACGCTGCCGCTTCGACAGGCTGCGCCGGTGCGCGCGTGAAAGACCTGATCCTCATCGTCGAGGACAACGACAAGAACATGAAGCTGGCGCGCGATCTCCTGCGCTATCACGGATTCGACACGATCGAAGCGACCAGTGCCGAGGACGGCATTCCACTGGCGCGAGCCCACAAGCCGCAACTCATCCTTATGGACATCCAGCTGCCGGGCATGGACGGCGTCAGCGCGTTGCACAGCCTGCGTGCGGACGCGGCGACCGCGGCGATACCGGTGGTCGCGCTGACAGCCTCCGTGATGAAGGAGGACCGCGAGCGCTTCGACAAGGCCGGGTTCGACGGCTTCATCACCAAGCCGATCGACGTGAAGCTCTTCCCCGAGCAGATCCGCGGTCACATCCGAGCGGGACGCAGATGAAGACACATCCGAAGATCCTCGCGGTCGACGACACACCGGAGAACCTCCGGCTGCTCGACGCGATCCTCAGTCCGCGCGGGTACGAGCTCGTCACCGCCCCGGACGGGGCCACGGCGCTGGAGATGATCGGGCGCGTGCAGCCGGATCTCGTCCTCCTCGACATCGTGATGCCCGGACTGAACGGATACGACGTGTGCCGCCGCCTGCGGGATGATGCGGCGACGAGGTTCCTGCCGATCGTGATGATCACTGCGAGCGGCGATCAGGAACGCGTGCAGGCGCTCGAAGCCGGCGCCGACGACTTCATCGCCAAGCCGTTCAATCAGCTCGAGCTGCTCGCTCGCGTTCGCTCGCTCCTTCGTCTCAAGGAATATCACGACACGATCAAGCAACAGTCGAAGGAGCTCGCGGAATGGAATCAGACGCTCGAGGGTCGCGTTCGCGATCAGGTGGAGGAGATCGAGCGAATGAGCCGGCTGCGACGCTTCCTGTCGCCGCAGATCGCCGAGCTGGTGCTGTCGCAGGAATCGCTGCTGCAGCCGCATCGGCGCGAGATCAGCGTCGTCTTCTGCGACTTGCGCGGCTTCACGTCCTTCTCCGAGACGGCCGAGCCCGAGGAGTCGCTCGCGGTGCTTCGCGACTACCACCAGGCGGTGGGCGCCTCGGTCTTCCGCCACGAGGGAACGCTCGAGCACTTCGCGGGCGACGGCGTCATGGTCTGGTTCAACGATCCTGTGCCGCAGGAAGACCACGCGCTGCGCGCCGTCCGCATGACGATCGCCGTGCGCGAGCGGATGGGCGAGCAATTCGAGAAGTGGGAGAAGCGCGGGCACAAGCTCGGATTCGGCGCCGGCATCGCGATGGGGCACGCGACCCTTGGGCGCATCGGCTTCGAAGGCCGTTACGACTACGGCGCCGTCGGGAACGTGACGAACCTCGCGCAGCGGTTGTCGGCCGAGGCGAAGCCGGGCCAGATCCTCGTGAGCCAGCGTGTCTTCGCGGCGATCGAGGGCGTGGTCGAGTCGGAGAGCGTGGGAGAGCTCGTGCTGAAGGGGTATTCGCGCCCCGTCACGGCCTACGGTGTCGTCGCGCTGCGCACCCTCGCCCGCCCAGCTGTCGACTAAGTCAGCCCCTGCCGTGTCACCAAGGGAGTGCTGGGTCGGCGCTATCTATGAGGGGCGCGGAGGGCCATCATCGCCCCTGGTGGGAACTCGCACTGCGCCGACGCGCGTACTGGTCGTCGAGGACGTCGCAGAGCTGCGTGACTTCTACGCGATCCTTCTCCGCGAGGAAGGCTACGAGGTCGCGTGCGCGACCGACGGCAGCGACGCGCTCCGCTGGCTGTCCTGGCGTCCTGATGTGATCCTGCTCGATCTGATGATGCCGGTCATGAACGGCTACGAGTTCTACGCGCAGCTGCGCAAGCTTCCAGGTGACCATCCGCCGGTGATCGTCGTCTCTGCCGTCACGCCGCGCCGGGCGGAGCTTCCCGGGATCCATGCGACCCTGCCAAAGCCGTTCGACTTCAGCCAGCTCCTGCACCGCGTCGAGGCGGCCGCCGCGCACGGCGCCACCGCGAGCTAGGCGAGCTGCGCGCGCTGGAGCAGCGCGGGTAGCGCCTGCGCCGCTTTCGCTCGCACCTCGGCGGGATCGAAGAGCAGTGGCGCGCCGCCGCGGACGATGAACGTTCCATCGACGAGGACATCGCGCACGCCGCGCGACCCCCCGCCGAACACGATCCGCGCGATCGGGTCGCCGCCAGGTCCCGCGAGCCGCGCGCTGTCGATCACGACGATGTCGGCACGCCGGCCAACGGCAAGCGTGCCGATCTCCTCCTCGAGGTGCAGCGCACGCGCTCCTTCGCGCGTGGCCATCACCAGCGCGTCCGCGGCGGTCAGGGCGCCCTGCCCGCGCAGCGTGCGCGCGAGCAGCGTCGCGAGGCGCACCTCTCCGAAGCCATCGAGCTCGTTGTTGCAGGCCGCGCCGTCCGCGCCGATGCCCACGGTCACGCGCGCCTGGCGCAGCCGGACGACGTCAGCGACACCGGAGCCGAGCTTCAGATTCGACGTTGGGCAGTGCGCGACGGCGCTGCCGCTCTCGCGCAGGACCTGTAGCTCGTCATCGTCGATGTGCACGCCGTGCGCGATCACCGTATGCGGTGTCGCGATGCCGACCTGGGCGAGGTAGCCGATGGGCGACATACCGGTGACGCCCTGCACCGCTGCGCGCTCTTCGGCGCTCTCGTTCGAATGGATGTGCACGAGCGTCTCGCTCATCTTTGCCAGCATTCCGACGGCCTCCAGCAGCTCGCGCGTGCATGACAGGGCGAAGCGCGGCGCGTACGCGTAGCCGATCCGGCCCGCGCCAGCCTTGCTCCAGCGCTTGACCAGTCCGGCGCTTGCGTCGAGCGAGGCCCGTGTGTTCTCGATCAGGTCGGCGGGGACGCCATCGCCCGTGTCCATCATCGCCTGGCCGAACCGCGCGCGGATGCCCGAGCGCACGAGCTCCTCCGCAACGACGTCGCCCCAGCGTGTCGTGCCCATGTCGAGGATCGTCGTCGTCCCAGTGGTGAGCAGCTCGCCCAGGCCGAGCCGCACGCAAGCGCGCACGGACGCCTCGTCATGGGCGGCCTCGAGCGGCCAGATGAAGCGGCGCAGCCAGTCGAGAAGGCGGAGGTCCTCCGCCAGGCCACGGAAGATCGTCTGCACCAGGTGCACGTGGGTCTGCACGAGCCCGGGCAAGATGTAGCAGCCCGAGCAGTCCACCACCTCGGTCTCCGGCGGCGTCTGGAGGTCCGTTCCCAGCTGCGCGATGCGGGCGCCGCTCACCAGGACGTCACCGCGCGTCGGACGCGCCCCGTCGCTCATCGGGAGCAGTGTTCCGCCGCTGAGCAGGATCGCCACTATGAATACGCCAGCTCGCGCAGCGTGGTCGCGAGCGCGCGTGTGCCGAGGATGACGTCCTCGGCCGCTGTCGCTTCCTCCGGGCAATGCGAGCGGCCACCGATGCTCGGGACGAAGATCATCGCCGTGTGGGCCGCCGCGCTGAGCACCTGCGCGTCGTGGCCGGCGCCGCTCGTCATCTCACGTGGCGTGACGCCGCACGCGACGCACGCTCGGCGCGCGACGTCGGTGGCACGCTCGTGTAATTGCACAGCCGCCCGGTCCCGGAGCACACGCACATCGGTCGACAGGTCGCGCTCGCGGCTGGCGACCTTGCAGACCTTGGTGATCTCCGCCACCAGCTGAGCGCGCTGCACGTTGTCGCTGTGGCGGGCATCGACGGTGAACCGCGCCACGCCGGGAACGACATTCACCTGCGCAGGCTCGACGCTGATCGTGCCAACGGTCGCGACGGCGGGTGGGCCCATCTCCCGCGCGGCCTCGGCGATCGCAAGGATCATCGCGGCCGCGCCGAGGAGCGCGTCACGCCGACGGTCCATCGCGGTCGCCCCAGCATGGTCAGGCTGACCTCGCACGACCACCTCGAGGTGCGCGGTGCCGACGATCGTGCGCACCACGCCAAGTCGCGGGCCATCCTCTTCGAGGATCGGGCCCTGCTCGATGTGCAGCTCGACGAACGTGTCGATGTCGCGTCGGACCGCCTGCCCAACGTTCGCGGGATCGAGACCGACGCCGCGCATCGCATCGGCGAGCGTCACGCCATCCGCGTCGCGCACGCGCGTCGCCTCGTCGGGCTCGATACGGTCGGCGATCGCGCGAGCGCCCCAGAAGTTCGTATTGAAACGGCTCCCCTCCTCTTCGCAGATCGCGACGGCCTCGAGGATGCGCGTGGGCCGGCCGAGCTCCGACACGAGGCTGGCGACGGCCTCGACCGCCGCGACGACGCCGAGCGCGCCATCGAGCGCGCCGCCGCCGCCGCGCACCGTGTCGATGTGCGAGCCCGTCACGATCACACGGCCGCCGCGCGATCCCTCCACGCGGCCCCAGACGTTGCCGACCGCGTCGCGCCGCGTCAGCAGTCCCGCCTCCTTCATCCAGCTCGCTACCAGCTCCGTCGCTGAGACCCAGGACGGCGTATAGAGCGCGCGATAGAGCCCGCCGCCCGGAAGGGCGCCGCGCTGCGCGAGCTCGTCCAGACGGCGCAGCAGGCGCCGCTCGTCGATCGCGACGACCTCCGCTGTCTTCACGCTCCCATTCTCCTCACCAGCCGGCCGAACCGGACGTAGCGCTTCTCCTCGATGAACGCGCCGTCGGTGAAGACCGTGACGCCCCGCACCAGCGTCCGCACGACCGCTCCGCGGAACGATCGGCCCACGTACGGGCTGACGCCACTTCGCGCCTGCAGCTGCTCGGGCGCGAACGTCCATTCGCGCTCGAGCGCGACGAGCGCGACGTCGGCGTCGGCGCCCGCGCGGATCGCGCCCTTCTGGGGCCAGAGACCCAGAAGTCTGGCCGGAGCGCCCGCAACAAGCCGCGCGAGCGCGGCCAGACCCAGGCCTCGCCGGTGGACGCCCTCGCTGAGCATGACCGGTAGGAGCGACTGGATCCCGGTCACACCGCCCCAGGCTTCCCAGATGTCGTGATCGCCGCGGATCTTGAGTTCGGCCGGGCACGGCGAGTGGTCGGACGCGACGAGGTCGATGTCACCCGCGAGCAGGTGTTGCCACAGCCGCTCGCGCGTCGACTCGTCGCGAATCGGCGGCGCGCATTTGAGCGCCGGCCCCACACGTTCGACGTCCTCCGCCGTGAACAGCAGGTAGTGCGGGCAGGTCTCGACGGTGACGGCGGCGCCGCGCTCGCGCGCGCGAACGACAGCGGTCACCGCTGCGGAGCTCGACGCATGCACCACGTGCACGCGCGCCCCGGTCTCGCGCGCGGCATCGGCGAGCCGCTCGATCGCACGACGCTCCGCCGCCGGCGGTCTGGACTCGAGCCACGCGGCGCGGTCGCGCCGATTCATCGTGTGCAGCTGCTCGCTTCCTTTCGTGACGAGCGCCTCGTCCTCGGCGTGGACGGCCACGAGATGGCCGGCTTCGGTCGCCGCAGCGAGCGCAGGACCGAGGGTGCTCGCATCAAGGTGCGGGAACTCGGGCACGCCGCTCGGGCACAGGAATGCCTTGAGACCGACGACACCGGACGCCTTCAGCTCGCGCAGCGGCGCGGCATCCGGGCCGACCAGGCCACCCCACAGCGCGTAGTCGACGATCGCCGAGCGCGCGGCCCGCGACTCCTTCGCCTGCCACGCGGCCGCATCGACGGTCGGCGGCAACGAGTTGAGCGGCATGTCCGCAAGCGTCGTCACGCCGCCCGCGGCGGCACCGCGCGTCGCCGCTCGCCAACCCTCCCAGTCCTCACGGCCAGGCTCGTTCACATGCGCGTGGGCATCGACGACGCCGGGGAAGACGTGTAGGCCGCGCGCCTCGATCTCGTCGAATGCCTTCCCTTGACCCGGCTCGACGACCGCGTCGAAGACCCCACCCGCGATCAGGACGTCAGCCTCGCGAACGCCCTCCTCCGTCACGACCCGTCCGCCGCGGATCGCAAGGTCTGCGGTGGCCGTCCTTAGACCTCTTGCTCGATCTCGCTGCTACGCCGCGGAGAGACGCTCAAGGCTGGTGGATTCGCTCGTCGCGGCAGAGCCGCTCCTCGCTCAACTGACTTCCTCAACGACGAAGTCCTGCGCGCCCTCCCAGAGCGTGAGGCGGCCGATCTCCGCGAGATGCTCGTTGCCCTGGATCACCGTTGCGAAGTGATTGCCCGCGAGCTGCCCGACTTTGCTCGAGAAGAGGCACGAGCCGTAGGGAAAGAGGACCTCCATCTCGGAGATGCCTCCGGGATACACGAGCATCTCTCCCGGCGCGGGATGACTGGTGTGATTCTCGAAATCGACGCCGAGGCGCTTCTCGCCCAGCGGGACCCAGGTCGACTCGCCGCTCCAGCGGCAGTGCACGAGCTTGCTCCGCAGCGGGAGCATCCGGCGCAGGGCGGCCACCGTCTTCGGCGCGTCCTTCTCTTCCCAGCGCGCGAGGAAGGTGTACGGGCCGGCGGTGATGCGAAGCTGTGTCATTGCGGGCGTACGATACCCGCCCGATGGCCCAGGCGACGCTTTCCACGCACGTGCTCGATACGACCAACGGCGTGCCGGCAGCCGGCGTCGAGGTCGCGCTCTATCGCGGCGGCACGCTCGCGGCCAAGGGCACGACCGGCAAGGACGGCCGTGTCGCGAAGCTCGGCGACGACCACGAGCCCGGGACCTACCGCCTGGTGTTCGACGTCGGGGCCTATTTTCGCTCGCGTCAGCTCGATACGTTCTTCGGCAGCATCACGCTCGAGGTGCGTCTGAAGGACGGCCATCAGCACATCCCGCTCCTCGTTTCGCGCTACGGCGTCGTGTCGTACCTCGGTAGCTAGATGCCGTCCGAAGCGGGCCCCTCAGCGCTCGCGGCGGTCTTCGAGCACGCACCCGGGCTCGCCACGTCACTGCGCCTCACCGACGACGAGACGCCGCGCTCGATCGTCGCGAAAGCGCGTGTGGCCATGGAGCGCATGACGGAGCCCGAGCGCATCGCGGTGCTTAACGCGCACCCGCAGATCGGCGCGGACCCCGCCTCCATCTCGATCCTCTCAAGACGCGAGCAAGGCGAGGCTGACGGCGCGGCGACGCTGCGCATACTCACCGAGCTGAACGGCGCGTACGAGAAGAAGTTCGGCTTCCGGTTCGTCGTCTTCGTCGCGGGACGCTCGAAGGCTGAGATCGTCCCGGTGCTGCGCGCACGTCTTGGGAACGCGCGCGAGGCCGAGCTCCGCGCTGGGATCGACGAGTTCCTCGCTATCTCGCTGGACCGCCTGGAGCGCGCACGATGACGCCGATGGAGATCCAGTACGGAAAGACAAGGGTCATCTTCTTCCGTCTCGCGAAGCGTTCTGCACCGCCGTTCGCGGCCAGCGTCACGATCGATGTGTTCGGCGAGCGCTTCGCCGCGGCGTACACCGAAGGCGACAACCGCGAGGTCGTTGCGACGGACACGATGAAGAACTTCGTGTACGCGACCGCCGCGGACTTCGACGGAGGCTCGCCGGAGGCCTACGTGATCTTCCTCGGCCAGCGCCTGCTCCAGACGTACCCCCAGATGGAACGGATCCGCGTGACGGCGCATGAGGTGCCCCTCGATCCAGCGCATCACATCACGCCCATCAGCCGAGCGAGCTACTCGCCCCCGTCCCTCGGGCCGCAGGACGAGAGCGACATCGTCTTTCGACTGACCCGCGGCGATGTCGTGATGTCCGAGGCCGACTTCGAGCGGCGCGGCGACACCATCGTCACGACGGCGGCGCGCAGCGGCATCGAGGGGATACGCCTCCTCAAGACGACAGGGAGCTCGTTCGCGTCTTTTGCGCGCGACGAGTACACGAGCCTGCCTGACCTCGCCGACCGGCCGCTCACGATCCGGATGGACGTGTACTGGCGCTACAACGATCCGCAGCGTGTGAGCGGTCGCATCCGCAGCGATCTCGTGCGCCGCGCGCTCGAGCAGACGTTCCACGAATTCAACAGCCGCTCGATCCAGCACCTCGTGCATGTGATGGGAACGCGTCTGCTGAGCGGCTTCCCCATGCTCAGCGAGGTCGAGTTCGCCGCGGAGAATCACACGCCGGACAAAGTCGCCGATGGCAAGGGTGATGTCGTCGTGTTCGCTGAGCCGCGGCAGACCTTTGGGAAGATCGGGCTGGTGCTGCGCCGCTAGGATGACGTGCGGCCGTCGGGTGGGGAGATCTGATCTGAGGGGAGAAAGGTGGCGGACATGCGGCGTTCCCTGATCGCGCTCGCAGTCGGCATCCTGACCATCGCGACCAGCGGGATCACGCTCGCGGGACCTGACAAGAACAGCCAGGAGCTGTTCCCGAACGAGCGGCAGATCCTGAGCGATGCGCAGAAGACGTACAGGGGCGGCACGAAAGCGGGCTCCGCGCGGAACATGGCGGTCGTCGGACACGAAGCCATCGGAGACCGTGGCTTCAACGGCGACGTCTGGGTCCACGCCGGGTACGCGTACGTCGGACACTGGGGCTTCCAGGACTGGGCGACCGGCAACGACCGCTTCTGCCCCAAAGTGCCCGCGTCCGGCGTCGCGGTCATCGACGTACGCAACGCGTCGAGCCCGAAGCGCGTCGCGACATTGCAGAATCCGGCCAACACCTCGGCCGAGGACGTGGTCGTCTATCGCGCGATGTCCGGGCCGTTGGCCGGCCGGGACATCGCCGCATCGGGGCTCCAGGTCTGTGGCTCCCGCTTCGACCTCAGCATCCCGCGTGGGCTCATGCTCTGGGATGTCACGGACCCCGCACATCCGGCGACCCTCGGCAGCTACGACACGGGATGTTGCACGCGCGGCGTGCACGAGTTCGAGATCGGGCATCGCTCTGACCTCGGCCGCACCTTCGCTTACGTGAGCGTCCCGTTCAGCGAGCGGGCCGAGGCGTCGTCGCCGAACCGCATGCGCGATCTCCTTGGCCGCGGCGACGCGCGGATCATCGACATCACCGACCCGGCGCATCCGTTCGAGGCGTCCTCATTCGGCATCAGAAAGGATCTCCGTATCGATCCCGCGACCATCGGGCAGGGCTGCGACCCGGATGCGTTCGGGCACGGGATGACACCCTCCGCCGATGGGAAGCTGGTCGTGGTCTCGTATTGGGACGCCGGTTTCATTGCGCTTGACACCACGGTCCCGGAGGCGCCGACGTTCCTCAGCCGCACCGGCTACAAGCCGTGGGAGGACGGTGACGCCCATTCCGCCTCGTACGACGACGCGCGGAAGCTGCTCTTCAGCGCCGACGAGGATTTCTGCAAGGGCGGTCCCGCCGAGCGAGGTTGGGGCTACATGCGCATCTGGGACTACTCGGATCCACGCGCCCCGCAGCAGATCGCGAACTTCAAGACGACGAACTCGCTTGGTCCGTCCGACCCCGGCGCGGGTGACTACGTGATCCACAATCCGCTCGTCGTCGGCACCGACGTCTACATCTCCTGGTACACCGACGGCGTGCGCGTCGTCGACGCGAGCGATCCGCGAGCACCGCGCGAGGTCGCGTACTTCGTGCCACCCGCGGGCCAGAACCCGGTGAAGCCGGCGCAGCGCGGCGTTCTGACCAACACGGCGCAGATCTGGGGCGTGGTCGTCGACGAGGTCACCGGACTCATCTACGCGAGCGACATGAACACCGGGCTGTGGATCCTGCGACGAGCTGACCGCTAGCGTCGGGGAGGCGCGGCGGCGCATCCTGCCGCGCCTCTCAGCTCAGCCCGCCGAGGCCGACGAGCGCTCGGGCGTGCTCGAGCTCGCCGAGATGCCGGACGGCGTGCTGGAACAGGTACGCCTCGCAGACATCGCTGACGCGGATCTCGCCCTCCGGCACAAGGAGCGCGATGAACGCTCCCTTCAGCTTGTCGGCCGGGGGCCGGTCCATCGCCTTCTCCGCGAAGCGGCCGAGGGGCAGCGTCGCGAGCGCCCGCTCGGTGCGCGCGAATACGGCGGTCTGGTACACGCGCCAGGCATCGACGTCTCCGAGGCGGATCCGTTCGGCCTCGGCCATCGGCGTGCCGCGCTGAGGCGGCTGGCCGACGAGCCCGACGCGACGTGCCCAGCCTTGCTCGTCCCAAAGCAGCGCGCCGGCGCCGAGGTACTTCGCCGCGTTGCGGTCTTCACCGACGACGTAGTGCATGAGGGTGAAGGCGATCGGGAGGATGCCCGCGCGCTCGAAGTGGTTCACCTGCTCGAGCGTGAGGTCGGAGACGCCCTGCTGCCAGAGGGCGTGCACCGCGGCGGTGCGGCGCACGATCGACGCGCGCCACTCCTCGGAAGCGACCGACGCCCGCGCGGCGCTCGTCTGCACGCGGCCGAGTCTAGTCGGGGCGGAAGTCGGGCCAGCGCGACTCGTCGTTCGCGAGCCCCGACGCGATCAGCACCGCAAGGGCCTCGATCACGGGGCCGCGCGCGAGTCCGGTGAGCTCGGTGAGGCGTGTGACCTCGGTGTGGCCGTCGATCGCGGGAAGGAGCGCGGCGACGCTCTCCGAGACGACTGCGCGATTGTGCCGATCGCGCACGAGGGCGCCGCCGAGACGAGAGTCGTGCACGATCGTGAGGTTCGGGCTGAGCTTCACCCGAGAATGGTCGCCGAGCGTGTCCTTGATCTCCCGCAGTCGCGTCTGGTAGCGCACGATCTCGCGGGCGACATCACTCAGCCGCAGCTCGTACAGCCAGGTCTCGCCGACCGCCGCGTAACCGACCCCACGCTGACGTTGGATGAAATCGCCGGGCTCGGTCCGCTCGCCGCCGTCCACCGGCTCAAGCGCGCCTCGCCGCACCAGGTACCAGTCGTCGTCGCTCCCCTCGACCAGCTGATCCTTTGCGAGCATCCGTGGACGCAGCTGCGAAGCGAGCGAGGCCACGATGTCGGAGGGAAGGTCTCGGAGCGGGCTCTGTCGTTTTAGGAAGACGTCCGCAAGCCACATGTCGGTCCGCTCACGCATCGCCACCGCGAAGATCGCCTGCTCGTCCATGAGTCGGCGGAGCTCCTTGCCCGGCAGCACGTAGGCCGTGCACGGTGTGTCGGCGACCACCGTCGCGGCCTTGTCTTTCTCGTCGAAGAACACCAGCTCGCCCACGAGTGAGGGCGCGCTGACGATGGCGAGGGTCCGGAGCTCGACCGTTCCCACCACGCGCATCGTGCCGTCCACGATGACGTAGGCCTCGTCGAGCGGATGTCGCTCGTCGATGAGCATCTCTCCCACTTCGAGCTGGCGCTTCGTCGCGAGCTTCTTCAGGCGTTCGCGCGAGGTCCTCTCCAGCAGCGCGAGCGGCCCGAAGGCGAACGGATCCGGCAGCTTGCTCATTCGGTCCGTGGGAGCGCCGCGCCGATGATGTCGCGGATCGACGCCAGACCCTGCGCTCGCACGTACGCGGCCAGGCCCTCGATCACGCCGAGCGGCGCGGTGGGATCGGCGAATGTGGCCGTGCCGACCTGCACGGCCGAGGCGCCGGCCATCATGAATTCCAGTGCGTCGTTCGCGGTCGTCACGCCGCCGGCGCCGATGATCGGGATCGATACCGCCTGGGCGACCTGGTAGGTGAGGTGCAGCGCGATCGGGCGGATCGCCGGTCCGGAAAGTCCGCCGCTGCCGGTGCCGAGCACGGGGCGCCTCTTCGCGACGTCGATCTTCATGCCGAGGACGGTGTTGATCGTGGTCAAGCCATCAGCACCGGCTTCCTCGCACGCGCGGGCGACGGCGACCACATCCTTCGGCGCATTGGGCGTGAGCTTCACGATGACCGGCTTGTCGGTCGCGTCCTTCACGGCGCGCGTCACTTC
>JANNHF010000205.1:0-35673 GCA_031404235.1 Chloroflexota bacterium
CGGTGTTGCCGCCGCCGGTGCTGCCGCCGGTGTTCCCGCCGGTGTTGCCGCCGGTGTTCCCGCCGGTGTTCCCGCCGGTGTTCCCGCCGGAGTTGCCGCCGCCGGAGTTGCCGCCGGTGTTCGATGCGCACTCGACCCAGAAGACTTTGTGCTTCTCGCCACCCGGTGCCTGGGGCTGCGTCTGATCGAAGAAGAGCTTGTAGTGGCCAGGTGGTAGTTGGATCACTCGCGACTTCCAGTCGCCCTGGTTATCCGCTGGGCCCCAGCTCTCGGGGCCTGCAGCCGTGCCGCTGCCGGTCGGTGCCCAGCGCTCGATCTTCCACCATCCCGTCGCGTGGGAGTCGAAGTTGAATCCGTGAATGTGGAAGATGCAGACGTGGGGCTCGTTCTTGCGAATCGGTTCGGCCTCGCCCGGCTCCTCGTGGATCTTCACCGTGCCGTTGAACCCGGGGGGATTGTTGTTGCCGCCGCCAGTCGCGGCCGCCGGGCTCGACGCGGTAAAAACCAGTAGGGCCAGGCCGACGACGAACGTCATGACACCTGTTGCCTTGCGCATCGTTGCCTCCTGTGATTTCACGGCCCCGTGCGGGGCTTTGTGCTCTCACTGGAGGCAGGGCCCGCTCCACAGGGGAGCAGGCGCGTAACGCCATGACGAAGGTCGGTTCACCAAATCGGTAACGGAGCCGACGCGGTAGTGCAACAGCAAGCGCGCGTTGTCCGTTCGTTGCGCAACCTGTTTCGGTTTCTGATCGCTCGTTCGGAAAAGCGACCCGATGGAGCTGCGGCGGGCGGCGAAGGTCGTTGTCCGATCGCCACAAGCGCCAGCCGTAACGAGGCCGCCGGTGCTTACCGACCGGTAGGTAGAATCGGCGCGGGTGCCGAAGCCAAAGCGGCCGACGGGGTCAACGCGGGAGCGCGTGCTCCAGGCAGCCGACCGTCTCTGGGGTGAGCGCGGCGTCCGCGGCGCGTCGCTCGACGACATCGCACGCGAGGCCGCGGTCACCAAGCCGACCGTCTACTACTACTTCGCGGACAAGAGTGCCCTCTTTACCGCCGTCATCTGCAGCGTCCTCGAGCAGCACGGTGGCCCCTTGAAGACGGCCGCCCGGCGTGGCGGCCGATCACGAGATCGACTGATCTCGGCACTCGCCTACCTCATCGGTGCGCGCTGCAACGCTCCACGACTGCTCCGGGAGGGCGGCGTCACGCTCACCGTCGACCAGAACAGCCAGGCGCGGAGCGCCTTCTTCCGGCACTTCTTCTCGCCCCTGCAGCAGATCCTCGACGATGGCGTCCATGCCGGCGAGCTTCGGCAGATGGACACGGCGTTCGCGGCCCAGGCGCTGCTCAACCTGCTCGATCCCTGGACCGGCCGCGACCAGCTACCCGGTGGCCGCGAGCCGCAGGAGCTTGCGACGGACGTCGTCGGCCTGATCGTCGACGGGATCGGGGTCTAACTGTCTTTGCGTCGTCCGTACCTGATTTGACCGCGTCCGGCGTGCCTACCTACCGGTAGGTACTGCCGCCGTCGCGCCGGTCCGCACCCAGTCTCGGATGCGCTCCACAGCAAGGTTGAGGTTGTCGAGGGAATTCGCGTAGGAGAGCCGCAGGTGGCCCTCGCCCACGGGGCCGAACGCGGTGCCGGCGAGCGCGGCGACGCCGGCCTCGTTCAGCACGCGGTTCGCGACCGTCGCGGCGTCGCCGAGTCCGAGTCCGGTGATGTTGGGGAACACGTAGAAGGCGCCGTGAGGGAGGCGGCAGGTGATGCCCTCGATGCGGTTGAGTCCAGCGACGATCGCATCGCGGCGCCGGCGGAACTCCGCGAGCATCGTGTCGACCTCGGCCGGCCGCTGTGAGATCGCGACGACACCAGCGCGCTGGGTGAACGTCGCGGTGCACGACACGGAGTTCGTCACGAGCTTCGCGACGGGATCCACGAGCGCCTTCGGGAACGCCCCGTAGCCGAGGCGCCATCCGGTCATCGCGAAGGTCTTGCTGAAGCCATCGAGCAGGATGGTGCGCTCGGCCATTCCCTCTTCAGCCACGATCGAGCGGTGCTCGCCCTCGTAGATGATCTCCGCGTAGATCTCGTCCGATAGCACCCACAGATCGCGTTCGCGCGCGATCTTCGCGATCTCGCGGATCGCCTCGGGCGACAGCACACCACCCGTCGGGTTGTGCGGGCTGTTCAGGATGAGCAGCTTCGTCCGTGGCGTGATGAGGCGGCGCAGCTCACCCAGGTCCGGGACGTAGTCGTTCTCCTCGCGGAGCGCGAGCGGGACGCCCGTGGCGCCCGCGAATGAGATCATCGACGCGTAGATGGGGAAACCCGGGTCGGGGTAGATAGCCTCGTCGCCCGACTCGAGCAGCGCGAGGATCGCGAAGAACATGATCGGCTTCGCGCCGGGCGTCACGATGACCTGGCTCGGCTCGAGCTGCAGCCCGCGCGCGCGGTTCAGGTAGCTTGCGACCGCCTCGCGGAGCTCGGGTATGCCGGCCGACGGCGTGTAGTGGGTCTCGCCCCGCTCGATCGAAGCCACACCAGCGGCGACGACGGACCGCGGCGAGTCGAAGTCAGGCTCGCCGATCTCGAGATGGATGATGCTGCGGCCCTTGGCTTCGAGCGCGCGTGCACGCGCGAGGACTTCGAATGCTGTCTCAGTGCCGAGCCGCCCCATCCGGCGTGCGAGCGGACGCATGTCGTCGAGTTTAGACCTTGCCTTCGACGCAGGCGCACCCCTCGGGACCGACGAACGCGGCGTGTCGCATGCCGGCGGGGAGCACCATCCGATCGCCCGGATGCAGCGTCAGCCTGCGACCGTCGCCGAGTAGGAAGTCGATCGAGCCGCGCGTGCAATACAGCAGCTTGTGATAGGTGTGAGCATGCTGCTCGTATCGGTCGCGCGGACCGTTCGACCATCCGCAGACGTCGCGCGCCTCCGTGCGCAGCAGCTTCTCGATCGCGCCCGCGTCAGGCGCCGCACCGCTGTGTCGGTCGATCTTCACATCCACGCCTCGACGATAGGAGCCGGCGCGCGCAACCCGCTTAGGTGACAAGCTCTCGGAATCGCCTCAGCGCCTCGAGGTGCTCGTCGAGCGCGCGGTAGCCGGCACCCATAGTCGTCAGCTCGACGCTCGTCACTCCCATCTCACGGAATGCTTCGATGCCTCGCTTCCACTCCTCGGGACCGCCGCGAGCGGCGGGGATCCGACCTTCGACGGGGACCGACGCCGGATCGCGTCCGGCCTCCTGCACGAAACGCCGAAACGTCGCCATGCCGATGCGGCCGTCTTCGGTCGGCGGGAGATGCGTGAACCAGCCGTCGGCGAGGCGAGCGATGCGGCGCAGAGCGGGCTCGATGACCGTGTGGTCTCGCGCCTGGTAGCCGCCACCCATCCATACCGGGATCGGCCGCTGCACGGGCATCGGACTCAGGCCCGCTCGGTCGATGCGATGCCAGCGACCTTTGAAGTCGACGACCTGTTGCGTCCAGAGCGCGCGCATGACGGCGATCTGCTCCTCGATGCGCCGGCCACGATCCGTGAAGGTCATTCCCAGAGCCTCGTACTCCACCTCGTTCCACCCGATGCCGACGCCGAGGATGAGACGGCCTCGCGAAAGGACGTCCACCTCCGCCGCCTGCTTCGCGACGAGGGCCGTTTGTCGCTGCGGGAGCACGATCACCGCCGTCGCGAGCCTAAGACGAGTGGTGATGCCAGCGAGGTAGCCGTACAGGGCGAACGGCTCGTGGAACATCGAGCGGTGGTCGTAGACGCCGGTCCAGCCCTCCGTCCGACCGGAGTCCGCGCCGAGGACGTGGTCGAAGATCACGATGTGGTCATAGCGCAGCGCCTCGATCGCGCGTGCGTATGTAGCGATCGCCTCGGGATCCTGTCCGATCTCGAGCTGCGGGAAGACCGCACCGACCTGCATCTCCGTTAGGGCTTGGTGATGCTCATCGGCACGCCGACGCCGCTGACGCGGACGAGCGTTCCGCCCGCGAGGGGCCGCGCGTACAGACCTCCGCTCGTCGCGACGTAGAACCACGCGCCGTCGGGCGACCAGCCCGCGAAGCGGCCATCGACCTCCGCGAGGAGGGCACCGGTCGCCGGATCGCGGACCGTCGCGACCGGTTTCGGCTCTGACGGGGTGCCCGGGATGCCCTGGCCACCGGTGGTATTCGTGTAGCCGACGAGCGGACGCGCCGGCGACCACGCCTCGTCGGCGATCCGGTCGCCGAGGATGTACTGCACCGCGGCACCGTCGGATGCGCGCAATACCACGAGGAACGGCGTCACGGTCGAGCCCAGAAAGGCGACGCGCAGCGCCGCGTACGCGCCGTCGGCTGACGCGGTTACGCCGCTCACCGATGTGATTCCGCGTGTCGGGGACGCGCCCACCAGCGACCGCGGATCTCCGACGATGCGCGCCACGGTGGTCACGGTGCGTTTCTGCGTGCCGGTCCACAACTCGATGGCCTGCTCGTCGCGCGCGCGATCGTTCGCGCGGATCGTCCCGTTCGTGAGCACGAGCAAACCGGACCTCGACCACGCCACCTCGCGGCCCGGGATCGCCTGGCCCGGTGCTCCGTCGGCGGTCATCACGCGCACGGTGAGCTCGCTCTGCAGGATCGACGGATCCAGAGACGACGCCGGCAGCGACACCGCGGCGATGAGCGATCCGTCCGGCGACCAGCTCACCGCAGGTGCCACCGACGACAGCGTCGTGAGGCGCGTGACCTTTCCGGCCCGATCGATCGTGACCGGGATCAGCTGCTGGGCCGATGCTCCGGTGCCCAGACTCTCCACGGTGAGAATGCGGTCTCCTGCGGGCGACCATCTGGGTGGGGGGATGACGAATCGCCGCTGGGTCTGCAGGTTGCTCGTGCCCGTGCGCAGTATCGACGCCACCCCGTCCGGGCCCATCGTCCAGACGTTGGCGCCAAGGGCGAACACGTAGCGCGCGGCGGGCGCGTCGGCCCGCGGCGCGACCGGCGCCCTGGCGAGCGAAGCTCTGCGCGGGAACCAGACGTCGCCCGAGTTGATGGAGCCGAGCAGAAGGACCGCGCTCGGCGCGAGGCCGGTCGGTGAGAGGTCGACGCGGACGATCGTCGTGCCGGCGAAACCGATCGCGTAGCGCTTGTCCGGCGAGACGGCGATGCGTTCGATCAGGCCGGCGCTCGACGGCAGCAGGATCGGGATCGAGCCGATCACGAGCTGCGCCGGATTCGTGCCCCGGTGATACAGGTAGCCGCCCGGCCAGGTGCCGTCGAGGCGCAGGCTGTCCTGGTCGGGTGGGGTGATCTCCCGTCGGACGTCGGTGCCGTCCGCGGTCATGCTCCATACGTTCGCCGCTGCCGCGAAAACGATCGTCTCGGACGGGCCCGCGAACGGCGTGACGCGTCCGGCAAGGAAGTGAAGACGGCCATCGCTGCCGATCACGGGCGATGATGCCTGCAGCCCGGTGAGAGGGCGGAACTGATTCGTTCCGCTGGTCCCCACGGCCGAGATCACGCCACCGGTCGTTTGCGCGAGCAGCTCGTCCTCGTCGAGCCAATCGGCCGCGATCGCATCCTCGACGGTCGTGATGCGCGTCCAGGTCCCGTTCGGCCCGGTGACGTAGATGTCGCTCTGGCTACCGGTCTGACGCTGCACGGTGGCGGCGATGCGCGCACCGCTCGGCGAGAACCGATGGTCGACGATGCGGTAGCTGTCGGTCCGAAGCTCGGATGCGAGCGCGTACGTCGTCGTGGCGCCGTCGACGCGTACGACGACGAGGCGGACGCCGCCGTCGACATACGCGACGGCGCTGCCGTCGACGGACCACTTCGTCTTCGTGACCGTGCTGGAGGTGCCGGTCTTCGCGACGGAGCGACGCCGGGAGTTGTCGGCATTGGCGAGCCAAAGAAGGTGGTCGCCACTGGGCTCCGCCCGCCAGTACGCCAGCCGACCGGTCGGGGAGAGGTCCGTGGCGGCCTGTCGGGAGGCGCTGGCTGCGGCTGACGGAGAGGCCGAAGTGGCCGCGGTGGGCGCCGCGGGCGACTCCCCGGTCGACACGACGATCGCGACGACCGAGGCGACAACGACCAGCGACGCGACCAACGCATACGGCAGAAGTCCGCGCAGTTGCCGCACGTCCCTAATACTCCACCCTATGCCCGATCCGTTGGAAGCCGCCAAGACGTTCATGGACGCGCTGGAGGCCCGCGACCCCGAGCGTGCCGCTGCGGTCTGTGCAGAAAACGTGCAGATCGAGCTGCCCGGCGGCGACCCCCAGCTGATGGGGCGAGACGGCGCACGACGCCTCGTTCGCATCGCGCCGCCCTTCATTCGACGGATCCGGGAGCACCAGATCGACGGGACGACCGTGACCCTGCGCGGCCTCACGCGCGCGCCGGGCCACTTCGCGAACTACACGACCTGGACCTTTGAGACGGACGGGCGGCTCATCACGCACGTGACCTTCGCATGGCGTCCCGCGAACTAGCCTCGCCGCGCGGCCTTACCTCTCCACGTATCTGAAGCTGCGCGGCGTCTTGGAAAGACCGAAGTCGGCCAGCGGGCGCGCCCTTCGGTAGCGACGCGGTTTGGTCACGGGCAGCGTCCACCCTTTGGGGGTGCGGCCCGCGCGCTGGCGGAGCACGCACTCGCCGATCACGGTCCCCGTGCCGACCACCGCGAGGTATGCGCGCGCTGGTAGCCGCGTCGGCGGCAGCGAGCGATGATCCGCATTGCGCTTTCCGTCGAGCAGCGCGTCAGCGTTCTCCTGGGTCACGGCGAGGACGATCGCGTCCATTCATACCTCCCGACCGTTCGTCAGGAGGGAGATCGGCGCGGACTTGCACTGCGGCGTAAGCCGCGCGGCTACCGGCGGACGGCGGCCTCGGCGACGCGCTCGAGCGCGGTCGTCAGCACGTCGACTTCACGGTCCGTCAGGTGATCGGCGAAGTTGCGGGCGATAGAGCGAAAATGCTCCGGCGCGGAGCGTCGGAGGACGCGCCGGCCCTCCGCGGACAGCACGATGAGCTGGCCCCGCGCGTCGGCCGGGCACGGGCGCCGCTCGATGAGGCGCTGCGACTCGAGCCGGTCGATCGCTCTCGTGAGACCGCTCTTTGTGAGCGCCGCTCGTTCGGCCAGGTCCGTCGGCCGGATGCCCTGGGGCGGTCCCTCATTCAGCGTCGCGAGGATGTGGTGCTCGGAGAACAGCAGTCGCCCGGTCGCCTCCGCTTCGCGGTCCATCGCGCGCGTTGACGCCAGCCCGGCCCGCATGAATGCGAGCCAAGCCCGAAGCTCCGGCGGCGCCAGTTTCCGCCTCGCTCGAATCCTTGGAATAGGTTGCATAGTCAACGAGTTGATTGTATCATCAACTAACCGAGCCGGCGGAACCGGCAGATTGGAAAACAAATGTTCTGGTATATCGATCCTTCGCACTCGCAGGTGACCTTCTCGGTCAAACACATGATGGTGAGCACCGTCCGCGGCAGGCTGGGTCCGCTGACGGGGCGCCTGGATCTCGATCCAAAACGTCCTGAGAAGGGGAGCTTCGAGATCGCGGCCGACGTGAGCGCCATCGACACCGGTGACGCCAAGCGCGACGGCCACCTCCGGTCCGGCGACTTCTTCGATGCGGCGAAGCACCCGCAGATCGTGTTCAAGAGCAGCGCGGTCTTCCCGAAAGGCGAGGGTCGCTACACGGCCAGCGGCGACCTCACGATCCGTGAGGTGACCCGCCCCGTCAGCTTTGACGTCGAGCTCCTCGGCGTCGGCGTCAACGCCCAAGGCGGGCAGCACCTCGGAGCCACCGCGACGGTCGTCATCGACCGCACCGACTTCGGCCTGACCTGGAACATGCCCGTCCCGAGCGGCGTGCTTGTCAGCGAGAAAGTGAAGATCGAGGTCGATCTGCAGGCTCTGGACGAGGCTTCCGCCAAACAACGAGGCCTCGCCGCCTAGGCCCGCCGGGGCGTCGGGTGATCGCCACGAGCCCGAACGCGCGCGGCGATGCGTTCGATATCGCCCGGCCTCGTCCCGGCCGGAAGCGCGCGAGCGTCTTCGAGATATAGCGTCTCGGTCGCCTCGCGCGCTTCGTCTTGCTTCACGTCGTTGCACGGGTTCTTACCGAAGCGCGCGTACGGCGAGTACCTGATACATGTCGGTGGCCAGACGAGCGTAGTCCGGCGTCGTGGCTGCCACGCCTCGGAGGCTAATCCCGGGCGAGGACGGTGAGCAGGTCCTCGAGCGGCGTCTCCGCCAGCGAACTCAGCTTTACGTCGGCGCGCGACAGGTCCATGCCCGCGGTGAGCGCGTTCGGCACCACGACGCAGAGCAGGCCGGCGGCCTTGGCCGCGGCGATCCCGTTCATGGAGTCCTCGAACGCGATGGCTTCATTGGGCGCGACACCGAGCGCAGCGACCGCCGAGAGATACACGTCCGGCGCGGGTTTCGTGCGCGCGACATCGTCGCGCGTGCTGACCGCGTCCCACTCCGAGTGCAAACGCAATCGCTCAAGGTGACCGAGCACCCAGACGCGCGACGAGCTCGAAGCGATCGCGAGACGCAGCCCAAGACGTCTCGCGTCGGCGATGTACTCGCGCACGCCGACCATGACATCGAGCGCGGCGATGAGCTCCGTCCTACGCGCGTCCCGTCGTGTCTGTGTCGACTCGCGGTCGAAGCCCTCGCCGACAAGCGCGGCGAGATGACCCGCGGGATCGAAGCCGGTGTCGCTACCGACGTACCCGTGCCACCGATCCATGGGCAGCCCATGCCCATGTTCGCGGTAAATCTCTGCCCACGACTGGTAGGAGGGCGTCTCGGTCTCGAGGATCAGTCCATCGAAGTCGAACACGAGCGCGCGGATCACCAGCGCAGCGATCGGATCCGGGTGGTGCCTTCCACGCTCAGACCTGGTCGGCGTAGCGCCCGTAGAGGGCGACGGCGGCGCGCAGCGCCTTCCAGTAGTTCTCGAGAAGAATCGGTTGCGGTGCTGATCGATATAGCGGTCGAGCATGTCGGGCACGCCGGAAGTATGAGTCGATGATCACCGCTCGGCCGCGTCCCACAAACGCTCCGGTACCGGCAGGCCGAGGAGATCACGCGCTTCGCCAACGAGCGCGAGCGAGCCGGTGACGCACACGACGTCACGCGGCCTCGCCTCGGCGCGCGCAGCGCCAAGGGCGTCCGCGAGTTCCGCAAAAGCGCGCGCCCGACTGCCATAGCGCCGAGCCAGCTCCTCCGCTCGCAGGCCGCGCACGCCGCGCGGCGCCGTCGCGTACACGACGCGGGCGACCGGACCGACGGCCCGGGCGAACGCGCCGGCGTCCTTGTCGCGCATCATCCCGACGACCAGCCGCACCGGGCGAGCGGGGAACTCCGTGCGCAGCGCGATGGCGAGCGCCTCGGCGGAACCGTCGTTATGCGCACCGTCGAGGACGATCACTGGCGTGCCCGGCACGACCTCGAATCGGCCAGGCCAGCGCAGCCGCGAAAGCCCTCGCGCAACGTGGTCGTCGTCCACGGTGACGATCCCGTGCTCCGACAGTGCGCGCGCCGCCGCGATGGCGAGAGCAGCGTTCTGGCGCTGATGCGGCCCGCGCAGCGATAGCCGAAGGCGCGTCGCGTCGGCGGTCGAGAGGGGCCGGATCTCGCGGCGCTCGGCGCCGACGCGATCGGATTCTGCTCGGATGGCCGCGGCTGCGGTCGCGCGCTGCGCAGCGACGACGACGACGCGACCGGGGCGTAGGACGCCGGCCTTCTCGCGCGCGATCTGGTCAAGCCGCCTGCCCAGCTCGCGCATGTGGTCGTGGCTGATCGGCGTGATGACCGACACGTGCGGATCGGTCGCGTTCGTCGCGTCGAGCCGCCCGCCGAGCCCGACCTCCACGACCGCAACCGTGCACCGCGACGTCGCGAAGTGCAGGAACGCGAGCGCCGTCGTGAGCTCGAAGGTCGTCGGCTCCCCTGCTGCGGGCACGAGGCCGCGGAGCGCGTCGACGTTCGGTCTGAGCGCGTCGACCGCGTCCGCGAACGCGCGTTCGCTGACGGCCTCGCCGCCGACGCGGATGCGCTCGCGGTAGCTCTGGAGGTGCGGCTTCGTGTACAGACCGGTGATCGCGCCCGAGGCCGACAGGATGCTCGCGAGCAGTGCCGCGGTCGAGCCCTTTCCCTTCGTGCCCGCAACGAGGACGACGGCCATCCGACGGTCCGGGGCACCGTGGAGGTCGAGCAGGATCCTGGTGCGCCGCAGGTTCCATTCGAGCGAGGGGCTCGCGCGTGGGTTCCAGCCGATACCGCGCTCCATATCGGCGAAGCCGTACAGCCAATCGAGCGCGCCGGCGAAGCGGCTGGATACTTCTGACGTGCTTCGGGTGGATGGCGCTCCGGCGGTCATGGGCATCCTCAACGCGACACCGGACTCATTCAGTGGCGACGGTATCGCGAGCGACGAGGATGCGATCATCGCGCGAGCCCGCGCGCACATCGAAGGGGGCGCCGATCTTATCGACGTGGGCGGCGAATCGTCGCGGCCCGGGAGCGCGCCGGTCTCCGTCGAGGAGGAGCTCCGCCGCGTGATGTCGATCGTTCGCTGGCTTGCGGCGAACGCGAACGTGCCCTTCTCGATCGACACCGTGAAGCCCGCGGTCGCGGAGGCCGCGCTCCGTGCGGGCGCGCGGATCGTCAACGATGTGTCCGGCCTCGCCGACCCGCGGCTCGCGGCCGTCGCGGCGGACCACGGGGCGTATCTCGTGCTCATGCACAACGGGTGGTCGCTCGAGGCGCGCGGCCTCACAGAACGTGGTGACGCGATCGAGCGTGTGGTGCGGGAAGTGGAACGGCTCGCCGCGATCGCCGAGCGGGCCGGAGTCGGTCACGATCGCCTGATCGCCGATCCCGGGATCGGCTTCGGCAAGACTCCGGACGACAGCCTGGCGCTCATCGCTCGGACGGGCGAGCTTCGCCGCCGTCTCGCGCCGCTCCCGATCCTCGTCGGACCATCGCGCAAGCGGTTCATCGGCCACGTACTGGATGCTCCGGTTGACGAGCGTTCCGAGGGGACGCTCGCGTGCGTCGCGGTGGCGGCGTTCGAGGGCGCCGCGATCATCCGCGTCCACGACGTCGCGCCTGCGGTCCGCGCGTCGCGGCTCGCGTGGGCGCTCCGCGCGCGGCGGGCCGCCGCGGCCGCGCCAGAGTGATCGCGGCGGCTTCGGCGCTCGCGCCGAGACCGTCGGGTTCGGGTTTGACGATCCGCACGCGCACCTCTTCGACCGACGGGAAGCGCTTGAGTATCGCGGTGGCAACGTCTGAGCTGACGCGCTCCAACAGCGTGCGCGACGGGCCACCGACGATCTCACGCGCGGTCGCTGCGATCGCCGCGATGTCGATCGTCGCGTCGAGATCGTCGCGCTCGATGGCCGAGGCGAGGTCGGTTCGCACGGCGAGATCGACGAGGAACCGCGTGGCACGATCCTGCTCGCCCTCGTACGCGCCGTGGCGTCCCTCGCAGCGCAGCGCGTGGATCTCGAGCCAGCCCGGAACGGTCGACTTCGGCGACATCCTGTCGTGGATACTCCGACCGATGACCTCTGTCCACTTGGGCATCGGCAGCAACGTCGGCGACAGGGTGACGGCGATCCGGCGGGCAGTCGAGGCGCTGTCGAAGGTGGGCGAGCTCGTCGCGGCGTCGTCGATCTACGAGACCGCCCCGTTCGGCGTGACGGACCAGCCGGAATTCTTGAACTGCTGCGTCTCGCTCGAGACACCTCTGGCGCCGCGGGAGCTCCTGAGGCGGACGCGCGCGATCGAGCAGGAACTCGGCCGCGTCGCGGGCCCGCGTTGGGGTCCGCGGACCGTTGACATCGACATCCTTCTTTACGGCGACCGCTCGATGCGGACGCCGGATCTGGTCGTGCCGCATCCCGGCCTGCTCGAGCGCGCTTTCGTGCTTGTGCCGCTGGCGGAGATCGCGGCGGACCGAGCGATCCCTGGGGCCGGCGTCACCGTCGCCGACGCACTCGCGCGCGTTGCGCGGCAGCCGGACGACGTGCGGCGCGTGGCGCCTCCGCCAAGACGTCGTGTCGCTCCGTGATCCGGATGTAGAAACCGAAGGGATCCTCGATCCTGAAATCGCGCGCGCCCCACGGACGCAGTTGCAGCTCCTCGACGACGCAGCGCGCCCCCCTCGCCACGGCGTACAGGCGGCGGACGTCGGAGACCGGGACGACGATCTCGACGCCGTAGCCGCGCTTCGCGGTCCGCCCGAAGCGGCCGAAGTACGGGTGTCGGCGCACGGCGGGGGTCCCGCCCCAGAAGCACAGGAGCGCGTCGCCGCGGCGGAGCACGAGGTAGCCATCGTCATCGACCGGGGACTCGTAGCGCGCGGCGCGGAAGCCCAGACGGCCGTAGAACCGTTTCGCTAGGGCGAGGTCGGGCACGTGCAGCTCGACCAGCGTCGCACCGGCTGTCCGCAGCGTCACGGCCGGACGAGGCGTCCGTCCTTGTAAAGCTCCTTGGTGAACCGATCGGTGAACACCTGGTCCACGTCGATCTGTTTCGAAAGCCCGCCGTTCTCCGCGAGCACGTCCTGCAAGCGCGCCCAGTCGCCGCGCTGCGTCGCGCCGATACCCTGCGCTCTCGTGAGGTCGGTCAGCGCCGCCTCGATCTCCGCGTCGAGCATGTACCGCTGGTGTGCTCGGTCCTCACCGGGCGCGTAGCCCATGACGATCTCCACCGCTGCGTCCCGGTCCGCTACCGCGTCGGCGATCCCCTTCAGCGAGGCGGCCAGGAATCCGCGGACCGTATCAGGGCGGCCCGCGACCATATCGCGCGTCGTGATGTAGGTGAGGCCGAGCGAGGGGACCCCGAACCGCCACGGCTCGAAGAGCCGCACCGGGACGCCGAGCCGGTTGAGCGTGTCCGGCTCGTTTGACGTAAAGACGGGATAGACGTCGACCTGGCCGAGCACGAGCACTCGCGGATCGAAGCCGACCGCCACCTCCCGTACTTTCGAACGGTCGACGCCCGCGATCTTGAGGAGCGCGAGGTAGTCCGCGCTTACGGTCCCTTTGTAGCCGACGAGGCGGCCCTCCCAGTCCTTCGGCGTGCGGATGGTCGAGTCCGCGCGCACCGCGAAGGCCTGTTCGCCGCGCTGGCCGATGACGGCGACGCTGACGAGCGGCACCCCGGCGTCCGCGACGCGTTTCATCACGTCGCCGGCCGATCCGGTGGAGAACTGCACTGCGCCGGTACCGAGCAGCCGGATGTGCTCGCCGGAGCCAGCCGAGTGCTGGATCGTGACGTCGAGCCCCTGCTCGCGGAAATACCCCCGTTTCTGCGCGACGTAGACGCCGACGAACGGGAGGTTGGCCTGTGCCTTGAATCCGGCGATGAACGTCACCGCCTCCAGCGGCCGCGGCGTCGGGGTCCCGCTGGGAGAGGCCGGCGCGCTCGGAGCGGGGGTCGAGGCACCGCAGGCGGACGCGACGAGGGAAACGACGACGAGGATCGCGAGGCGCGTCATGTCGTCACCACTATGGGGTGCCAGTGGAGCACGCGCCGCTCCGCCGCGCCGACCGCCGCGTTCGCGGCGATGCCGATCGCCGCGAGCGTCAGGACGGCGCCGAACAGCGCGGTGAGGTCGAGATTGGCGTTCGCCACGAAGATGACGCGGCCGAGGCCGCGATCGGCCCCCGTCCACTCCGCGATCACCGCGCCGATCAACGCGAGGTTCAGAGAGATGCGCGCGCCGGAGAACAGGAATGGCAGAGCGCTCGGCACGCGGAGCATGCGGAAGATCTCCGAGCGTGAGGCGCCGAGCGTCTGCAGGAACGCGAGCTCCTGCGCGTCCGCGGAGCGCAGGCCGACGAATGAGTTCACGAGCATCGGAAAGAACGTGATCAGCGCGGCGATCGCGATCTTCGGTCCGGTGCCGAAGCCGAACCACAGCGTGAAGAGTGGCGCGATGGCGACGATCGGGGTGAGCTTTATCAGGATCGCGACCGGGAAGAGCGTGCGCTCGAGGAGCCGCGACTGTGCCATCAGCGCCCCGGCCACGAAGGCCGTGCTCGTCCCGAGCGCGAACCCGCCGGCGGCCTCGCCGACCGTGATCGCCGCCTCTCGCGCGAAGAGCGCGGCGTCGGTCCAGAGACGCGCGGCGATCGACGAAGGCGAAGGAACAAGGTATGGCGGGACGCGGAAGGCGCTGGTCCAGATCTCGAGTGCGAGGCCGACGAGACCGAGGGCGGCGACCGCGACGCCAAGGTCGATAAGGGTGCGGCGCGGCATCGCCGTCACGCGAGGTGCTCCCGCACCCGCTCGACGAGATCGTGGAAGGCGGGGTCACGACGCAGGCTCGCCGACCGCGGGCGGGGCAGCGTGATCGGTATCTGCGCGACGAGGCGCGCCGGCCGGTCGGCAAGCACGGCGACGCGGTCGGCCATCAGCACCGCTTCCTGCACGTCGTGCGTGACGTAGAGGACCGATCGAGGCTTCATCTGCCACATGCGGAGCAGCTCGACACGCAGATCCTCGCGCGTGAGCTCATCCAGCGAGGCGAGTGGCTCGTCCATGAGGAGCACCTCGGGATCGACGACCAGGGCGCGGGCAAGCGCGACGCGCTGTCGCATGCCGCCCGACAGCTGGTGCGGGTACGCGGCGGCCGCATCGGCCACACCCACACGCTCCAGCCACTGCGTCGGCGTCACGTGCCCGTTCACCCGCGCTCTCTTGTTCACCTCCAGCGGCAGGCGTACGTTCTCGAGGACCGTTCGCCAGGGGTGCAGCCGCGCGTCCTGTGCCACCAGGCCGAGGCGCTTCTGCCGTCGCGCGATCTCGGGCGCTGCGCCGAGAAGCCGAACGGTGCCCGACGTCGGCGCGATGAGGCCGGCCACGAGTCGCAGGATCGTGGTCTTGCCGGTGCCGCTTCGTCCGACCAGAGCAACGACCTCGCCGACGGCGACATCGAGATCCACGCCGTGGACCACAGGTCTGGTCCCATAGGTCGCGCTCACGCCGCTCATTTGGATCGCCGGTTCCACGCTTTCGATGCTATGCGCGGGTGCGTCGACTAGCATCGCGGCCAAGCGAAAGTTCGAAGGGGAGGGCGAGATGACCACCGTGAAGGCGGCGCTCGTCCAGTGCGCCTGGACCGGCGATAAAGACTCGATGGTCGCGAGGCACGTCCAGCACATCGAGCAGGCGGCGCAGCAAGGCGCCCAGGTCATATGTCTGCAGGAGCTCTTTTATGGGCCGTATTTCTGCCAGGTGCAGGACGCCAAGCACTACTCGTACACGGAGAAGATCCCCGACGGCCCGACCACGAAGCTCATGCAGGAGCTCGCGAAGAAGCACGGCATGGTGATCATCGCGCCGATGTACGAAGAGGACCAGGTCGGCATCTACTACAACACCGCCGCGGTGATCGACGCCGACGGCAAGTACCTCGGAAAGTATCGAAAGACACACATCCCGCACGTGAACGGCTTCTGGGAGAAGTTCTACTTCCGGCCCGGGAACATGGGCTACCCGGTGTTCGACACCGCGGTGGGCAAGGTGGGCGTCTACATCTGCTACGACCGCCATTTCCCCGAAGGCGCGCGCATGCTTGGGCTGCACGGCGCCGAGCTCGTGTTCATCCCGTCGGCGACGTCGCGCGGCCTCTCGATGCACCTGTGGTTCATCGAGCAGACGGCGCACGCGATCGCGAACGGCTACTGGGTCGGGACGATCAATCGCGTCGGGCAGGAGAAGGAGTTCGGCCCGAATGAGTACTACGGGTCGTCGTACTTCGCGGACCCGCGCGGCAAGATCATCGCGCAGGCATCGGAGAAGGACGAGCAGCTCCTCGTCGCGGATCTGAACATGGACCTCGTGCGCGAGGTCCGCAACACCTGGCAGTTCTATCGCGACCGCCGGCCGGACATGTACGACGACCTGGTCAAGCCCTAACGCGGTGACGCTGCCGGCGCTGAACTACATCGGCGGCGCGTGGGTCGAGTCGACCTCGCGCGAGCGCGTGCGCGACGTGAATCCCGCGCGCAGCAGCGAGTCGCTGGGCGACGCGACGGTCTCGACGCCCGAGGACGTTCGCCACGCCATCGACGCCGCCGCGGCCGCGTATCAGGAATGGCGCCGCACGCCCGCGCCACAGCGCGGCGACATCGTGCGCAAGGCCGCCGACTCATGGAGCGCCGGCGCGTGGAGCTCGCGCGCTTGCTCACGCAGGAGGAGGGCAAGACGTTGCCCGAGTCGCTGGGCGAGGTCGATCGCGCTGTCGCGAACGTGCGCTTCGCGGCGGCTCAGGGTTCGCGCCTCACCGGCGAGACCATTCCCTCCACGCAGCGCGGCACGTTCATCTACACCGTGCGCGATCCGCTGGGCGTTGTCGCGTGCATCACGCCGTGGAACTTTCCCGTGGCGATCCCCGCGTGGAAGATCGCGCCCGCCCTCGTCGCAGGAAATGCCGTGGTCTTCAAGCCCGCGACGCTCACGCCGCTCTGCGCCGCGCAGGTCGTGCAGTGCTTCGTCGACGGCGGTGTCCCGGACGGAGTGCTCAACATGGTGCTCGGACCGGGCGATGCTCTCTCTCGCGCGATCATCGATGACGAGCGTGTGAAGGCGATCTCGTTCACCGGCTCGAGCGCGGTCGGACGGCGTCTGTATGCGCAGGCAGCGCAGCGGCTTTGCAAGGTGCAGCTCGAGATGGGCGGGAAGAACGCGGTGATCGTCATGGATGACGCCGACCTCGAGAAGGCGGCCGAGAGCGTTGCGGGCGGCGCGTTCGGCGCGACCGGCCAGCGCTGCACCGCGACGAGCCGCGCTGTCGTGGTGCGCTCGCGCCTCGTCGACTTCACGGAGCTGCTGGCAGCGAAGGCGGACACCTGGCGCGCCGGCGATGGTCTGGCGGACGGCGTGCGTCTGGGGCCGATCGTCGACGACACCCAGCTGCGCAAGGTGCGCGAGCGCATCGAGGCGGGGAAGCGCGAGGGCGCGCGCGTCGTGCGCGATGGCAGCGCGCCGTCGAAGCCGGAGCTCAAGGCTGGCTACTTCGTCGAGCCGACGATCTTCGCCGACGTCGACCCGAACATGAGCGTCGCGCAGGAGGAGATCTTCGGGCCGGTGGTGAGCATCATCCCCGCGGACGACCTCGAGAGCGCCCTGGCCGTCGCGAACTCCATCGGCTACGGCCTCTCCTCCTCCATCTACACGCGCGATCTGCGTACAGCCTTCCGCTACGCCGAGGAGTCGGAGGCGGGGATGCTGCATGTGAACCTGCCAACAGTCGGCGGCGAGGCACATGTCCCCTTCGGCGGCGTGAAAGATTCAGGCTTCGGCGATCGCGAGTGTGGCACCGCGGCCTTCGATTTCTTTACCGAGCAGCGGGTCGTCTATGTCGGGTACTGACCGGCACTCCGTACTCATCGATCTCGATCGCAAGGAGCGGAGCGCCGCGCTGTGGCAGCGCATCGTCCTGATCGGCATCGGGACCGTGCTGGCCGCGGCTGCGCTGCTCGCGCAGCAGCGCAGCGGCAGCGAGCCCGCGCCGGCGCCGTCCGCCACACCGACGCCGACGGGGGCGTTGCTCTCGCCCCGTCTTCAGCTCTCTTCGCTCGCGCTGCCGTCTAGCGTGACCGACGTCCAGCTCTCGGCGTTCCCGGATTGGCTCGCGAACGAGCCGCCGCCGGCGTCGCTGCGCGGGATCGTCGCGATCCGCGGCACCATGGGCATCGCGTCGGTCGAGGGGTTGACCGTGGTGAACTGGACCGAGCACGGTATCTCGTATCGCCTCGAATCGGTCGAGCGCAGCGTCGGGGAGCTCGTCGTCCTCGCCGACTCGCTGTGCTGACCTAAACTCCCGCGCGTTCGCCTCGGGAGGGGACCATGACCAAGACGCTCATCACCGGCGGGACCATCGTGACCGCGTCAGACAATTACAAGGCTGACGTGCTGGTCGACGGCGAGAAGATCGTCATGATCGGCAAGGACCTGAAGGCGGCCGGCGCAAAGGCGATCGACGCGACGGGGAAGTATGTGATCCCCGGCGGCATCGATGTCCATACGCACATGGAGCTGCCCTTCGGCGGCACGTCCTCATCGGACGACTTCGAGACCGGCACGCGCGCCGCCGCGTTCGGCGGCACGACGACGATCGTCGACTTCGCAGTGCAGGGCATGGGCGAGCCGCTCGAGAAGGCGCGCGACCTGTGGCTGAAGAAGGCCCGTGGCAAAGCGGTGATCGATTACGGGCTGCACCTGATCGTGCGCGACGTGTCCGATAAGGTGCTCCGCGAGATGGACACGATGGTCAAGGAGGGCATCTCCTCCTTCAAGCTGTTCATGGCCTACCCGGGCGTCTTCATGGTCGACGACGCGTCGATCTTCAAGGCGCTCACGCGCACCGCAGAGAACGGCGGCCTCATCTGCATGCACGCGGAGAACGGCGGCGTCATCGACGTGCTCGTGAAGCGGGCGCTCGCGAAGAAGCACACCGCTCCGAAGTGGCACGCGCTCACGCGTCCGCCCGAGGCCGAGGCAGAGGCCACGAACCGCGCCTTCCGTCTTGCGGAGATGGCGGGCGGCGTGCCGCTGTACATCGTTCACCTCTCGGCCGCCCAAGCGCTGGAGCAGGTGCGGCTGTTCCGCGACCGCGGCCTCCCCGCATATGCGGAGACTTGTCCGCAGTACCTGTTCCTCTCGGTCGACAACTACGACGAGCCTGGATTCGACGGCGCGAAGTACGTGATGTCGCCGCCGCTGCGCGAGAAGTGGCATCAGGACGAGCTCTGGAAGGGACTGCGCGCAACGACCTACAGGTGGTCAGCACCGACCACTGCCCGTTCTGCATGAAGGAGGGCTTCCAGGGCCAGCCGAAGCAGAAGGAGCTCGGGATCGGCGACTTCTCGAAGATCCCGAACGGCGCGCCCGGAGTCGAGACGCGGATGTATCTCACGTACGACGGTGGCGTCGTGCAGGGCCGCATCACGCTCAATCGCTGGGTCGAGGTCACGTCGACGACGCCCGCGAAGATCATGGGCATGTTCCCGAAGAAGGGCACGATCGCCGTCGGCAGCGATGCCGACATCGTCGTGTGGGATCCACGGGCGACGCACACGATCTCGGTGAAGACGCACCACATGCGCGTCGACTACAACCCCTACGAGGGACGCAAGGTGAAGGGAAAGCCGGTCGTCGTGATGTCGCGCGGCGAGGTCATCGTGGAGAAGGACAAGTTCCTCGGCCGCAAGGGCCGCGGGCGCTTCATCAAACGTGGGAGCCCGATCCTCCAGACGTGAAGACCGCGCTCGATCACGTCCTCCGTCACAACACGTGGGCGAACGGCACGCTCCTCGACTTCTGCCGCGCTCTGGATCCGGCGCGGCTCGACGACCAGGCTCCGGGCACGTACGGGTCGCTGTACGGGACGTTGCAGCATCTCGTCAGCGGCGAGCAGTGGTACGTGCAGCTCATGACCGGAGAGCTGATCGGCACCGAGATCCGGCGTGACCAACGGCGCACGCTCGACGAGCTTGCGTCGATCGCGGTCACGCTCGGTGGACGCGCTCTCGCGATCGCTGCCTCCGACGATCCCGACCGCGCGATCCCAGTGGACGACGACGAGGGCCGCTCGACCCGCTCGACCGTCGGCACCGTGCTCGCGCAGCTGGTGCACCACGGCAACGAACACCGCACTCAGGCTACGACCATCCTGGGCGGCAACGGCATCGAGCCACCGGAGATCAGCGGGTGGGCATATGGGCGTGCGGTCGGGATCTCCGACCACGACTGATTTGAGAACGGTCGTCTTCATCCACGGCGCGTTCATGTCCGCGGAATCGTGGGGTCCGTTCATGCGTCGGTTCGAGGCGCGCGGGTATCGGTGCGTCGCCCCGGCGTGGCCCTTCCTCGATCACAGCGTGGAAGATCTGCAGCGCGCTCCCGATCCGCGCTTCGGCAAGCTGGGCATCGGCGAGATCGTCGACAACTACGCGTCGATCATCCGCGAGTTCGAGGCGCCGCCGATCCTCGTCGGTCATTCCTTCGGCGGACTGTTCGTGCAGATGCTGCTCGACCGCGGCCTCGGCGCGGCGGGCGTCGCGATCGATCCCGCGCCGCCGAAGGGCGTGCTTCCCGGCAAGAACGCCGTGCGCGCGAGCCTTCCCGTCCTGCTCGGCTGGGCCAGCTGGGAGCGCGTACGCCGGATGCCGTTCAAGAACTTCCAGTGGGGCTGGGTCCACACGCTGAGCGAGCCGGAACAGCGCGCGGCTTACGAGGGGCAGGTCTTCCCGACGTCTGGGCGCATCTTCCTCCAGGCGCTCCTCGCGCCGCTGACCGACGTGACGAAGGTCAACTACCGGAACTCGCTCCGCGCGCCGCTCCTCATCATCGCGGGTGAGCTGGACCGTACCGTCGAAGCGCGCATGAACCTCGCGAACTTCCGGAAGTACGCACACTCGACCGCGGTAACGGATTACCGCGAATTTCCCGGCCGGACGCACTGGATCGTCGGGCAGCCGGGCTGGGAAGAGGTCGCCGAACACGCCATGGCCTGGCTCGAGAAGCAGCTCGGACCCGTGACCTAGGCGCAGTCGCGCTTCACGCGCCCGTGCGCGAGACGCGGAACGCACGCTCGTTGCCTAACGTTCTACCGGAAGATGCGCCTCGCTCGAGCGGCCTTTGTGGTGATCTGCGTTCTGGCGAGCGCCTGCACCGAGACTCCGGTGTTCCGCAACGCGGCTGCCTGTTTGCGACCGTCGCAGGACTCCGGCGCGGTGTCGCTGCCGGCGCTCGTCGACCGTGCCGACATCGTCGTCCTCGCGAGTGTCGTGCGTAGCGACCCTGTGACCGCCGGCGCGCAGATGCTCGGCGAAGACGGGCGGCGCGTGACGTTGAAGGTCACGGACACGTCAAAGGGCGGCGTCGCGCCTGAGTTCGTCGTCTACGACGCGCCCTGTCCTGTGATCGCGGCGAAGGCCGGAGAGTCCCTAGTGCTCTTCCTGGAGAGCACGGCCAATGCGGACGGCTCCCTCCGGCCCATTGGCCTACCGATCAGCGCCCTGCGTGCCACACCCGAGAGACCGCTCGCGCAGCTCATGGTCGAGCTCCGCGCCGTCCGTCCGTTGGACGGTGACGCTCGCGCGCTGTTCGAACGCTACGGCTGGAATGTGACCGGGAAGCACGTCGTGGACGAGTTCGAGCTGCCAACATCCGCTGAATTCGCGCTCGCGGGTCGCGAGATCAGAGCCATGGGCGCACGCTTCGTTGAACCATTCCAGAATTACGCCGCGCTCTCGGCCGGGGTCGGCCTCGACCCACGACCGTTCGCGGGCAAGCCCGCGGAGCTCCTCACGTTCTTCCTCGAACAGAAACGCGGCGAGTGGGTCCCGGGCATGACGCTGGGCCACGCGCTCATCGCGCAGCGCCAGCTCGTCGGAGCATGGGTGTCGCTGTGGCCGGAGCACGGCGCCTTCTCGGTCCGCGATCGCGTCACGGTGCTCGCTACTCCGGTGGGCACGCCGGGGCGGTGGAGTCCGCCGCTGAATCGCATTCCTCAAGGTGTGAATCTCGCGCGGGCCTACAACGTCGCGAACGCGCGCATGATCGCGTTCAAGACCGGAGCAGGCGGAAGCGGCGAGATCCGGGACCCCGCGCGCATGCGCGCGTTCGCTGCGGCGCTCGACGAGACCCTCCCCACGGTCCAGGCGACGTTCGACAGGGAGACGCAGCCGACGACGTACTACTTCCACATCGACTTCCCGACGCGCTATCTCTCGCTCCAGTACGACACACGCGACGGGATGCTGACGGTGCTGCTCGATGGCTTCTCCGCCAAGGCGCCGGCCCGCTTCGCGAGCCTCGTCGCGGACCTTCGGTAGTTGCCCTCCGTCACCTTTCGCGCCATTTGGCCGTAGGTCGCTGGGGCGCGCGCGATACTTCTCCCGTGATCTACGACCTCGACGCAGGCCGGCCGGAGCGCCGGGGCCGCTCGAGCGCAAGGATGACCGCCGTCACCGTCGTCGCCGTCGGGATCGCCCTGGTGTTCTTCACCGCGCTCGCGTTCGCGCCCGGCCAGCGTGCGAGCCAGACGCCCATCTTTACCCTGTCCGCGCCGGCGCTTCCGACCATGGCTCGGCCCACCTTCAGCACGCAGCCGGTCCCGGATCGGACGCTCGTCCTGCCGGAGGAAGACGCGGTCACGACCTTCCGCATCACCTCGCTCGGCCAGACCGGCCTGGTGAACAACGAGGCGATCGCCACGACCTACCGCCTGCGCGCGACCGGCGATCTCGTCACGGTCGCGCCCCTGCCACAGAGCGAGTCGCTGCCGTATTCGTCGCCGTTGGTCATCGACCCGCCCCTGCGGATCCGTGGCCGCGCGGCGCAGGCAACGCTCACCGTCAATGGCACGACCGCGGTCCGCTGGCTCGAGAACGGCATGGTCTTCGAGATGTCGTCGCGCATGCTCAGCGTCGCGCAGCTCGCTGACCTCGCGAACACGCTGCGCTGACGTGATCGAGGATCTCGACGGCGCCGTTTCCGAACCGACGCGACACAGGCACGTCGTCATGCTCTCCGCTGCCATGGCCTCGGTCTCGCTCGTCCTGCTCGCCGCGCTCGTGTTCGCGCCTCCGTCACGCCTCGGCACGGCGCCGCACGCGGCGTCGCCGGCATCGAGCGCGAGCGCCGGCCCGGTGATGACGATCGTTTCGGGCCCGACGATGTTTTTTCAATCGAACACGCCCTCGCAGCTGCGCGTCGATCTGACCCGTGAGATCTTGTGCGCGGAGAGGACCCGCTTGAGCCCGCCCTACCACCTCGCCTTTGATGGCCGCACCGGGGCGATTGTTGCCGGGCGTTTCGACGACGACGAGACCGGGCGTCCTGTTTCGGTCACGCTCGTCTTTGACGGAGGGACGGGCTGGCTCACTGTTTCATGCGCTACGTCCAACGTCTCCGTGCCGCGGATCGATCGCGCGCGCTAGTACTCTCTCCCCATGGGGAGCGGCGCCCTCGCGACCTTCCATCGGCCCACGCGCGACTGGTTCGAGAGCTCGTTCGCGGCGCCCACGCGCGCGCAGGAGCTCGCCTGGCCAGCGATCGCGTCGGGTCAGAGCACGCTCGTACTCGCACCGACCGGCTCGGGCAAGACGCTCGCCGCGTTCCTGTCCGCGATCGACGAGCTGCTCTACGCGGATCCCGCGGGATGCCGCGTCGTCTACGTCTCGCCGCTGAAAGCGCTCGCGGTCGACATCGAGCGCAACCTGCGCGGGCCGCTCGTGGGCATCCGTCACGTCGCAGAGCGGATGGGGACGCCGCTGCGCGAGCCCAGCGTCGCGATCCGCACCGGCGACACGCCTGCCCGCGAACGCGTTCGCTTCGCGAAGCAGCCAGCCGACATCTTCATCACCACGCCGGAGTCCCTCTACCTCGTGCTCTCGAGCTCGGCGCGCGAGTCGCTGCGCGACGTGCGCACGGTCATCGTCGACGAGATCCACGCGATGGTCGCGACGAAGCGCGGAGCGCACCTTGCGCTCTCGCTCGAGCGGCTCGAGGAGCTCGCGGGGCATCCGCTGCAGCGCATCGGGCTCTCCGCCACGCAGCGGCCGCTCGACGAGGTCGCCAGGTTCCTGGGCGGCTTCAACGCGGACGGCCCGCGTCCGGTGAAGATCGTCGACGCCGGTCACACGAAGCAGCTCGAGCTCCGCGTCGAGGTGCCGGTCGAGGACATGGCGAAGCTGGGCACGGAGACGCTCGAGATCCGCAGCGGTCCAGCGACGCGCGCCGACGCGCGGTCCAGCATCTGGCCGGCGATCCACCCACGGCTGCTCGCGCTCATCCGCGAGCATCGCTCGACGCTCATCTTCGTCAACAGCCGCCGCCTCGCCGAGCGCATCGCGAACGCGGTGAACGAGCTCGCGGGCGAGGAGCTGGTGCACGCGCACCACGGCTCGGTCGCGCGCGAGCAGCGCCTCCGGATCGAGGACGACCTGAAGGCGGGCCGGCTGCGCGCGCTCGTGGCGACATCGTCGCTCGAGCTCGGCATCGACATGGGTGCGATCGACCTGGTCATCCAGGTCGAGGCGCCGCCGTCCGTCGCCAGCGGCATGCAGCGCATCGGCCGCGCCGGCCATCGCATCGACACGCCCAGCAAAGGCGTGATCATGCCCAAGTTCCGCGGCGACCTGCTCGCGTGCGCCGCGCTCACAGAGCGCATGCACGCCGGCGCGGTCGAACAGTCGCGCTACCCGCGCAATCCCCTCGATGTTCTCGCGCAGCAGATCGTCGCGATGGTCGCGGTCGAGCCGTGGACCGTCGACGACCTCGAGCGCGTGGTGCGCCGCGCGGCGCCGTTCTCCGATCTCGCGCGGCCGATCCTCGAAGGGGTCCTGGACATGCTTTCGGGACGATTCCCGTCCGACGAGTTCGCCGAGCTGCGACCCCGCGTCGTGTGGGACCGCGTCGCGAATGGGCTGCGCTCGCGCGAGGGTGCGGGCCGCATCGCGCTCACGAGCGGCGGCACCATCCCGGACCGCGGGCTCTACGGCGTGTTCCTCGTCAGCGCGGAACCGGGAAAGGGACGCGTCGGAGAGCTTGACGAGGAGATGGTGTTCGAGACGCGCCAGGGCGAGACGTTCCTCCTCGGCGCGTCGAGCTGGCGGGTCGAGGAGATCACGCACGACCGCGTGCTCGTCTCCCCCGCACCGGGCGTTCCCGGGAAGATGCCGTTCTGGAAGGGCGAGAGCGCGGCGCGTCCGCTCGAGTTCGGTCGCGCGATCGGGGCGCTCACACGGTCGCTTCGCGCGTCGGATCCGGCCGAGGGAACGCGACGGCTGATGGAGAAGCACGACCTCGACGAGCGCGCCGCGCGCAACTTGTTGCAGTACCTCGCCGATCAGTACGCGGCTGCGGGCGCGGTGCCCGACGACCGGACGATCATCGTCGAGCGCTATCTCGACGAAGTGGGCGACTGGCGTGTGTGTGTCCTCACGCCCTTCGGCGGCAAGGTGCACGCGCCGTGGGCGATGGCGATCGCCGCGATGGCGCGTGAGCGCAGCGATCTCGACATCGACGTGCTCTGGACCGACGACGGCATCGTCGCGCGATTCCCCGAGGCGGACGCGCCTCCAGCGGCGGAGGTCGCGCTGCCGGATCCCGATCGCGCACAGGATCTCGTCGTCGCGCGGTTGTCGGAGACCCCGCTCTTCGCGGCGCGCTTCCGCGAGGCCGCTGGTCGCGCGCTCCTGCTGCCGCGCCGTTTCCCGGGCAGCCGCTCGCCCCTCTGGCACACCCGTCGCCGCGCGGCCCAGCTCATGCAGGTCGCGTCGCGCTTCGGCTCGTTCCCGATCATCCTCGAGGCGTATCGCGAGTGCCTGCAGGACGTGTTCGACATGCCGGCGCTCATCGAGATCTTGCGCGGCATCCGCAGCCGCGACATCCGCGTCGTCACTGTCGACTCGAAGACACCGTCGCCATTCGCGTCGTCGCTGCTGTTCACCTACGTCGGCAGCTTCATCTACGAGGGCGATGCCCCGCTGGCGGAGCGGCGCGCGCAGGCCCTCACCGTCGACCCGGCGCAGCTGCGCACGCTCCTCGGCGAGGCCGAGCTGCGCGAGCTGCTTGACGCGGACGCACTCGCCGAGCTCGAGCTCGAGCTCCAGCATCTCGCGCCCGAGCGCGCCGCACGGCACGCCGACGGCGTGCACGACCTCTTCCTGCGTCTGGGCGATCTCACCCGCGACGAGGTCGCGGCGCGCGTCACCGACCCATCCGCTGTCGATGACTGGCTCGCCACGCTCGAACGGGATCGCCGCACCATCTCGCTCCTCATCGCGGGCGAGACGCGGCACATCGCTGCGGAGGACGCGGCGAAATACCGCGACGCACTCGGCGTCGTCGTGCCGCCGGGCCTGCCGGACGCGTTCCTCGCGAGCAGCGAGCGACCACTGGCGTCGCTGGTCCGCCGCTACGCTCGCACCCACGGACCGTTCGGTGTCGCAGATCTCGCGCGCCGCCTGGGCCTGTCGACGCGCCTGGTCCTGGAGGCGATGCGCGAGCTCGCCGACGCCGGAACGGCGGTCGAGGGCGAGTTCCGCCCGGGCGGGACCGGGGTCGAGTGGGTCGATGCCGGCGTCCTGCGGACGCTTCGACAACGCTCACTGGCGCGCCTGCGCCGCGAGGTCGAGCCGGTCGAACAGGCGGCGCTCGCCAGGTTCGCGACCGCGTGGCACGGCCTCGACGCCCCGCCGGCCGGAGAGGGCGCCTTGCTCGACGCGATCGCGCAGCTCCAGGGTGCGTTCGTCCCTGCGTCCGACCTCGAGTCGCGCGTCCTCCCCTCGCGCGTCAGCGGGTACGACGAGGGAGACCTCGACGCGCTCCTCGCGTCCGGTGCGGCGGTCTGGGTGGGAGGCGGTGCAAGCGGCCCGCACGACGGCAAGGTGTCGATCTTCCTCACCGAGCATCTCGCGTTGCTGCCAGAGTCGCGCGAGGGGCGGCCGACCGGCACGACGCATCTGAAGATCCGCGAGCTGCTCGCCGCGCGTGGCGCGCTGTTCTTCCCGCAGCTTCTCGCGGGACTTGGCGGCGGCTTCACACCCGAGGTGCTCGAGGCACTGTGGGACCTGGTGTGGTCGGGTGAGGTCACCAACGACACGCTCCAACCGCTGCGCGGCTTCATCCGCTCGCCCGCGTCACGCGCCCGCCGCCGAGCCAACGCCGCGCGACGCTCCACATATCCGACGCGCGCGTCGATGCTCGTCTCGGCCGAGCGCGCGGCGATCTATTCGAAGGAGAGCGCCGGCCGCTGGTCGCTCGTCGACGCGCTGCGCGCGCCGAACCTCACGTCGACCGAGCGCGTGACCGCGCGCGTCCATCAGCTGCTCGAGCGACACGGCATCGTCACGCGCGAGGCGGTGCAGGCGGAGGGTCTGTCAGGTGGATTCGCCGCTGTCTATGGCGTGCTGAAAGCGATGGAGGACGCGGGTCGCGTCCGCCGCGGCTATTTCGTGGCCGGGCGCGGCGCGACGCAGTTCGCCCTCCCGGGCGCGGTCGACCGTCTGCGCGTCGTGCGGGAGGCGAGCGAGGACGCGCGCGCCGTCACGCTCGCGGCGACCGATCCCGCGAACCTCTACGGTGCGGCGCTGCCGTGGCCCGAGCGCGCGGAGGGGCGGCGCCCGATGCGGTCCGCCGGCGCGCTCGTCGTGCTTATCGATGGCGTGCTCGCCGCGTGGCTCGCGCGCGACGAGCGCGCGCTGCTCACATTCACCGCTAGCGACGAGCACGAGGTGGCACGTACGCGCGGGCTCATCGCCACCGCGCTCGCCGCGGAGGCGAGCCCCGACCGGCGCGCGCCGTTCTTCCTCGACGAGGTCGATGGCCTTCCGGTCGACGAGTCTCCGCTCGCCGAGGCGCTGCGCGAAGCCGGCTTCTCCCGCACGCCGCGCGGCTACATGAAGCGACAGTGAACCGAAAGATCAAGCCGGATGCCTGAAGGCGACACGATCCACCGCGTCGCGAACGTGCTGCGGCGCGCGCTCGCTGGCCGCGTCGTGACGGGGTTCGACGTCGTCGCGCCGCGGATGAGCTCGGACGCCGCGCGCTTCGAGGTCGTCGGCAGCGTCGTCCGTTCCGTCGAGTCGAACGGAAAGCATCTTCTGATCACCTTCGCGCGAGGTGACGACGACGTGGTGTTGCACACGCACATGAAGATGACCGGCATGTGGCACGTGTACCGTCCCCACGAACGATGGTGGTCGCCGCCGTCAGATGCGCGCGTGGTCATCCGCACCGAGGAGTTCGTCGCTCCGTGCTTCACGCCGCCGGTCGTCGAGCTCATGACGACGCGGGAGATCGCGCTGCACGCGCTCCTGCCGGAGCTCGGGCCCGACATCATCCGCGACGAGTTCAACGAAGACGAGGCGCTGCGTCGGCTGCGTGCGAGCCCCGCGGAGCGCGATATCGCGACGGCGCTCCTCGACCAGCGGACGATCTCCGGGATCGGGAATGTCTTCAAGTGCGAGGCGCTTTTCCTCGAGCGGGTGTCACCGTGGGCGAAGGTCGCGAATCTCCATGATGCGACGCTGCGTCGTCTCGTTGCACAGGCGCGAAAGCTGATGCGCCTCAACCGCGACGGCGGCGAGCGCCGCACGCGTTTCGCGCTCAACGCGGCCGAACGGCTGTGGGTCGACGAGCGCTCCGGGCTGCCGTGCCACGTGTGCGGCACGCCTGTCGCGTGGGGCTATCACCCGAACGAATTCCGCAAGAGCTGGTATTGCCCGCAATGTCAGAACGTGACCTGGGCGCCTACGAGCGCGGAAGCCGTTGCGCGCATGAAGGTGACGATTTCGTAAGCGGACCCGGCCGGGGCAGACGAGCTAGCGGCTCCGCGTAGCGGTCGTCGCGAACTCCTGAAGGACGTCCTTCAGCTTCGAGGCCTGATCGGCCCCGACGGCGATGCGTGTGTTCGTCAGCGTGTAGGCCACGCCAACGTTGATCTCGTTGTCGGTGATGCGGTTCAGGATCTCGGCGAGGAATCCAGGCCGGTCCTCCGCAGTGAATACGACCACGTCGTTCTCGCGCACCTTGTAGCCAGCGGACTCCAGAGCGCGCTTGGCGCCTGCCGGATCGCTGGTCACGGTGTGGAACTGGCCATCGACTTCGCAGAAGCCCTCGATGTTGATGCCTGCTTTCGAGATCGCTGCTATGGCTTTCGCGAGTGTGCCCGGACGGTCCTTGTCGAGTGTCACCTGGAGATCCTTGAGTGTGTCGAAGTTCTTCATTCTTTCCTCCTCTTTCTCGTTCACGACATACCGATGTCAAGGTCGGTTCTCGTGTGGGGATGTGCTCGAATCGATGCGGCCCCGGCCGGGTCCGCTCCACCCGAGGATGTCATTGTTGGGAGCCGATGTGGACGCTCGCGCGCGCGCCCTACAAGCAAGGAACCGAGCGCGAGGCCCGCCCCGAGGGCCTCAGCGCGAATGCTGCAGTTCGATGACGAATTGCTCGGAAACCGCGAGCAGACAGCGCTTGGGTGCTTAGGCCGCCGCCTTTTTCAGCTCGCTGACGACGCGCGACACCGCTTCCTTCGCGTCGCCGAAGAGCATCCCCGTCTTGGGATCGAGGTACAGCTCGTTGTCGATGCCGGCGAAGCCCGGCTTCATCGAGCGTTTGATCACGATGATGTTCTGCGCCTGGTCGACGTTGAGGATCGGCATGCCGTAGATCGGGCTCGTCGTGTCCTTCCGCGCCGCGGGGTTCGTGACGTCGTTCGCGCCGATGACCAGCGCGACGTCCGCGCGCTGGAACTCCTCGTTGATCTGCTCCATGTCGAAGAGCTTTTCGTACGGCACGTTGGCCTCGGCGAGCAGCACGTTCATGTGCCCCGGCATCCGGCCGGCAACGGGGTGGATCGCGTACTTCACCTCGATGCCCTTCGCCTCGAGCAGGTCGGCGAGCTCGCGGACGTTGTGCTGCGCCTGCGCGACCGCTAACCCGTATCCGGGAACGATGATTACGCTCTGCGCGTAGCCGAGCAGGATCGCCGCATCCTCCGCGCTTACCTCGCGGAAGGAGCGGCCGTCGTCGGTCTTCGCGCCCGCGGTGCTGGCCGTCGCGGCGCCGAACGCGCCGAAAAGGACGTTGCCGAGCGAGCGGTTCATCGCCTTCGACATCAGGCGGGTGAGGATGGTGCCCGACGCGCCGACGAGCGTGCCGGCCACGATGAGCATCTGGTTGCCGATCGCGAAGCCCGCCATGGCGACCGCGAGCCCGGTGTACGCGTTTAGCAGCGAGATGACGACCGGCATGTCCGCTCCGCCGATGGGCATGACAAGCGCAACGCCGAACGCCAGCGCAAGCACCGCGACGAGGCCGAGCGCGAGCCCATTCGGCGCATCGACGACCCCAGCGGCGTCGGCCACGAGCGTGAGCGAGAGCAGGATCATGCCCGCGAAGAGACCGCCGGTCACGATCTGCTGGCCCGCGTATTTGAAGGCCTTCGCGTCGATGAGCCCCTGCAGCTTGCCGAACGCGACGATGCTGCCCGAGAAGGAGACGGCACCGATCATCAGGCCGAGCAGGATCGCGATGACCTCGCCGGCCGGCGCGCCGCCGGACGCCTCGCTCGCGTGCAGGTACTCGAGCATTGACACGAGCGCGGCCGCCCCGCCACCCGCGCCGTTGAAGATCGCCACCATCTGCGGCATCGCAGTCATCGGGACCTGTCGCGCGCCGACGAATCCGATCACCGTGCCGATCGCGATCGCGGGCAGCAGCAGGATCCACGCTTCCGCGACCTGCTTCTCGATGAACGTCGCGATGACCGCCGCCAGCATGCCGGCCGCGGCGACGCGGTTGCCCATCTGCGCGGTCGTGGGGCCCGAGAGGCCCTTGAGGCCGTAGATGAAGGTGACGGCGGCGATGAAGTACACCCACGGGACGAGACCCTGCAGTTGCTCCACTACTTCTTCTCCGCGGGCTTCGCGGGGCGCGGACGCGCCTTGAACATCTGCAGCATCCGGTCAGTGACGACGAAACCGCCGACGACGTTGATCGTGCCCAGGACGACGGCGAGGAAGCCGAGCACGGTGCCGAGCGGACCCGGCAGCGCGGTCGCGACGAGGAGCGCGCCGACGACGATGATGCCGTGGATGGCGTTCGCGCCCGACATGAGCGGCGTGTGCAGCGTGGTCGGCACTTTCGAGATGACCTCGTTGCCGACCCAGATGGCCAGCATGAAGATGTACGCGCCGAGAAGGATCTCGGTGCTCACGCGCGCGCTCCCGCCGGCGCCGGTTGCATCGCCTTCTTCACACCCTCGTGCACGACCTCGCCGGCGTGCGTGATGACGGTGCCCTTCACGACCTCGTCGCCGAGGTTGAGGTCGAACACGCCGTCCTTCTTGATCATGAGTCCGAGCAGGCTCGCGACATTGCGCGAGTACATCTGGCTCGCGTGGAACGGCATCGACGCCGGTATGTTCAGCTGGCCGATGATCGTCACGCCGCTCACGACGACGGTCTTGCCGGCCTCGGTCAGCTCGCAGTTGCCGCCGGTCTCCGCGGCGAGGTCGACGATCACCGAGCCCGGCTTCATCGTCGGGACCATCTCCTTGGTGATGAGCACCGGCGCCTTGCGACCCGGGATCGCGGCGGTCGTGATGATGATGTCGTTCTCGCGTGCCGCCTTGGCGAGGAGCTCGACCTCCTTGCGGTGCGCCTCCTCGGACAGCTCCTTCGCGTAGCCGCCCGCGCCGGCGCCGCTCTCGCCGAGGTCGATCTCGAGGAACTTCGCGCCGAGGCTCTGCACCTGCTCCTTCACCACCGGGCGCGTGTCGAACGCCTCGACCACAGCGCCGAGCCGGCGCGCGGTCGCGATGGCCTGTAGCCCGGCCACGCCGGCGCCGATGATCAAGGCCTTCGCCGGCGCGATAGTGCCGGCCGCGGTCGTGAGCATCGGGAAGAACCTCGGCAGCGCCGCGGCGGCGAGGAGGACGGCCTTGTAGCCGGCAACGGTCGCCTGCGACGAGAGCGCGTCCATCGACTGCGCGCGCGTGATGCGTGGGATCGCGTCCATGCTCAGCGCGGTCACTTTCCGCTCGGCGAGGGTTCGTGCGAGATCGGTGTTCACCAGGGGCTGCAGGAAGGCGATGAGGACCGTTCCCGCCTGCAGCTTGCCGATCTCCGCGTCGGTCGGTCGCTGGACCTTCGCGACGAGCTCGGCGTCGAACGCGTTGTCGACCAGCTGGGCGCCGGCCTTCTCGTACGCGTCATCCGGGAACGCGGAGGCCACGCCCGCGCCGCGCTCGACCAGGACTGTATTTCCGGCCTTCGCCAGGCGGCCCACCGTCTCCGGCACCAGCCCGACCCGCGTCTCGCCGGGCATGGTCTCCTTCGGCACACCGATCTTCATTGGACGCCCAAAACGCTAGCAGTTTCGGTGGCGCGACGTCCGCGCTACCGTCCGCTCCATCGACGGCATCTGGGAGACGCTCCGCGGCAGGCTCGACTACGCGACGCTCGTGCCGCGACTCGTCGCGGGCATCGAGCGCGCCGAGCTGCGACGCCGAGACGGCAGCGCGTACACCGTGCTGAAGAACCCGCACGCCGACCGCGGCGCGGGACTCTATGTCTCGCTCGAGCCCGAAGACGTCGAGCTGGTCGCGCTGATGGACGGCGTTCGCTCGACGCAGGACATCCTCGTCGCGCACCTCGAGCGCCGCGGTGTGCTCGCGCTCGGGCGCCTCGCCCGTCTCACCGCCGCCATGGCCGCGAACGGCTTCTTCGGCGAGGAGCGTCCGGCGGTCTACGAAAAGCTCACGGCGCTGCGGGTGAACCGCGACCCTCTCGCGAGGCTGTCGCTCTGGCTGCGCCGGCTGATCATGTGGGACATCGCGCGCTGGAACAACGCCGATCGCGTCGTCGGTCTCGTGTACCGCTGGGGCGGCCGTGTGGCGTTCACCCGCCTCGGCGGGGCCGCTGTACTGCTGTTCTCCGGCGCGGGCTTCGTGCTCTGGGTCCGCGAGGTCACGGTCGGACGGCATGAGCTGGTCACTGTCGACGGAAGCTACGTTCTCGGCCTGCTCGTGCTCATCGCGCTGCAGGTCCTGTCGATCTCCGTGCATGAAGCGGGTCATGCGCTCGCGATCCGCCACTTCGGTCGCCGCGTACGCCGTCTCGGTCTCGCGATCTACTACCTGTTCCCGTGTCTGTACGTCGACTCGACCGACATGTCGATGGCGCCGCGGCGTCAGCGGATCGTCGTCGCGCTCGCCGGCCCCGTCGCCGGCATGACGGTGGGTGCCGCGTGTGCCGTGGTCGCCGCCGCCGATGGCGGGACCGCCGGCAGCCTTGCGTTCAAGGCCGCGAGCCTGTTCGCCTTCCAGCTCGTGCTCAACCTCTTACCCATCCTCGAGCTCGACGGCTATCACGTCCTCGTCGATCTCCTCGATGCACCGTTCCTGCGACAGCGCTCGCTGGCCTTTGCGCGCAGCAAGGTCGCGCGCAAGCTGCGCCGACGCGAGCGCTGGACGCCGAGCGAGATCGGCCTCGGCCTCTATGGCGTGCTCGCGATCGTGACCTCTCTCCTGATGCTCGTTCTGGGGCTGTCGATCTGGCAGTCGCGCGTGGCGACCGCGGCCGGAGAGCTGCTGTCCCTTGGCGCCGTCGGTCCACTGGTGCTTGCGGCGATCGTCCTCGTGTTCGTCGGTCCGCTCCTTGTCGCGCTGGCGACGCGCGCGGTCGGTGCGGTCGGCATGGTCACCCGCACGCGCGCGGCGCGATCGCAGAAGGAGAAGGCCGCCGCTCTGCACGAGCGTGCCGCGATGCTCGCGCGCGTTCGCTTCCTTGCGGGCCTATCGTCGCCGGCCCTCTTCGCGATCGCCTCGCACCTCGAGGAGCGCGAGGTGCCAGCCGACACGACCGTGATCACGGTGGGGGAGCCGGGCGACCGCTTCTATCTGGTGCGGTCGGGCCGGCTGCAGGTGATCGGTGAGGACGGCACCGTCCGCGGCACGATCATCCCCGGCGAGGGCTTCGGCGAGCTCGCGCTGCTCGATCGTCGTCCGCGCGGCGCAACGATCCGCACGCTCGCGCCATCGGTGCTCTGGTCGCTCGATCGCGGCCACTTCCAGCGGTGGGTGCAGGACCGCTACGAGATCGCCGCACGGATCCGCGCCTCGGCGCAGGAGCGCGCGGAGCTGGCGGCACTGCCCTTCTTCAGGGGCCTGGAGCCGCAGGAGCTCGACCGTATCGCGCCGCGTCTTGTCACCGTGCGCGTGCCTGCCGGAGCGGCGGTCTTCAGCGAGGGCGACGCTGGCGACGGCTACTACATCGTGCGGCAGGGGGAGGCCGAGGTGGCCTCGGGTGGGGTGGTGCTACGCCGCCTGGGGCGCGGCGACGGGTTCGGGGAGCTGGCCCTGCTCTTTGGGCGCCCGCGGAGCGCGACCGTGACCGCCGCCACCGACCTGGTGCTTGCCGCTCTGGCCCGGAACGACTTCGCCCGGCTGGTCAGCGCCTCGGGCGAAACGCTAGGCGAATTCCGCGCCCGGACGGCGCACTATGTCGAAAACGCCGGGCTGGGCTCGGCGGTCGGGGGAGCGTGACAGGTTGGATTGTTGGGTCTGTGAGCGCACCGCGCTGGGAGCGTGCCGCTTCTGCGGCCGTGGGACCTGCCGGGAGCACGCGAAGACCCATCCATTCGTGATCGACGTTTTCCGCGGCAACAAGCACGCAACGCTCCGCGCGCTCGTGGTAGAGGACGCGCTTCACTGCGGCCTGTGCAAGCCGCGTGGTGAGCCGGTGGATCTGCCGGAGCTCGAGTAATCGCTGCGCTCATCAGCTTGGCGTGTGCGCTTCGCGCACGCCTCAGTAAACGAAAGGGGAGGAGAGGGGAGTCCGGTCCAGGGCGGAATGTGATCAGCATCACAGAGCGCGCGCCACCGGCATGAACGAACAGCACCCGGTGGCGGACCATTGTTCGGGCACACCAGCAGGGAGGACAGAAATGTCGAAAGAGGCAATCACGAAGGTCGTTCAGCGGGCCATCAGTGACGCCGGATTCCGGCGCCAGCTCAGCACCGACCCCACGGGGGCGCTCCGTGGCTTCGATCTCTCCGCCGACGAGGCGGCTGCGCTGCGCACAGGCGACGCGGGCCGTCTGTCGGCACTCGGCGTCGACCAGCGCATGAGCAAGGCATTCGCGCTCGGCGGGGCGTCGGTCGCCGCGACCCGTCAGGCCGGGACGGACCTCGGCACCAGCGGCCTGAGCGGCGCGCCGAACGCGTTCAACGCCGGCGGCGCCAACGCACTGAGCAACGCGGACGCGACAGGCGCAAGCGGATCGGTGCGAAGCGCTCTCGTGTCCGGATCTGACGCGAACTCCGCGCTGATCGATGACGGCGCGTCAGGCATTCGGACAATCGTCCCGACCGAGCCGGGCGGCAGCCTCACTGCCGACATCGACGGCGCGGCCGGCAGTCTCTCCAACGCGAGTGCCGACGACTCGTCAGAGGCATACCTCACGAAGGTCGGCTACGACTCGGGCGCGGCCGCCAACGCGGACGCGAGCGGCGGTTCGGTCGGACGAAGCATCGCCAACGACGACCCCGACGGGTTCCTCGCGTCGAACGCGAAGGCGGATCTGAGTGGCCGTTCCGTGATCGATGCCCATGACCGCGGCGACGCCGGCAGGGCGGCCAACGCGGACGCGAGCGGCGGATCGGTCGGACGCAGCATCGCCAACGACGACCCCGACGGGTTCCTCGCGGCGAACGCGAAGGCGGATCTGAGTGCCCGTTCCGTGACCGATGCCCACGACCGCGGCGACGCCGGCACGGCGGCCAACGCGGACGCGAGTGGCGGGTCGGCCGGCGAGACAGCGTTCATCGACGAGTCCGACTCCTACCTCACGAAGGTCGGCTACGACTCGAACGCCACAGACTCGGCTGTGACCGATGCCCACGACCGCGGCGACGACGCCATGGTCACGCGGATCGCGGACGATGGCGACGCTGACGGCACAAGCTCCTCCCCCGAGGGCGGAGCGAACCTCAGCTCCTAAGACTTCTGCGCGGCAGGACGGCGAGGTCGGGCGGCACGAAAGAGCCGCACGACCGGTTCTAGTACCGGATCTCTTTCTTAAAGAGCGCCAGGTCGACGATATCGATATTACCGCGGCCCAGCTTCACCG
>JANNHF010000206.1:0-2762 GCA_031404235.1 Chloroflexota bacterium
CCCAGGATCCTGCTCGCGTTCGTCATTTCACTGCTGACCCTCGCGTCCTTCGCGGCGCCGGCCGCGGCCAAGTGCCCGACCTGCCTCGACGGCATCTCGGTCCAGACGCCCGACGGACAGCCGTGGTCAGAGGGCAAGCCCGTGACCCTGGTCGCGTCAGTGCGACGCGGCGACCCGGGCGCGGCATTCCCCGCCGATGGACTCGCGGTGATCATGCAGACCGACCGCGAGCGCACCAAGTGCCTCAACGTCGCGCTGAAGCTCGTGAGCCAGTCGGGCGACGGCGCGCTCTACGCCGGCGTCTTCTATCCGTTCCGCGCGGCCATCTACTCGGGCCTCGTGCAGTTCGGTGACTACAAGTTCGATATGACGCTCGACGTCAACACGATCGCGGCGACGGGGAAGGTTGCACCGACCGCGGCCCAGCCCACCGCCGTCACGCCAACGATCGTCACGCAGAATCTGCCCGTCGCAGTGCCCGAAGAGCCCGTCAACGAGACACTGAGCTACACGCTCGGCACCGTGCCGTTCATCCTTCTGGCTCTCGGTTTCTGGTCGATCTTTGGGCTCGCGCTCACGGTGCGCCAGGCGCGGGCGCGAGCGGCCTAGATGCGGCGGCTCCTCCTCGGAGGCGTGCTCCTCATCCTCGCCTGCGAAGGAGCGGCGACGCTCCCCGCTCCTTCGCAGAGCAAAGTGCCGTCGGGCATGCCCATCCCGACGATCGACGTCACCGACATGATGGGCGGGTTCCCCGCCGCCACGTTCTTCATCCTGACCGAAGACGGGAAGATGAACGCTGTCGCGCTTCTCAACCATGCCATGAAGTACACGATCGATGCGTCCACGACGGCCCAGGTCGCTTCAGCCAACGGCTTTATCTACATCGCAGACGAGGACAAGAACGGAGCGCGGCTGCGCTGGATCGACCAGGCCAGCGGCACCGTGCTGGCGACTCGGCTCGAGCCGGGCCGCACGCTGTTCCCGACAGGGACCGGGCACGGCGGGATCGCGGTCGAGTCGACCACCGGCCGAGTGCTCGTGCTGTACCTGGAGGGCGACCGTCGCGTGGTCGAGGCCTACGAACCGTATTCGCTACGACCGCTGGGCCGACGCCTCGAGTCGACCTGCGGCGATCGCGTGCTTGCCGGTGCCGGGCGGGTCGTCGTGGCGTGCTTCGCGGCCGGGACCCTCGTCGTGAACGACGGCACGTCGGACACGCGGGTCGTGGATCCCGGACTCGGACCGCTGGTCGCAGCCGCGATGAGCTTCGACGGAACGACGCTGGTTGGCCGGGACGACGGCGCCCTGGGGCGGATACCGCCCCAGGGCGCAACCGTCGAGAAGATCGAGCCATTCAGACCCGCGACACTCGTGTCTGACGGCATCGCCTCGCCCGAGAGCGGCCGGTTCGTCGTCGCCCTATCGACCATGGACCGCGACATTGGCGTCAGTGAGACGCGCTCGTCGCAGCGCTACCTCTCGTTCCCGGCGCAGGAAGCGCCCCGAGGCGGCGTTCTCGCACAGGGACAATTCGCGTTCTGGATCACCGCGCTGGGCGAGGCTCGGCACATCGACCTGCTGCAGGGATTTCACGAAACGATGGTGACCTTTCGTGGGCGTGTACTGCCTGGCGGGGTGGGGCAGTAAGGCTTAGCGCATCGCCTCGAGGAGCGGTTGGACGTCGCGCTCGAACGAGTTCTGGTCGACGAGCGGCGTCTCCTTCAGGTCCGGGATGCGGCGGAAGACCTCGTCCTCGTATGTCGGCAGGTCGATCTCGTAGTACACGCCGATCGGGATCGGCTCGTCCTCATAGCTGCGCGCGACGGCGGCGGCCTTCTTCGCGATGATCTCCTGCTTATTGGTCACGTCCTGGACCTTGCCGTCGAAGCCCTGGTCCTCGAGCTTGTAGAGACGGGACTTCTTCTCGGCGAGGTCTGCGCCCTCGTACCACTCCTTGGTGTAGAGGTCGTTGTAGGTCGGGCAGGTCTGCAGCACGTCCACCAGCGCCGCGCCGCGGTGCTCGATCGCGCGGGCGATGATGCCCGCGGTGTACTTCGGCTCGAGCGCGTACGCGCGCGCGATGAACGTGTAGCCCGACGCGATCGCCATCGCGACGGGGTTGATGCCGTCCTGGATCGATTGCTCGGGCATCGACTTCGTCTTCTTGCCCTTCGCCAGCGTCGGTGAGGCCTGACCCTTCGTGAGTCCGTAAACGTTGTTGTTGTGCACGATGTACGCGAAGTCCACGTTGCGGCGTCCGGCGCCGACGAAGTAGCCGGCGCCGATGCCGTACCCATCGCCGTCGCCGCCCAGCGCGAGCACGGTCTGTTTCGTGTTCGCCAGGCGCGCGCCGGTCGCGACCGTCAGGACGCGGCCGTGCAGCGTGTGGAAACCGTAGGCGTTGATGTAGTGCGGCGTCTTGCCGGAGCAGCCGATGCCTGAGAACACCGCGACCTTGTCGGGGTCGAGCTGAAGCTGCGCGAGTGCCATCTGGATGCTCGTGAGGATGCCGAAGTCTCCACAGCCCGCGCACCAATCGTTGTGCAGCTCGGACTTGTAGTCCTTGATCGTGAGCTTCGTCGGCACGTTAACGGACATGCGTCACCACCGGCTCGGCCTTGCCGCCCGCATACGAGTTGGCGAGAGCACGGACCACCTCGTCCTCGCTGAACGGCCGGCCGTCGTATTTGTTGATGCGGTCCTTGATGAGGATCCCGGTGTGCTCGGTCACAAGTGACGCGAGCTGACCGGAGTAGTTCTCC